>NZ_JZRG01000012.1:0-201145 GCF_000964075.1 Brevundimonas sp. KM4 | reverse complement strand
CACCAAACCGAGGGAGGATCACAGGGTCAGAACCTACGTGGCCGTCTTGGATGGGAAGCCACATCGCATCCACTTGGCCGATCCAGCGGTTTACACCGGGCCAGCCCTTCAACTGCCAAGTTGACCCGTCCCACAGCGTTAGATCAGCGATTTGCCCATCGATTTCCGACATACGCTCCCCCGTTTATCTCAGGTACGCAGGAGCGTTGCCTTAAGTCGAGTCGCTGATCGCCATTACGCCTGACTGAGGTGATGGCTTGTTCCTAACTAGTGACGTTTCCCGAGGGAAAAGGTCCGCTCTTGAGCCGCAGGGCAATGTCCGCTGCTGGCGCATTGGTGACCAGCCGATCAGGCCGAGCGTATGGCCGTAGCCGTAGCAGTGGTGCAGAGCGAGTTCTGAGCCCTTCGATAAGGCGTGAGGCAGCACGGTTGATTTTGTCGCACATAATGTCCTTTATGTATGGTCATAGCCGAACTGGAGAGTAGGGCGCTATTGGGTGAAAACTAACCCTTCGGACATCACCGTTCCTGGAAATGGTTCACTCGCCCGAGCACCAGTTCGGAATGAATCGCAGTTGGTGGTTCCAGCTATTGTGGCCGACACCCAGGACGACGCCGGCGAGCGTTTTCTGGAATTTTTCGCCGCAACCATTCGGAACTCGAACACCAGGACGGCATACCTACGATCCGTTGGCGATTTCCTCACGTGGGGCGACATCCCGAACCTGACGTCGCTGCGCGAAATCCGACCGCTCCATGTTGCCGCCTATATAGAAGAGTGCGGAGGACGGGTGGCCGCACCCACAGTGAAGCTACGCCTTGCCGCCCTTAGAAGCCTGTTCGATTGGCTCGTACGCACTGGCGTTATGGACAACAATCCCGCACATGCCGTTCGAGGGCCGATCCACGAGGTGACCCGAGGCAAGACGCCGATCCTGTCTCCAGAACAGACGAGGCGATTGATCGAAAGCATTCCTACGGAAACCCAGGTGCAACTCCGCGACAGAGCGCTAATCGCTCTGATGACTTATAGTTTTGCAAGGGTATCGGCGGCAGTCGGCATGAATGTTCAGGACCTCGTGCAGACTGCTGGACGATCATGGGTCAGGCTCCACGAAAAACGCGGCAAGATCCACGAGCTTCCGATCCACCATAAACTGTTGGACCACTTGGACGCCTATATTGATGCGGCCGGACATCGCGCTGAGCCTAGCGAACCGCTTTTCCGCAGTTCACGCGGACGGAGCGGTCTTCTCACCACGCGCCGTCTGTCGCGACACGATGCCTATGCCATGGTGCGGCGGCGAGCGGCGGCGGCTGGCTTGCTTGAGAAGGTGGGCAATCATTCGTTTCGCGGAACAGGCATCACGACCTTTCTGCTAAACGAGGGCACGCTCGAATTGGCCCAGGAGATGGCCAATCACTCGAGCCCCAGAACGACCAAACTTTATGATCGTCGGAATGATCAGATCACTCAGGACGCCATCGAACGCATTCGGATTGAGTGACACTGGAGAAAGGGCGCCGGAAGAAATTCTGGAGCAGCTGGGAAATCAATTCTGGTGCGATTTCGGAAAACAATCGAAACGGCGGTCAATTGTGGTTCGTTACAGCCGTTTGCGGCCTTGAGCAGCGCACTCATATTATCGCCTAAGATATATTATCGGCAGAAAACACCAGTTCCTCTCCGTTGCATAGCTGAAGCCTGTCAGAGCTCAAAACGCCGCTGCGCAGCTTTCAAAGCCGGAGAACGGGTTCGAGGAACCCGTCGGCAAGGTTGGACTGGACTTGGGTCTGGACGCCTCGGACCAGTTCGACGCGGTCGAGCGGGCCTGGCGTGTTCATTGCGGCGATGGCACCCGACGCACCCCCGTCGAATATCGACGCAGTACGCCGCCGACGCCCTGGTACGACGCCGTCCAGTGCGACGACACCGCGGCAGGCTCCGACGCTTCCGACGCGGCGCTCGCGCTCCCGCTCGGGGCCGCTGTGCTGACTGCAGTCGCGCAACCTTTCAGTTCTCCTCCTTGCAGATGCCATCCGCCGGAGAAGATCAACCTCCCAGAAGGTGAGCTTTCTGCCGTTTCAATTTCACGCCCTCTGCGTCAGCCCAGCGCAAGAAGCAGTCGTTCACTCTGCGCCGAAAACACGACTTCAATATGCTTCGATCAATTGCCTTATCTGGCGCCCGACCAAGCCACTTTCCGACCCAGCACGAGAACGCTGGGCACCCAGTTGAGTGGCCGTGCTGCCGTCGTTGGGCATCTGCTGCACAGTTGAGTTTTCAGTCATCGACGTGCAACGGCGGTGATGCGTGCGAATTGCGCCGTGTCGCCGCGCGCCGACCGCCTTCGCATCGCCGCAGAAGATTTCGTAGAGCATGCCCATAACGGCCTGGGCCCGATCGTCGGCGATCGAATAGAAGATCGAGCGGGACTGACGGCGGGTCTTGACCAGGCCATACTGGCGCAGCTCAGCCAGTTGTTGGGATAGCGCCGGCTGCTTGATGCCGAGGTCCGCCTCGAGCTGGCCCACCGAGCGCTCCTCTTCGGCGATATGACACAGGATCAGCAGCCGGTTTGCATTGGCCAGCTGGCGCAACAGCTCGGCGGCCTCGGGCGCTTTCTCCTTCAACCGCTCCATGGCGGCGGCCTGGTCGTCGGTCATGGGCGGCGCTCGCGATAGTATAAGGGCGCGTCGCCCTCGCCGTCGGCGATGGCCGCATCGGCGACGCCGTATTCCCCGGCGACACCATGTTCATGCCCGACTACGGCACGGCGCGCTGCGACTTCCCGGGCGGCGACGCCCGGACCCTGTACCGCTCGATCCATCGCCTGACCTCTTTGCCGGACGAGGCGCGGGTCTTCCTGTGTCACGATTACAAGGCGCCCCCGGGCCGGACCGAGTTTGCCTGCTCCGGCGCTATTTCCCGGCGCCTCTGCCGTCGGCGGCCTGCTTGTCGCGCTCGCCCTTGGCCTTGATCTTTGGGCCATGCTCGAGATGCGGCGGCGGCGGGCCAACATCCTGCCGCACAGGGCCGCGACCGCCTTGGTCACGACCGGCCCCTTCGCCTGGAGCCGTAACCCGATCTATCTCGCCAACGGCCTGCTGCTGCTCGGCCTCGGCGGCCTGTCGACAACGCCTGGTTCTTCGTAGCCACCGCCATCGCCGCCTTCGCCACCGACCGCGTCGCCATCCGGCGCGAGGAACGACACTTGGCGGCCCTCTTCGGCGCGGCGTGGTCCGCCTACGCTATCAGTGTGAGCCGCTGGTTTGGGCGTCGAGTGCGGTCGTGATCACACGACGGCAGGCTCTGTATTAGCGCAATCCGAAGGCAGACCTTTTAAAGCTCCGCTTTGAGTCAGGCAAAGTCATTTGTGATGTCGCAGATGCGCCAAGAGCGGTCATTGCCTCAAAGCTCAAAAGCTGACGTTCAGCGGCTCAAAACCGTCCCCTGTGCAGGCTGCTCGCAGCAGCGCCACCGTGATCAGTTGCAGGCCCGTCCAGCTGAGCGGCTAATGATAGGAACCGTACGCAGGATGGCCAATCCTAGATCGGCCATCCTGCGCCTAGATCAGAAGAAGCCCAACTTGTCGGGGCTGTAGCTGAGAAGAAGGTTCTTGGTCTGTTGATAGTGGTCCAGCATCATGCGGTGGTTCTCCCGACCGATACCCGACTTCTTGTAGCCGCCGAAGGCCGCATGGGCCGGATATTGGTGGTAGCAGTTGGTCCAGACGCGGCCTGCCTGGATGGCGCGACCGGCGCGGTAGGCGGTGTTCATGTCGCGCGACCACACCCCGGCGCCCAGGCCATATTCGGTGTCGTTGGCGATTTCCATGGCCTCTTCAAAAGTCTTGAAGGTTGTGACCGCCAGGACCGGACCGAAGATCTCCTCCTGGAAGATCCGCATGTCGTTGGTGCCTTTGAACACGGTGGGCTTAACGTAATAGCCGCCGGCCAGATCGTCCTTGAGCGCGGCCTGATCGCCGCCGGTCAGGACCTCGGCGCCCTCCTCCCCGCCCAGCTTTAGATAGCCGAGAATTTTCTTCAGCTGCTGGTCCGAGGCCTGGGCGCCGACCATGGTGGCCGGGTCCAGAGGGTCGCCCTGGACGATGGACTCCACCCGGGCGATCGCCTTTTCTATGAAGGCCTCATAGATGTCCTCATGGATCAATGCGCGGCTGGGGCAGGTGCAGACCTCGCCCTGATTGAGCGCGAACATGGCGAAGCCTTCCAGTGCCTTGTCCAGATAGGCGTCGTCGTGATCCATCACGTCCTTGAAGAAGATGTTCGGCGACTTGCCGCCGAGCTCCAGCGTCACCGGGATCAGGTTCTGGGTCGCATAGCCCATGATCTTCTGACCGACGGCGGTCGAGCCGGTGAAGGCGATCTTGGCGATGCGAGGATTGGTGGCCAACGGCTCGCCCACCTCGCCACCCGTGCCCGAAACGATGTTCAGTACGCCGGCCGGCAGCAAATCCTGGATCAATTCGATCACCACGAGGATAGACGCCGGGGTCTGCTCCGCCGGCTTCAGCACGATGCAGTTGCCCGCCGCCAGGGCCGGGGCGATTTTCCAGGCCGCCATCAGAATCGGGAAGTTCCAAGGGATGATCTGCCCCACCACGCCAAGCGGCTCATGGAAATGATAGGCGACCGTATCGTGGTCCAATTCCGAGATCCCGCCTTCCTGGGCCCGGATGCAGCCTGCGAAATAGCGGAAATGGTCGATCGCCAAGGGGATGTCGGCGGCCGTGGTCTCGCGCACTGGCTTGCCGTTGTCCCAAGTCTCCGCCTCCGCGACGGCTTGCAGATTGGCTTCGATCCGATCGGCGATCTTGTTCAGGATGATGGCGCGTTCGGCGACGCTGGTTCGCCCCCAGGCGTCCTTGGCGGCGTGGGCGGCGTCCAGGGCCAGTTCGACGTCGGCCGCGTCCGATCGTGCGACCTCGCACAAGACGCGGCCATTCACCGGGGAGGTGTTCTCGAAATATCGGCCGTTTACGGGCGGGACCCACTGTCCGCCGATGAAGTTCTCGTAGCGCGCCTTGAACTTGGGGGTCGCGGCGCGGATGAATTCGGGCTTGGTCATGATGGCCTCCTGCGTTGTCCTCTGGCGTCCATTGTCGACGTCGTTGGATCAGAAGGTCGTCCGGCGGAGAGCACGACGCCAGAGGACGCTGCCATTCTGCGGCGCACACCTGTCGCAGAACTGCGACAGATTGCTTGCTAAGGTGCGTTAGAGAGGCCGAGCCTGTGCAGCTTGCGGTGCAGGGTCGCGCGGCTGACCCCGAGAGCGCGCGCGGCCGCCGAGACATTGCCACCGCTCAAGGCTAGCGCGCGACGCACCGCGCCGCGTTCGGCGTTCAGAAGATCGGCTTCTACTGCGCCGACGCCCAGCACCTCCGACGCCGCCAGCTGGTTCGCGATCCGGTCGTCGGTGATCGCGAGCGCGAGGCGTGCGGCGCGCGTCGCTCCGACCACCAGATCGTCCTGATCAACCGCCAGCAGGGCCGCCGTGTTTCGTCCGGCCGCATCGTCGGTCAGCACGATGCGCGCGTGGGGAAAAGCGTGCCGGAAGGTTTGCGCCTCGATCGCTCTCGCAGCGTCCGCCACCGCCGCCGCGATCAAGCCCAATACGCCCTGCGTCGCATCGGCCCGGCACGACGAGACATCCAACAAGCCCGCCAGCCGCCCTGTCGGTCCGTAGATGGGTTGGCTGGTGCAACTCAGCGCCGTGTTACGGGTGTGAAAATGCTGATCGCGATGGATGGTCAGCGGCCGACGCTCGGCCAAAGCCGTGCCGATGCCGTTTGTACCCTCAACCGCCTCAGACCAGACCGCGCCGGGCCACAAGCCCCAGCGGCGGAAGATCTCATCATCCGCCGCTGCGCCTCGCCGTTCCAAGGTCACCCCTTCAGCGTTGGTGAGAAGAACACAGCATCCGGTATCGCCGACGGCCAGGAACAGGCGGTCAAGCGAGTCCTGAGCCGCCCTTGTCATTGGCTCTAGGGCGTCACGGGCTTCGCGCAACTCCTGGTCTGTCAGGGTGTTCGGCCGGCCTTCATCCTCGGGATCGAGCCCATAAAGCGACATCGATCGTCGCCATGACGCCGCCAGGGCCGAACGCGCCTCACCGCCGGCGGCGTCCAGCGCCTGTTTGATCAGCTTGCCGTGGCCGTTTCCCGTTTGCGCGACCATTGATTTTCCCTGGTGCTCTTTCGGAAAAAGAGCGCCGCATCGGCGTTCCAGTCAATGGGACAAAGGTCGCTGACCCGTAGAGGCTTCGGCTAGAACTTGCGGCTGACGCCCAACGACAAGACCCACGGATCGAGGTTCACGCTGGACTTCAGGGCGCCGTCGTTGATCTTGGCGTCGGTTTCGAACCAGACCTTCTTGACGTCGAGATTCAGGCTCCAGGGCCCCTGAATCCCGACATCCGCGCCCGCTTGAAGCGCGTAGCCGAAACCGTCGTCCAGATCGACGGTGAAGCCGTTCTTGTCCTTGCCGCTGTAGAACAGCATGTAGTTCACGCCCGCACCGAAATAGGGGCTTAAGCTCCCTTGGCTCAGCGGGCGGTACTGCAGGGTGACCACCGGCGGCAGGACCCAGGTCTCATGCACGGCCACATCCGGCGCGCCGCCCTGGGCGCGGATTTCGTGCCGCGTCGTGCCCAGGATCGCCTCGACCGCGAAGTGATCGGTCAGGAAGTAGGTGAAGCCCAGGGTTGGCATGACGCTGTCGCCCACATCCACCTTCAGGCCGGTGTCCGCGCCCGCCGCCGTGATGATGGCGTCATCGGCCTGGGAGAAGACGTCGGTGACGCGCCCGCTCACCAGGAAGTCGCCCTTCTTGGGCGTCTCCCAGGCGACGGATGTCTGAGCAAAGGCCGGCGCCGCGCAGGCGGTGAAGGCGGCAGCGGCGAGCAGCAGGGTCTTGGTCTTCATCTTCTGATCCCCGACGCCATGGCCGCGTCGTGCGGCCTTTGTCAGGCGTCTGAGCGGGGTGTGCGCCCCGGTGGACGCCTCAGCCTTGATCCAGCGCAAATCGTTCAGCGGGTGGACAATCTGTCCACTCACACCACCCGCGCATGCCTTTGCTGGAGAGCCGCCGCATTGGGATCGAAGGCGGCGCAAACCGCCCGGACGAAGGGGCGGCCCAGGTCGGTCACCGCCACCACCGTCCCGTCGATCCGCACCAGACCGTCGTTGACGAAGCGCTCCAACAGGGACAAGGCGCCGGCGACGTCCGACAGGTCTCGACCGCGACGTCGAACGATGGGCGCCAGATCAACGACGAAATCGCACATCAGCCGCTCGATAATCTGGCTGACGAACACGTCGCGTTCCGTCAGGGCGACGCCTCGGGCGACCGGCAGATCGCCGGCCTCGACCGCGCGGCGCCAGTCGCGTTCCTGTGCGTGGTTCTGAACATAGCCTCTGGGCGTGCGGCTGATCGACGAGGCGCCCAGGCCGATCAGCACCTCTGCGGCGTCGGTGGTATAGCCCTGGAAGTTGCGATGCAGCCGTCCGGCCCGGTCCGCCGCGGCCAACCCGTCGTGCGGCAGGGCGAAATGATCCAGTCCGATCGCCTGCCATCCCTTCCCTACCAGATAGCGCGCCGCCGCCTGGCTCTGAGCGAAGCGCGCTTCGGCGTCCGGCAGTTCGGCGTCATTGATCAACCGCTGATGCGGTTTCATCCACGGCACATGGGCATAGCCGAACAGGGCGATCCGCTCCGGCCTCAGCGTCGTGACCTGGCCCAGGGTGGTGATGACGTTCTCGACGGCTTGAAGCGGCAGGCCGTACATCAGATCCAGGTTGAGGGAGGTCACGCCCTGCCCGCGCAAGGCTTCGGCCGCCCAGCGGATGGTCTCGAAACCTTCGGGCCGGTTGACCGCCGCCTGCACGCGCGGCGACAGGTCTTGCACCCCCAGACTGGCGCGGCTCAGGCCGATGTGGCCCGCCGCCTCGACCCACTCCTGCGTCAGGACTTCGGGGTCCAACTCGGCGGCGATCTCGAAACAGTCGCCTAGGTCGAACCGCGCGGACAGACCGGCGAATAGTCGTTCCAGATCGTCCGGCGACAGCATGTTCGGGGTGCCGCCGCCCAGATGGATCGAGCCGACACGGACCGGCCGGCCGATCCGGGCCAGGACCAAATCCGCCTCACGCAATAGCAGATCGATATAGCTGGAAATGACGCACGCCCGGTTCACCGCCCGGGTGTTGCAGCCGCAGTACCAGCACAGCCGCTTGCAGAACGGCAGGTGGAGATACAGCGAGACCGGCCGATCGGAGGGCAGGCACCCCAGCCAGTCGGCCCATTCGCCGGGTCCGACAGCGGGCGTGAACTGTGCCGCCGTCGGATAGGAGGTATAGCGCGGCGCATTGGCGTCATAGCGCGCGATCAGGTCGCGAACGGACGCGCGCGAGGGGCTAGAGGGGGACATCGCCCTCTTTCGATGCGTCGGGCGTGGACAGGCCGGCGTCGCCTTCGTCAAAGAGATGGAACTCGTGCCACAGGCCGTTCAGCACGCCGAAGCCGACGGCCAGGCCAAGCCCCAGGATCCAGGAAAAATACCACATGGTTCTGTGCTCCTAAGGGTCAGTACAGGTCGGGATTGGTCTTGAGTGCAGCGGTCGAGGTCCGGCCCCAAAGCACGCGATAGACCCAGGCGGTGTAGAGCAGCACCAGAGGCAGGAAGATCAGCGTGCAAATCAGCATGATGAATAGGGTCAGATGGCTGGATGACGCGTTCCAAACTGTCAGGCTGGACTGCGGATTGACCGAGCTGGGCAGGATGAAGGGGAACATCGACAGGCCGACGGTGGAAATGATGCCCACGGCCGACAGTGACGATCCGCCGAACGCCAGCGTCGCGGACCGCCGCCACATCCCGACCAGACCGACCAGCGCGCCCAGGAAGCCCAAGGCCGGTGCGATAAGCATCCACGGATAGCGGCCGTAGTTATCCAGCCAGGCGCCGGGCGCGGCCTGGACCGTCGTTCGCAGTGGGTTGGAAAAGCCGTTGACGTCCAGCGCGCCGGTGATCCGGTAGCCCAGGCCGCCGTAAGCGACATACAGTCCGCCGACCGCGAACAGAACCAGGGCCAACACAGCGGCGACCGTGCCGAACAGGCGCGCCCGCTCCATAACAGGGCTGGGCTCCGCCTTGACCGACAGCCAGGCCGCGCCGTGCAGCACCAGCATGGCTGCCGACAACAGGCCGGCGATCAGGCTGAAAGGGGTGAACAGGCCGAGCAGCGTGCCGTCGTAGAAGGACCGCAGATCGCCATCCAGATGGAAGGGCGCGCCCAAAAGGACGTTCCCCACCGCCACCCCGAACACCAGGGCCGGGACGAAACCGCCGATGAACAGGCACCAGTCCCAGAACGACCGCCACTTCGGCGACGCCCGCTTCGACCGATATTTGAACGACACCGGCCGCAGGATCAGCGCGGACAGCACCAGGAACATGGCCAGGTAGAAGCCCGAGAAGCTGACGGCGTAGACGAACGGCCAGGCGGCGAAGATGGCGCCGCCGCCCAGGATGAACCACACCTGGTTGCCTTCCCAAGTGGCGCCGACGGTGTTGATCACCATGCGGCGCTCCTCGTCGGTCTTGGCGACGAAGGGCAGAAGGGCGCCGACACCCAGGTCGAAACCGTCGGTCAGGGCGAAGGCGATAAAAAGCACGCCCAGCAGCCCCCACCAGATCAGGCGAAGCGTGGCGAAGTCGAGGGGAAGATCCATTGTCGGATGTCCTAAGGTCTTGGGTCAGGCCACGGCGGGCGCGGGAAAGCGCTCGGTCGGCGCTTCGGGGCTGGGTTCGCCGAACGTCTCCTGTTCGTGGAACGGCCCCTTCTTGATGGCGAACAGCATCAGCCGCACCTCGACCACCGCCAGCGCGCCGTACAGCAGGGTGAAGCCGACGATCGTGGCCCACAGCTGCGGCACGGTCAGGGACGAGGCGCCCAGGAAGGTGGGCAGCACGCCCTCCACCGCCCAAGGCTGGCGGCCGAACTCGGCCAATATCCAACCGAACTCGATGGCGATCCACGGCAGCGGGATGGCCAGGACGGCTAACCGCAGGAACCACTTCGTATGATGCTTGCGCAGGGTGCACAGCACGAAGGCCGTCCCGAATAGGGCGATCATGAACATTCCGATGCCCGCCATGATGCGGAAGCTCCAG
Organism: Brevundimonas sp. KM4; assembly: GCF_000964075.1. Taxonomy (NCBI): domain Bacteria; kingdom Pseudomonadati; phylum Pseudomonadota; class Alphaproteobacteria; order Caulobacterales; family Caulobacteraceae; genus Brevundimonas; species Brevundimonas sp. KM4. Next base: position 190,947 of record NZ_JZRG01000012.1, on the reverse strand, counting down.
AACAGGGCCGGGACGTTCGGCACCGTCTCCCATGCGGTCCGCTGGATCAGCGCCGGCGTGGCCTGGCGGGGATCGGCGACGTGGCGCTTCAACAGCAGGCCGTAGCCCAGGTCGCGGCGATGGGTCTCGAACACGCCGCGCGCGACGGGATCGGCCGGGTCAGCCTTGACCTTCTCCAGCGCATCATAGGCGATGACGCCGGATTCGATGCGGTCCTCAGCCGTGGCGACCAGCTCGAAGATGCCTTCGACAGGCTTGTCGATGGTGCGGGTCGCGATCAGCCCCATGATCCACGGCACGTGAACGCCGAAATGGGTCTCGCGGTCCTTCATCGAAGGAATGCCGATCAGCGTCAGGCCAGCGGGCGCAGGCTCGGTGCGCCACATGGCCTCCAGAGCGGCGAGCTTCATCTTTTGGTTGTCGGTCAGATTATAGCCGGACTGGTCGCCCAGCACGACGACCGACAAGGACGAGGCCAGGCCGAAGGCCGCCGCCACCGTCATCGACCGCTTGGCGAAGCCAACGTGCTTGCCACGCAGCAGATAGAATGCCGAAACGCCCAGCACGAAGACCGAGGCGCAGACGTAACCGGCGCTGACGGTGTGGACGAACTTGGCCTGGGCCACCGGGTTGAACACCACGGCCATGAAGTCCGTGACCTCCATCCGCATGGTGTCGGGATTGAAGGCGGCGCCGACCGGGTTCTGCATCCAGCCGTTGGCGATCAGGATCCACAGAGCCGAAAGATTGGTGCCCAGCGCGACCATGAATGTGACGAACAGGTGGGCATGCGGCTTCAGCTTGTCCCAGCCGAAGAACATCAGGCCGACGAAGGTCGCTTCCAAGAAGAAGGCCATCAGCCCTTCAATGGCCAGGGGCGCCCCGAAGATGTCGCCGACATAGTGGCTGTAATAGCTCCAGTTCATTCCGAACTGGAATTCCATGGTGATGCCGGTCGCGACGCCCAGCACGAAGTTGATGCCGAACAGCACGCCCCAGAACCGGGTGATCGTCCGCCAGATGGGCCGGCGGGTCATCACATAGATCGACTCCATGATGACCAGCATGAACGACAGCCCCAGCGTCAGGGGCACGAACAGGAAGTGGTAAAGGGCCGTCAGCGCGAACTGCAGCCGGGACAGGTCGACGACCGCGAGGTCGATCATGGCGATGCTCCGAGGAATCGGTCTGCTGGACCGACGTTTCGTCGGTCGTAGGCGGTGCGCAGGACGCCCGCCTTGATCTCGATCAAAGCGGCGGCGAACGCCCGGCCCTATTGGACGCTTGGTCCTTGGACATTTCGTCCAACGACGTTTCGCCCAGTGGCGCGCGGCCTGCGCCGAGCGCTGGAGTCCGCTGATGAGCGCCGTGCCAATCGTCCCTGTCTCTGCGGCCGCCTGGTTGAAGCAGATCGGTCGTCCGTGGGGGCGGCTGACCCTGCTGACCGGCGTGTTGACCATTGCGGACGTCGCGCCAGCGATCGGCTTCGCGGCGGGGCTGGCTTTGACGATTTCCAGCCTGACCGTATCGCCGGCCGCCGCCGCGCCGTGGCTGGCCCTGGCTGTGTTCAGTCTGATCGCGCGCGGCCTGATCGGCCAGGCCGCCGTGATCGTCGGCGCGAAGCTGGGTCGGGCGGTAAAGACCGACGTCCGAGGCCGCCTGCTGTCAGACCTGTTCGGGCGAGGACGGCGATCCAGCGCGCAGATGACGGCCCTGGTCGAAGGGGTCGGCGCGCTGGACGGCTACTATTCACGATTTGCACCTTTGCGCCTCGCCGCAGGCGTTTCGCCGCTGCTGGTCATAGCCGCCGCCGCGATCGCCAGCCCGGTGTCGGCGGGCATCCTGCTGTTCACCCTCTTCCCCTTCATCGTCGGCATGGCGCTGGCGGGCACGGCTGCGGCGGGCGAAAGCCGTCGTCAGTTTCAGGCGCTTGAGCGGCTGTCCGGCCTGTTCATCGACCGTATCCGCACCCTGCCCGCCATCCTCGCCTTCGAGGCCGTTAGCCGCACGACGGTGCAGATCGCCCAAGCCTCGGACGAGTTGGAGCGCCGCACCGCCCGCGTCATGCGCATCGCCTTCCTGTCGTCGGGCATGCTGGAGTTCTTCTCGGCCTTGTCGGTCGCGCTGATCGCCGTCTATTGCGGCTTCAACCTGTTGCGGCTGCTGCCCTTCCCGGTTCCCGAGACGCTGGACCTGTCGCGCGCCTTCTTCGTTCTCGCCCTGGCGCCCGAAGTCTATGCGCCGCTGCGCCGCCTGGCGGCCGCCTATCATGATCGCCAGGCCGCCGAGGCCGCAGCCCCATCCCTGATCACGCCACACCCGCGCCCGGCCCAGCGCGCGCCTCTCGGCGATCTGGCGCCCGCCATCCATTTCCGCGACGTCGCCATCGCTTATGAAGGCTCAGCGCCGGTCATCGACGGGTTCGACCTCGACATCGCGCCGGGCCAGATCGTGGCGATGATGGGCGCCAGCGGCGCAGGCAAGTCCAGCCTCCTGCATCTGCTGCTCGGCCTCGCGCCCCTGACGCGCGGCGAGGTCGAGGTGGGCGGTGCGCGGCTCAGCCAGTGCGGCGACATCGCCGGGCGGGTCGCCTGGGCCAGCCAGCACCCGATCGTGACGCCTGGGACCGTGAGCGAGAACATCGCCTTGGCGGATCGCACCGCCTGCCCCGGCCGCATCGCCTTGGCCGCGCGCACGGCGGGCCTGTCCGGCGATCTGGATCGCCGCATCGACGAGCGTGGCGGCGGTCTGTCGGGCGGCGAGCGCCGTCGCCTGGGCCTCGCCCGCGCCATCCTGAAGCGGGCGCCGCTTCTCGTGCTGGACGAGCCGACCGCGAATCTGGATCCGGCCTCGGAACGCGCCATGCTCGACGTCATCCGTCAGGCCGCGCGCGGCCGCACCACCCTGATCACCACCCACTCGCCAGCCGTCGCCGCCCTGGCCGACCGCGTGGTGACGCTATGAGAGTCCCGTCGCGCATCGCCGGCCTGATCGCCGCCCAAACTCAGGCTCAACGCGCCCGGCTTCGGCTCGCTGCGGCCGGCGGCGCTGTCGTCTCGGTGGCGGCCGTCTGTCTGTTGGGGCTGTCGGGCTGGTTCATCACGGGCGCGGCCTTTGCGGGCCTGGCGGGCGCGGCGGCCGCCCAGAGCTTCAACTACATGATGCCCAGCGCCATCATCCGCCTGCTGGCCATCGTCCGCACCGGCGGGCGCTATGTCGAGCGCGTCGCGGGCCACGAGGTCGCCTTGAAGGCGCTCGCCCGCCTGCGCCCGCAGGTGTTCGACGCCATCGCCACAGGCCCGGCCGAGCGCGCCTTGAACCTGTCGTCCGGCGAGGTCTCCGCCCGCTTGGTTCAGGACGTCGACGCAGTTCAGACGCTCTTAGTGCGCCGCTCGGCGCCCTGGAGTCTGGGCGCCGGCGCCGTTTCCGCCGCGCTGCTGGCCGGCCTCGCCTCCCCTTTCGCCGGCGCGGCCCTGCTCGGCGTGTTGATCGCGGCTGTCTTGGGCGGCGTTCTGATCGCGCGCAGCCTCGCCGATCCCGCCGGCCGAGCAGTCCAGATCGGCGCCGGCGCGCTGAAGGATCGCCTCGCCGCATTGGAGGCCGCCGCGCCCGAGCTGAAGGCCTACGGTCTTGACGACTGGGCGTGCGCGCAGGTCGCGCAGGTCGCCGCCAATCACGACGCGGCGCAGATCGCCCTGACCCGCTCGGGCGGCTGGATGGCCGTGTGGCAGGCGGCGGCGAGCGCCCTCGCGGTCGGCGTCGTCATCCCCGCCGCATCCTCCGCCGATCTGCCGCTGATCGCGCTCGCAGCCTTGGCGGCGGTGATGGGTGTCGAATCCGCCGGCGGGCTGGTCGTTGCCCTGCACCAGAACGGCTCCGCCGCCCAGGCCCTGTCTCGCCTCGACGCCGCCATGTCCACGGCGTCCTCCCGTCACGGTCGACCGCTCAGCGGTGCGGCGCTCGGTCTTGCTAACCTTGGCGCCGAGTTGACGCCGCCCTACCGCCTCGGTGTCTTCGGCCCATCGGGCGCTGGCAAGACGACGCTGATCGAACGCCTGATCGGGTTGCGAACGCCCCAGACCGGAGAGATGCGGCTCGGTGGATTGGACGCCCTCGACATCGCGCCGGAATGTCGGCGCCGGCTGTTCGCCTATGCGGCCCAAGACGTCCGTCTGCTGAACGGATCCGTGCGCCAGAACCTGTTGCTTGCAGGACCTGCCGACGATGCGGCCCTGTGGGCGGCGCTGGACGACGCCGCGCTGGGCGACCGAATTCGCGCAGAACCGCTGGGCCTGGATACCGCCGTCGGACCGAACGGCGAGCAGCTATCCGGCGGAGAACGACGGCGTCTTGGCCTGGCGCGCGCCTATCTGCGCGATGCGCCCTGGCTGGTGCTTGACGAACCGACGGAAGGCTTGGACGCCGCGACGGAGGCCCAGGTCATGGACCGCCTTCAGAACCGCCTGTCCGCGCGGGGGCAAGGCCTGATCTTGGTCAGCCACCGGGCGTTGCCGATGGCGCTCTGCAACCGCTCCATCCGGGTCGAAGGGCTGGGCAGCGACGGACATCTGCGTCTGACCTGCCCTGCGGATGATTTGGCCGCCTAGGATGCGCCGTTCGCCATGTCTTTCAGGCGGTCAGGGCGCTCGATCCGCAGGTCGTGCAGAGAGACGGCATGGATGACGCCGCTGGTCTTCAACTTGGTCAGCTCGCGACTGACGGTCTCGATCGTCAGTCCGAGATAGTCCGCGATCTCGGATCGGGTCATCGGCAGTCGCACGGCGTTGTCGCCGGACGGACGCAAGGGATCGCGCGAAAGCATCGTCACCAGAAAGCTGGCCACGCGTTCACGCGCGGTCTTGCGACCAAGCAGCAGCATCTGTTCCTGCGCCGCCGTCAGCTCATGCATCGCCCGGCTCAGCAAGGCCGCTTCCAGACTGGGCCGCTCTCGCGCCAGGGCCCGATATTCCGAGGCCCGGAAGCGACAGACGGTCGTGTCCTCAATCGCCTCAGCAGAGAAGGCGTAGGTCGCCCCCGCCGTCAGCCCAATGAAATCCCCGGCGAACAGGAAAGCGGTGATCTGGCGGCGACCATCGGGCAGCAGCTTGTAAATCCGGACCGCGCCCGATGTGATGTTGAAGACGTTCACGGCCGGTTCGGCCTCATTGGCCAGGACGTCGCCGCCCGCCAGCGTCACGCGTTCTGCGAGTGAATCCAATCGCCCAAGATCGACCTCCGACAACGCGTCGCAGACGCTGAACGCGCGCGCGCCACAGCCTGAGCAGACCGAACTGGTGGGCCGGTCGGCACAGGCCGTCGGAAGCGCGCGGACTTTCAACATGCTCGCCTTCTATCACCCCTTAAGCACGCGCGAAGCAGTCTATTTCCGACGTGCCAGCTGAGAGTGCTTCGGCATTTGCATCACTCAAAGAGGAACAGCGACAATTTGCTGGTGCGAGACAGACCTCCTCATCTGTCGGCAGAGATCAGATGGGAGTTAGTCCTCGGCCTGCTGCGATCGGGTAGTCGCCTTGACGCAAACCAGCTCTTCTCAAAGTCCGCAACGAGTCCCAAACGGATATCCGTCATCGCTTCTGGCGTTTATCCACAACCTATCTACGCCTAGTGTTTTCGTGCCCATAGCGCCTCCGCAGCCGCCAGAGCACTTTCGGATTTGCAACAGAAGCGCTGTCGTCGAGTGCAATAGCCATACCTCTCAAATTGCGTTATTTTGACGTTAATCCAGCCGTTTATGGCTGCAACAGTTTCCGAACCTGTGCAGTCTCGGAAATTTTAGCCGTCAGTTTATGGTTGGATCGATCAGGAATTTCTCTCCCGTCGCCTTCCGCTCGTAAGCAAGCAGAGTTTCTGGGTCGAGCGCTTCAGCAAGTCCTATTGTGCGTGTGTAGCGTGTCGCGAATGTGGTGGTCAGGTCGTCAAAGACGCGTTTGCGCATTCTCGACACGGTATCGGAACCAATCTTCTGCATGAAAGGCGTCAATAGCCACCCGGACACGCTCCACTGGAAACCAAAAGCAAGACGATTCAGAATCATCGGCGAAGTATCGAGCGCGCCGTAGACGTAGAGCTGTTTGAACGTTGATGAGCCATATCGGCTGTATTCGGTCATACGGTTGACTGCGCCACGTTCCATCGCGTGCATGATTTCGCCGCCCAGCGATCCGCCGCCGATGGCGTCGAACGCGACAGTGGCGCGGGTTTCAGTGACCGCGTCGGTGAGTTGTGTTCGAAAATCATCTTCGCGGCTGTTCAGGACATGGGTCGCCCCCGCGTCCTTCAGCAGTCGCAACTGATCTTCAGAACGCACGATATTGACGAGTGGCACACCGTCTTGGGCGCAAATCCGCTGGAGCATCTGGCCCAGGCTGGATGCGGCCGCAGTATGGACGATCGCGGAATGTCCCTCGGCCCGAGCGGTTTCGACAAATCCGAGCGCCGTCATGGGATTGACTGTCAAGGCTGCGCCTTGGGCGGCCGTCACACCTTCGGGAATCGGCAGGGCGTCGCGTGTTTTGATCTTTCTCAGATCGGCGTACATGCCGCCACCGATCATGCCGACCCGACGGCCGATCCAGTCCTTCGCCTGATCGCCGGCAGCGATGACGGTCCCTGCCCCTTCGTTGCCGACCGGAAGCGACTGGTTGATCCGGCCGGCCATGCCGCCCATCCGCGCTGGCGGAATATCGAGGCTAAGCTGCGGGGCGCCGTCCGACACACCCTTGCGGACCGAAGCTGCATCCGCCGGACCAAGCAGCAAACCGAGATCGCTAGGATTGATGGGCGCCGCCTCGACACGGACAATGATTTCGTCGGATGCCGGATCATCGAGCACAATCTCCGCAAGTGACAGCGTTAGAACCCCGTCCTTATTCACCGTTGATCGTAATTCACGCGTTTTGTGGGCCATGAAGATGGGTCCTAATCGAGGCATCGGCTGCTGAACGGATGTATGACGTTTTGTGTCTCGCGATCGGTTCAGATTTAGTCTGGCGCGCGCGTCATGCCCGATCTGGCCGCCACATAGCGGCTTGACAAAGGCTCTCTGCACAATGCAAGAAAGAACAAATGGAGAACATGTGCAGGGCTGAACGTATATCTCTTGTCCGGCAGCGATTGAGGGCCTTGGACAAAGGCTGTCCAGAAGTTTGTCATTTAAAACATATGCCTGGACTACTTTCTGGTGCTTTTAAGCAGGACGCGATTCACGAACTCTATGCAGCCAATGCCGCAGACGCAGTTGCGGTAAATGCCTTTGCCTTGGCGGTCGGAATGCTTTCCGCAAATGGACAGCATGTTGTCTGGGCATTGGATGCAATGATGGCTTCAGAACATGGTACTCCCTATGGCGTTGGCATTGAAGAAATGGGAATCGATTCATCTAGGGTTTTGCTAGTCAAAGCTCCAGATATAAAAAATCTCCTTCTTGTTGGTGAGGAGTCACTAAAATCGCCTCCTGTCGGATCTGTTGTTATTAGTGCCTGGGGCAATTCTAAAGCCCTCTCATTGAACTCAAGTCGACGCCTTGCTCTGGCGGCCAAGTGGGGAGGCTCAACGCTTTTCTGTGTGCGTGCTGGAGCCGAGCCATCATCCAGTGCGGCAGAGACAAGATGGTCTGTGAGGGCAACAGCCTCCACCTCTCTGGCCGGAGGCGCGCCTGGCCATCCGTCTTTCTCACTTACCCTGCTGCGGCGGCGCGGCGGGGGCGAAGTGAAAAACTGGATCTTGGAGTGGGATCGTGACGCCCGATCATTCCGCGAACCGGCGCCGCTATCTGGCGCTATGGTTCCCGTGGCTGCCCAGCGACCGGCTGAGGCGTGGGGCGATAGCGGGCGACGCGTCGCCTGAGATTGGGCCAAATCCCGCGCCGGTCGTCCTGGTCGAGAAGGTCGGCGGCGCCCTGCGTCTGGCGGCCGTCGATCCGGCGGCGGCAAGGGCGGGGCTGACGCCCGGGCTGACCCTGGCTGACGCGAGGGCGCGAACGCCGTTCCTGTGCACCATCATCCATAGGCCCGAGGTGGATTCTGCCCTGCTGCTGCGGGTGCTGGAGGACTTCGGCCGCTTCACTCCGATGATCGCCGAGGATGCGCCGCACGGTCTGTTGCTGGACGTCACCGGCTGCGCCCATCTGTTCGGCGGGGAGGCTGGCCTGGTGCGCGCTGCGTATCAGCGTGCGGGTCGCATCGGCCTGGAGATGCGCAGCGCTCTGGCGTCCACACCCCAGGCGGCGCGCGCCTTGGCCCGTTTCGGGCGGGGTGGGCTGTTCGCTTCGGGCGAGGATCGACAGGCGGTGCGTCGGCTGCCGATCACGGCGCTAGAGTTGCCGGAGCGTGACGCCCAGGCGCTGCAGCGCGCCGGCCTGAAGCGGATCGCCGATCTGGACGACCGGCCGCGCGCGCCTCTTGCGGCCCGCTTTGGGACGGACTTCCCTTCACGTCTGGCTCGTTTGCTTGGCGACGAGGATGTTCGCATCACCCCGCACCGACCGCCGCCCCCCATCGTCGTGGATCGAGTCTTTTTCGAACCCATTCTCACCGACGCGGACGTGGATCGCGTCCTGTCCGACCTGCTGATCGACATCGCCGATCGCCTGGACCAGGCGGGCCAGGGCGGGCGGGCGTTTGAGGCCGGCTTCTACCGCGTTGATGGCCAAGTTCGCCGCATCGTCGCGAGGACAGGCCGTCCGACACGCGATGTGGACACGGTGCTGCGTCTGTTTCGCGAACGGTTGGCGGCCTTGGCAAGCCCGCTGGATCCCGGCTTCGGTTTCGATCAGATGCGGTTATCGGTTCTGGAAGCCCAGACGTTGAAACCGGTTCAGCGCGGCCTCGACGGTGACAGCCCCGACGGCGAGGATTTCAGTCGTCTGATCGACCGATTGACGGCGCGGCTGGGACCCGAGGCGGTGTTGAGTTTCGAACCTCTAGGGTCGCACATCCCCGAGCGCGCCGGACGGATGGTCCCGGCGACGATGAAGGCGCTGCGAACGGCTCATGACTGGCCGGATCTCGATCCCGACGATCCGCCCTTGCGGCCCTTGCAGATGTTCGACCCGCCCCAGCCAGTGGAAACCCTGGCGGAGGTGCCGGACGGTTCGCCCCTGCGTTTCCGATGGCGCCGGGTTCTGCATGAGGTGGCCTTGGCCGAGGGACCGGAGCGGATCGGCGGCGAATGGTGGCGCGCGCCGGATCAGAAGACCCGCGACTATTACCGCGTCGAGGACCGCGAGGGCCGCCGTTTCTGGCTGTTCCGTCAGGGCCTGTATGGCGAGACCGACGAGCCGCGGTGGTTCGTCCACGGCCTGTTCGCTTGACCGCGCCCGCCTATGCCGAGCTGGCGGCGACCAGCAACTTTTCCTTCCTGCGCGGGGCGTCGCATCCGAAGGATCTCGTTCTGACCGCGATCCTGAGAGGGCATTCGGGGCTGGGTCTGGCCGATCGCAACACGGTTTCCGGCGTGGTGCGGGCCTGGAGCGCCCTGCGGACCATCCGCGAGGACGGCCTGTCGCCGCCCGATGTCGTGCGCGACGGCGGCGGGCCGGGCGAAGTGACCTATGTCGAGGATCCGCTGAACGATCCAGCCCTGTCGCAGATGGTCAAGGATCGGGCCGCGACGTTCAAACTGGCGACCGGCGCGCGTCTGGCCTTCAACGACGGGACGCCCGACATCCTCGCCTATCCCGAGACGCGCGCCGGCTGGGGACGACTGACGCGGCTGCTGACCCTGGGCAATCGCCGGGCGGTGAAGGGGCAGTGCGAGATCGGACTGCGCGATCTGCTGGCCGCGCCCGAGGATCTGCTGCTGATCCTCATGCCGGGCGAACGGTTGAATGGCATCGATCAGGTCTTGGCGCAGTTGACCGATGCGTCGCCCGGCGCGGTTTGGCTGGGCGCGGTGATGGGGCGGAACGGCGACGACCGTCGAAGACTGGCCCGGCTGAAAACACTGTCAGAGCGAAGCGGCGCACCGCTTCTGGCCGTCAACGATGTCCTCTATCACGACCCGATCCAACGCGATCTGCAGGACGTGCTGACCTGTATTCGCGAAGGCGTGACGATCGAGGACGCAGGCCGACGTCTGAACGCCAATGCCGAACGCTGGCTGAAACCGCCCGCCGAGATGGCCCGCCTGTTCCGCGATGCGCCCGAGGCGCTGGTCGAGAGCCGGCACGTCTTGTCTCGCATCGGCTTCGATCTAGGCGATATCAGTTACCAGTATCCGGAAGAGACGACCCCGCCTGATAAGACGCCGCAGGGCTGGCTGGAACAGCTGACCTGGCGACATGCCGAGATGCGTTATCCCGACGGCGTGCCCAACAAGGTCAAGGCGCTGCTGGAGAAAGAGCTGATCTTCATCGCAAAGGCCGGCTACGCGCCGTACTTCCTGACGATCTACGACATCGTGAGGGTGGCGAAGGACAAGCGGATTTTGTGTCAGGGTCGAGGTTCGGCGGCCAACTCGGCTGTCTGTTACGTACTGGGCATCACGGCGGTGGACCCGGCGGAATCCGATCTGCTGTTCGAACGCTTCCTTTCCACCGACCGGGGCGAGCCGCCTGACATCGACGTCGACTTCGAGCACGAGCGGCGCGAGGAGATCATCCAGCACATCTACGAACGCTATGGCCGCGCGCGCGCCGGCATCGCCGCCACCGTGATCCGCTATCGTCCCAAGAGCGCCATCCGTGACGTCGGCAAGGCGCTGGGTCTGACCGAGGACGTGACCGCACGTCTGGCCTCCAGCCAATGGGGCAGTTGGGGCGGTGAGATCGGCGAGCGCCATGTCGAGCAGGCCGGTCTAGACCCCGCCAATCCCATGATCCAGCGTGCGGTGAAGATGGCCATGCGGCTATTGAACTTTCCCCGCCACCTGTCCCAGCACGTCGGCGGATTCGTCCTGACCCAGGACCGGCTGGACGAACTGGTCCCCATCGGCAATGCCGCCATGCCGGATCGCACCTTCATCGAATGGGACAAGGACGACATTGATGCACTCCGCCTGATGAAGGTCGATGTGCTGGCGCTCGGCATGCTGACCTGCATCCGCAAGGCGTTCGACCTGATCCGCGCTCATCACGGGGACGATTGGGCGCTGCATACGATCCCGCGCGACGATCCCGCCGTTTACGACATGCTGTGCAAGGGCGACTCCATCGGCGTGTTTCAGGTCGAGAGCCGCGCCCAGATCAACATGTTGCCCCGGTTGAAGCCGCGCCGCCTTTATGACTTGGTGATCCAGGTCGCCATCGTTCGGCCTGGTCCGATCCAGGGCGACATGGTCCACCCCTATCTGCGCCGCCGCAACGGGCTTGAGGAGCCGGACTACTCCAGGCCTGGACCGCAGTATCCTCAAGACGAGCTAAAACAGGTTCTGGAAAAGACCCTCGGCGTGCCCCTGTTTCAGGAACAGGCGATGAAGGTCGCCATGGTCGCGGCCGAGTTCAACGAGAAGGAAGCGAATGGTCTGCGCAAGGCTATGGGCACCTTCCGAGGCGACGGCACCCTGCACACCTACGAAGACCGAATGGTCGGCAAGATGATCGAACGCGGATATGACCCGACCTTCGCCCAGCGGTGCTTCGATCAGATCAAGGGTTTCGGCTCCTACGGGTTTCCGGAGAGTCACGCCGCCTCCTTCGCCCAACTGGTCTATGTCTCCTCATGGATCAAACGCCACTATCCGGCGGCCTTCGCCTGCGCCCTGCTGAACAGCCAGCCGATGGGATTCTACGCCCCGGCCCAGATCGTGCGCGACGCCCGCGAACACGGCGTCGAGGTGCGGCCGGTCGATGTCTCTTACAGCGGTTGGGACAACAGTCTGGAAGGTTCGGACAAGACGCCGGCGCTGCGGATCGGCCTGCGCCAGATCGAGGGCTTCCGCGAAGACTGGGCAGAGGCGCTCGCCGCCGCCCGCGCCTTCTCTCTGTCCAACATCGAAACTCTGGCCCGCCGCGCCGCCTTGCCGTCTGCCGCTATGCGCAAGCTGGCTGACGCAGACGCTTTCCGATCGTTGGGGCTGGACCGGCGCGAAGCCCTTTGGGCCGTGCGCCGACTGCCTGACGACACGCCCTTGCCGTTGTTCGCCGCCGCCGATGCGCGCGAGCTCGGCGTCGAACCCGACGCCCGGCTGCCGGTCATGCCGCTGGGCGAGCATGTCGCCGCCGATTACCAGACACTGCGCCTGTCGTTGAAGGCGCACCCCATGGCCATCCTGCGCCCGATCTTCCACGCCGAAGGCCTGCTGACCTGCGCCCGGACCGAAGCCCGTCACGGCGGCGCCCTGGTGCAGGTCGCCGGCGTGGTTCTGGTGCGTCAACGTCCCGGCAAGGGCAACGCCATCTTCGTCACCTTGGAAGACGAGACCGGCATCATCAACGTGGTCCTCTGGGCGCGGATGTTCGAGCAGTTCCGCCGCGAGGTCATGGCCGCCCGCCTGATGGCGGTCGAGGGTGTGGTTGAGAAAAGCCCCGAAGGCGTCGTCCACTTGGTCGCCCGCCGCGTCATCGACCGTTCCAGCGAACTGTCACGCCTATCTCAAGATCACGATACTTCGGTGCAACTCGCCCGCGCCGACGTCGTCGCCCATCCCCAGACACCCCGACATCCACCGCATCGCCATCCCCGTGATGTGCGCATCCTGCCCGGATCTAGAGATTTTCATTGATCCAAAATTGCGGGACCGAAACTCAAAAGGTCATTTTTGATTCCCGATACTCCACTGCTGAAACAATGACTTCGGCAAGGCATCGTAGAGGTCATCCGAGGTCAATCCCGGACCGAAACGCTCTGCGGCGTCGGAATGAAGCCAGACAGCGGCGCAGGCTGCCTCGAAGCTGTCCATGCGTTGGGCGACCAATCCGCCGATCATGCCGGCCAGGACGTCGCCGGTTCCGGCCGTCGCCAGCCAAGGCGAGCCGTTTTCGTTTCGGCGGATGCGGCCGTCAGGTGATGCGATCAGGGTCTGAGCGCCCTTCAGGACGATCGTCGCCTGGGCCGCTCGCGCCGCTTCTTGAACTGCCGTTTCGCGGCCTTGCGCAAGCAGGCCCGGAAACAGTCGTTCAAACTCGCCTTCATGCGGCGTCAGGATGTCGTCACGATCCAACACGGCGAACAGTTCAGCAGTCCGACCTTTGAAGACTGACAGACCATCGGCGTCGATCACCAGAACGGCGCCGGTCGAGCCCAGCGCCTGAATGTTTGCGATCGTCGCATCGTCCGGGCCTGCGGCCGGTCCGATCACGACCGCGTCGCTGCCGGCGGCTTCGCGACTTAAGTTTTCGGGTGAAGAAAAAGGCGTCAGCATCACCGCCTGCACAGCCGGCGCGATCACCGACGCTGCATCTGCCGGACAAAGGATTCGCACCACCCCGGCGCCCATCCTGAGACCCGCGTGTGCGGCAAGCCGCGCCGCACCGGTGTGATGCGCCTTTCCCGAAACGACCGCCAAACGACCACGCGCATGCTTGTGCGTTTCCGCGCTCGGCCAAGGCAGAAAATTGCGCCAGATCGCCGGGTCGTTGGTTTCTATCATCCGCGTTCCGATTATCCTTCGCCAGCCTGCGAAAATCGCTTGCTTTGAGCAGCCCTGCTGTGTCCCATTCGCGCCCGAGCGCCGCTGCATTCCGTGCGCCGCTCCGGGGTCGCCATGAAGAAAATCGAAGCCATCATCAAGCCCTTCAAGCTGGATGACGTCAAAGAGGCGCTCCAGGACGTGGGCGTGCAAGGCATGACTGTACTGGAGGCTAAGGGATATGGCCGCCAGAAGGGTCATTCCGAGCTGTATCGCGGTGCGGAATACGTCATCGACTTCCTGCCCAAGATCAAGATCGAGGTGGTCGTCGCCGATGACCTCGCGCCCGCGGTTGTTGAGGCCATTCAGACCTCGGCCCGCACAGGCAAGATCGGCGACGGCAAGATCTTCGTGTCCGACGTCGCCGAGGTGATCCGCATCCGCACCGGCGAAACCGGAGCCCAAGCCGTCTGACCGACTACCCTCCCCGGCCCTCGGCCTTCGGGTCGCTGTCCGGTCTCCTCCCCAAACGACAAGAACAGGACTTTTCGAGAATGAGCGCCAGCAAGATCCTCAAAGAGATCAAGGATGAGGAGGTCCAATATGTGGACGTCCGCTTCACCGACACGCGCGGCAAGCTTCAGCACGTCACCTTCGACGTCGATCTGGTCGACGAGGACTTCCTGAACGACGGCACGATGTTCGACGGCTCTTCGATCGCCGGCTGGAAGGCTATCAACGAGTCCGACATGCTGCTGAAGCCGGACCTGACCACGGCTTACATCGATCCCTTCTATCAGCAGAAGACGATGTTCCTGTTCTGCGACGTGCTGAACCCGGACACCGGCGAGCCCTACAACCGCGACAGCCGCTCGATGGCCAAGAAGGCGCTGTCGTACGTCCAGTCGTCGGGCGTGGGCAACCAGGTATTCTTCGGACCGGAAGCCGAGTTCTTCATCTTCGACGACGTGCGCTGGTCCACCCAGCCGCACGACACCGGCTACAGCTACGACTCGACCGAGCTGCCCGCCAATACCGGCGCCGAATACTCCGAAGGCAATATGGGCCATCGCCCTGGACCCAAAGGCGGCTATTTCCCGGTCAATCCGGTCGATTCCGGACAGGACCTGCGCGGCGAAATGCTGGGCGTCATGCGCGATCTGGGCCTTCAGCCTGAGAAGCACCACCATGAGGTAGCCCCGGCTCAGCACGAACTGGGCCTGAAGTTCTCGGACCTGCTGACCATGGCCGACCGCCTGCAGCTCTATAAGTACGTGATCCACAATGTGGCCCACGCCTATGGCAAGTCGGCGACCTTTATGGCCAAGCCGATGTTTGCGGACAACGGTTCGGGCATGCACGTCCACATGTCGATCTGGAAGGACGGCAAGCCCCAGTTCGCCGGCGACCAGTACGCCGGTCTGTCGCAGGAATGTCTGTGGTACATCGGCGGCATCATCAAACACGCCAAGGCCATCAACGCCTTCGCCAACTCGACCACCAACTCCTACAAGCGTCTGGTCCCCGGATATGAAGCCCCGGTGAAGCTGGCCTATTCGGCCCGCAACCGCTCAGCCTCGATCCGTATCCCACACGTCTCCTCGCCCAAGGCCAAGCGTCTGGAAGCCCGCTTCCCCGACCCGATGGGCAACCCCTATCTGACCTTCGTGGCCCTGCTGATGGCCGGTCTGGACGGGATCGAGAACCGCATCGATCCGGGTGCGCCCGCCGACAAGAACCTCTACGACCTGCCGCCGGAAGAGCGCGGCTCGATCCCCGAGGTCTGCGGCTCGCTGCGTGAAGCGCTGGAGAACCTGGATAAGGACCGCGCCTTCCTCAAGAAGGGCGGCGTCATGGATGACGACTTCATCGACAGCTACATCGAGCTGAAGATGGAAGAGGTGATGCGTCTGCAACTGCATCCGCACCCGGTCGAGTTCGACATGTACTACAGCTGCTGATCACCTGATCGCAGTCAAGGCAAAGGGCCGGGGATCGCTCCCCGGCCCTTTTTCATGGCCTGACTGCTTCAAGCAGCGATCGAGACGCCAACGTGGCGCTAAGCGATCTCGGCTTCCAGATCGTCCGCCTTCCTGCGGCGCAACTCGATCAGTCGCACGCACCAGATCGAAATCTCGTAGAGAATGACCAGAGGCACGGCCAGCATCAGCTGGCTGATCGGATCGGGCGGCGTGACCACGGCCGCGACCACGACCACGGCGACGATGGCGTAACGCCGACCAGCCGCCATGATCTTTGAGCTGATTAGACCTGCCAGGCCCAACAGCGTAGTGACGACAGGCAGCTGGAAGCAGAGACCGAAGGCGAGCAGCAGCGAGGTGACCAGGCTGAGGTAGTCGGAAATCTTCGTGGTTTGCGCCACGGATATGCCGTCGGTGGCCACCTGCTGGCTCAGCGAGAACAACATCACGAAAGGGAGCATGACGTAATAGACCAGCGCCCCGCCCAGGCAGAACATCACAGGTGCCGCGATCAGGAACGGCAGAAACGCCCCGCGCTCGTTGCGATAGAGACCCGGCGCGACGAACCGGTACAGCTGCCACGCCATAACGGGGAAGGTCAGGACCGCCGCGCCAAAGGCCGCGATCTTCATCTTGGTGAACAGCTGTTCCAGCGGCGCCGTAGCGATCAGTTGAACAACGGCGGCGCTGCCGGGCGGATAGGGTTTGATCCCCGTCATCACCGCGATCAGTTCGATGGGATTGGCGTGACCGCCTGTCGCCAGAGCGGCGGCATGGATCGCCACGGCGGCCTGATACGGCTTGATCAGCGCAATCTGAATTTGATTGGCGAAGGCGAAGCAGAGGATGAAGGCCAAGAAGAAGGCCACGACGCAGATCAGCAGCCGCCCGCGCAGCTCGATCAGATGATCCATCAGGGGCGCGCGCGACGCCTCGATCTCGGCCTCGTCACGATCGGAAGGCGTCACAGGTCAACGGCTTTCTTGTGCGAGGTCTTGGGCTTGGCGGCTGCAGGCTTGGTCTTGGCCGCCGGCGCAGCGCTCTTCGGTTTGGCGGCTGAGCGAGGCTTGGCGGTCGCCGATCCGGCGATAGCCGCCCCCGTCTTTGCCTTGGGGTCCCCTCGCTTGGATTTCGTCGCCGTGACAGGCTCAACAGGCGATGGCGTGTCCGGCCATTCATCGGCCGCAGGCATCATCACCGGCGCCTCCGGCTCGGGCGCAGGCAGGGCAGCCGCCGCAGTCGGCCCGGTCAATCCGGCGTTGATGTCCTTGAACGCGGCGTCCGCCTCGGCGCCCAGGGGATACATGGCACCCTGCCCCGTGCGCAGCGCCTCGACCTCCTTGCGCAGGTCGTCCAGTTCGGACTGACGCGCCATCTCGTCGAAACTGGATCGGAACT
This sequence comes from Brevundimonas sp. KM4, assembly GCF_000964075.1. Lineage (NCBI taxonomy): Bacteria > Pseudomonadati > Pseudomonadota > Alphaproteobacteria > Caulobacterales > Caulobacteraceae > Brevundimonas > Brevundimonas sp. KM4. Next base: position 174,040 of record NZ_JZRG01000012.1, on the reverse strand, counting down.
CGTTGGCCATGGCGCGCGCCTTGGCCACCATCTGACCGACGCGCCGCATCAGGACAGGCAGATCCTTTGGCCCCACAACAAGAAGGGCCACCAGGCCGATCACCACTAATTCGAAACCCCCGATACCGGGGCCGAGCCCGCCCATGCGTCAGCCCTTACAGACGACGACTAGCGCTTCAGCTCTTCCTTTTCCGCCTCGGTGCGCGGCAGCGAGCTGACGCCTTCGTGCGGGCCGTCCTTCTTGTCTTCGTCCTTCAGGCCGTCCTTGAAGGCGCGGATGCCCTTGGCGGCGTCGCCCATGATGCCCGACAGCTTGCCCCGGCCGCCGAACAGCAGCGCGATGACGACGATGACGATGGCCCAATGCCAGATGCTCATGGAGCCCATGGCTAATCTCCTCGCGGGGATCGGTCATCCGATCCCATCCACTCTTATTCGACCCGCATATAGGCGCAGTGATGGCCCCGCGCCAAGGGAGGCTGTAGGTCTGCGCGACCATGAGTCCCTCCGATCACGTCATCATCCACACCGACGGCGCCTGCAAGGGCAATCCCGGCCCCGGCGGCTGGGGCGCCGTGCTTCAGGCCGGCGGCGGTCACGAGAAGGAATTATGGGGCGGCGAGGCCAACACGACCAACAATCGCATGGAGCTGATGGCCGCGATCATGGCGCTGGAAGCCCTGAAACGGCCCTGTAGGGTCGAACTGCATACCGACAGCAAATACGTCATGCAGGGTATCACTGAATGGATGCGCGGCTGGAAGGCGCGCGGCTGGCTGACGGCCGACAAGAAGCCGGTCAAGAACGCCGATCTATGGCAGCGGCTGGACGCGGCGCGCCTGCGTCACGACGTGAAATGGCGATGGGTAAAGGGTCATGCCGGCCACGAACTGAACGAACGCGCCGACCAACTGGCGGATCGCGGTGTCGCGGAACTACCCCGGCGCTAGACCGCCTCGACCTCTTTATCCGGCTCGGCAGGACGTCGGCGGACGCGCGATCCGCTCATCACCGCGCCAAACAGGGCTGTAACGGCCGCGATCTGGAACCCATGACCGACCCCGTTGATCGGCGCGGCCGACAGCAGGAAAGCCACCACCACGGCGCCCAAAGATTGCCCGACGACCCGCGCCATGCCCAGAGTGCCGCCCGCCGCGCCGGCGCGATCCTTAGGCGCTTCCGACAGCATGGCGCGATTGTTGAGCGACTGGAAAAATCCGAAGCCCGCGCCGCAAAGCGCCATGCGCCACACGATGTCGAAGTGGCTCAAATCGGCCTTAGGGAAACTCAGCGCCATCAGGCCGCAGGCGAACAGGCTAAGGCCGATGGCGCCCAGCACGCCCGCCGAATAGCGATCGGAAAGATAGCCAGCCAAGGGCGCAGCAATCATAGTCGCCAGCGGCCAAGGCGTCATCAGCAGGCCGGTCTCGACCGCCGTAAGCCCCAATGTGCCCTGGAGGAAGAAGGGCAAGGCCACGAACGCCATCATCTGGGCGGTGAAGGATATGATTGATGTGGCGACCGACAGGCTGAACATCGGTCGCGCCAGCAGGTCGAGGGGGATCAACGGCGAGGTTCGTGACCGCTCGTGGCGAATCAGCAAGACCCCGGCTGCGAGCCCTGCCCCTGTCAGACCGAAGCCAAGAACGGCCGCCTCACCGTGCGCCAGCGATTGAATGCCGGTGATCAGCAGGCCGAACGCCGCAGCGTTCAGCGCGGCTCCGACCCAGTTCAGCTTTCGCGGCTGAAGTCGGTTGTGTGGCAGGGTGAAACCCGCCAGCGACACCGCCAGCAGGCCGATCGGCACATTCAGCGCAAACAGCCAGCGCCAATGTCCGACAGCCAAGATAGCGCTGGCGATGGTCGGCCCCGCCGCCGCCGCCAACGAAACGATCACCGCGTTGATCCCGACCGCGCGACCGAGCAGCCGCTGCGGATAGGTGTAACGGACCAAGGCCCCGTTGACGCTCATGATGCCTGCCGCTCCGAAGCCCTGAAAGACGCGCGCGAGGCTGAGCGTCTCGATGGAGTTGGCGAACACGCAGGCGATGGAGGCCAGGGTGAAGACGGCCAGACCGGCCTGCGACACACGGCGATAACCGACGATCTCGCCCAGCGACGCCAGCGGCAAAAGGGCGACCACGATGGCGATCTGATAGGCGTTGACGATCCAGATCGAGGCGGCCGATGACGCCTGTAAATCCTGCGCAATCGACGGCAGGGCGACATTGGCGATCGCGCCATCCAGAACGGCAAGCGTGATGCCCAGGCCGATGGACACGATTGCCCAATAGCGCCTGGGTGTCGGCAAGCCGTCCGTGACGGCGTTCTGGGTGTCAGTCATGCCTGACGAACGCCGATGTGACCGTTGCGTTCAGACGGCTGATTGCACTGTCAGCAACGAGCCGTTCACGCGCGTCACGACAACGTCCTGCCCCTCGATCGGCGCCTCGCCCACGATCTCGGCCGGCCATTCAGCGCCGGAGATGAAGACGCGACCGCGGCCCGAGACGAACGTCTCGACCACGCGCGCCCGCTGGCCGACCAGACGGCTGTCGCGGTCGTTGATGTCGGGACCGTCGGGATTGGCTTTGGAGATCAGACGACGGGACAGTAGGGTGGCGATGACGGTCAGAACCGCGAAGACGGCGACCTCACCCGGCAGCCCCAACCGCACGCCCGCCGCCGTCATGACCGCGACAACCCCGGCCGAAACGGCGGGCCATAGCAGCCATTCGGTCGAGAACATCGCTTCGACCGCCAGCAGCAGAACCCCGATCGCCAGCCAGATCCAGAACGGCTGGGCGACATACAGATCAGCAAGCGACATCATCGGTCAGCCTCCTTGGATCAGGCCGAGGGTGGAACGGAGCCCCCGGCGGGGCGGCGGGGCGGCGCGGGCCGCACGGGCGGCGTCGCGGCCGAGTTTTGATCCTTGGCCAGTCCGACCATCTCGCCGATGCCGGCGATGGTGCCGACCAAGGCGCCCATTTCGGCGGGCACGATGACGGTGCGTTGCTGCGGGCTGCGCGCCAGTTCGGCGAAGGCTTCGACGTATTTCTGAGCGACGAAATAGTTGATGGCGTTGACGTCCCCGCGGGCGATGGCTTCCGACACCATGGCCGTGGCGCGGGCCTCGGCTTCGGCCTCGCGCTCGCGCGCCTCGGCGTCGCGGAAGGCGGCTTCCTTGCGGCCCTCAGCCTGTAGAATGGCGGCCTGTTTGGCGCCCTCGGCGCGGGCGATGGCGGCGGATTTCTCGCCGTCAGCCTCGGTGATGACGGCGCGACGTTCGCGCTCGGCCTTCATCTGACGGGCCATAGCGTTGGTGATGTCGGTTGGCGGGGTCAGATCCTTGATCTCGATCCGGTTGACCTTGACGCCCCATGGCTCGGTCGCGGCATCGATGACGTGCAGCAGGCGCGTGTTGATGCTGTCGCGCTGGCTCAGCACCTCGTCCAGTTCCATCGAACCGACCACGGTCCGCAGATTGGTCATGCATAGCTGCGAGATGGCGTAAGGCAGATCGTCGACGCGATAGGCGGCGCGGGCGGAATCCATAACCTGGATGAAGACGATTCCATCGACCTTCACCATGGCGTTATCCCTGGTGATGACCTCCTGGGTCGGCACGTCCAGCACCTGCTCCATCATGTTCATGCGGCGGCCGACCCGCTCCACGAACGGGGTCAGGAAGCCGATGCCGGGGCTCAACGTCTTCGTGTATTTGCCGAAGCGTTCGACTGTGAATTCACGGCCTTGCGGCACAATCTTGATCACGCTGATCAACAGCACGATGGCCAGCAACAGCACAACGCCGGCGAAGATGGTGGTCACGTCCATTCAGATCCCTCCCTGACGCGGCAAGCCTACCCGCTGTACGCGAGCGGCGCCAGACAAACCGAGAGGATGGCCGCCTTAAAGGCCGCGCTTGGCCCGCCAGGCCGCCAAACGCACGCTGACGTCACGTTCGATGTCGCCGTAGAACAGGTTGTAGGGCACGATCTTGCGTCGGTCCGCCCAACTGCCGCCAGCTGTCAAAAAATCGGCGTCAGGCGCGCTATGCCACAACAGGCCGCCACGGCATTCTGTGGAGATCAACCGACCCGTGAGAGCTGGTCGGGCGCCCCATTCCAAGCCGGTCGCATTGGTCGCGCCGCTGTGCTGACGCGCCGCGGCACGCGGCTGGCTCACAGCACCCGTCAAAGGATTCACGCAGATGGGATCAGTGGACAGGTTCACCAGATCGCCGCGATCGTCCCATTCCAGAGCGCGTCTCAGCTTGCGCCGCGCGCCCGCATCATCGCCCTCCTGCACCGACGCCCAGGCCAAGATGCACCCCGTTTGATCAGCGGCGTCGCAGGGCGAGATCGCCTGCCGGAACATCTCGCGCCCGACCAAAGTATCGATCAGATAGGCGGCGACAAGCCTGTCTTTCAGCGCCGGATCGGCGCGAAGTTGGTCGCGAACCAGACGCGCCGTCAGTTCCCCGCCCTGTTCGACGCCGGCGATAACAATGGGACCGGCGGGATGCTGCTGCAGCCACAGTTCGAAAGCGGTCTTCACGTCCTCATAGGCGAAGGCGCGCGCTTCGCGCGCGTCATCACGCAAGGTCAGGCGGGTGTACAGGCTGGCTTGACGATACAGCGGCGCGCTGACCCTGCCCTCCCGGGCGAAGGGCGACGCATAGTTGGGCAGCACGACGCGCCGCATATAGGCGTTGGCCCGTGCATCGTCGATCGGCCCATTCCACTCGGCTCCACCATCGAAAGTGGTCGGCATGACGAAGAAGACCGCCGCCTGGTTGGGCGCGCCTTGGTCGATCAGCGCCCAGGAGGATGTCTTTCGATAGTCGGGCGCGGGCGGTGGCTTGTAGGTCTGGAACGGCACCTGCGGGTCCAGCCCTGCCCTCAGAATGTCGCCGCTCCACACCGCGACGGCCGCCGTGAGCACGAAGACGGCGGCGAAGCCTGCATATCCGACCCATTGCCTGAAGGTCAGCCGACGCATCAGCGGTACGGATCAGCCGTGGCGAGGAAGTCCTGCACGTAGCGCCGCACGCCCTCTTCCAACGGCGTCGATTGACCCTCGAAGCCTGCGGCGCGGATGCGATCCATGCGGGCTTCGGTGAAATACTGATAGCGGTCGCGGATCGACAGGGGCGTATCGACATAGTCGATGGAGGGCGTCTTGCCGGCGGCCTCGAAGGTGGCGCGCGCAAGATCGGCGAACGACCGCGCCTGACCCGAGCCAGCGTTGAAGATGCCCGAGACCTGCGGCGACTGGAGCAAAAACTCGATGATATCGACCACATCGTCGATATAGACGAAGTCTCGCATCTGGCCGCCGTCCGCATAGTTGGGATTGTGCGACCGAAACAGGGTCACGGTCTCGCCCGCCGCAACCTTCGGCCAGATTTGAGCCACAACCGACTTCATTCCGCCCTTGTGACCTTCGTTCGGACCATAAACGTTGAAGAATTTCAGCCCTGCCCACTGGGGCGGCGCTCGACCCCGATCCGCCTGCCGGACTGCATATTGGTCGAACAGCATTTTCGAATAGCCATAGGCGTTTAGCGGACGAAGCTGCGATAATGAATCTGCATCGTCATCGTCGTTGAAGCCCGTCTCGCCATCGCCATAGGTCGCAGCCGAAGACGCGTAGATCATTCGCGATCCCCGGATTGCGCACCAGTCCCACAGGTCGCGGGACAGAATGAAGTTGGTCCGCAAAATCAGGTCGGCGTCCGGCTCGGTCGTCGAAGAGATCGCGCCCATATGCACCACGGCCTCAATCCGCTCGGTGTGACGCTCCAGCTGCTCGAACAGTTCTTCGGGCGACCAGAAGTCGGCGATTGCGTGCTTGGCCAGGTTCTTCCATTTGGCTAGGTCGGCCGTCTCCAGACGATCGCAAACGACCACATCGTAGGCGGTCTCCGCCGTCAGTCGGGCGACGATGTTCGAGCCGATGAAACCGGCGCCGCCGGTCACGACGATCATTCTCGGCGTCACTGCGCGCTCCCTGTCATTTTCTCGATCGTCCGCGTGGTTGAATAGCCGTCCTTAAAGTCGGCCAACTTGACCTCGCCGCCCCAGCTTTCGACCAGATCGCCGCCCACGACGCCCTCGCGCGTGTAATCCGAGCCCTTGATCAGAACATCAGGACGCAGCCGTTCGATCAGGGCGATCGGCGTCGGGTCATCGAAACTGGTGACGCGATCGACGCTGGCCAGCCCGCCGATGACGACGGCACGACTGTCCAGATCATTCACCGGTCGCCCCTCGCCCTTCAGTCGCTTGACCGAGGCGTCGGTGTTCAGCGCCACGACCAGGCGATCGCACCAGCTACGGGCCTGCGCCAGATAGGCCACATGGCCGCGGTGCAGGATGTCGAAACAGCCGTTGGTGAAACCGATCTTCAGGCCCTGACGTCGCCAGTCCTCGACCTCGACCGCCAGTTCGTCGATCGGCGTCACCTTGGACACCGCAGCGGTGGCGTGCTGGCTCAGCTCGGCTTCGATCAGCTCGGCGGGTGTGACGACAGCTGTCCCGGCCTTCCCGACGACCACGCCAGAGGCCAGGATGGCGAACTCGACCGCCATCTCCAGCGATGCGCCGGCGCCCAGCGCCAACCCGATGGCGGCCAAGCCTGTATCGCCGGCGCCAGACACGTCGAAGACCTCGCGCGCCCGGCCGGGGAAGTGCTTCACGGGTTCACCGCGCCGCGCCAGGCTCATCCCCTTGCCCGCACGGGTGACGATGATCGCCTTGGCGGTCGTGGCGGCCAGTAAGGCAGCCAGCGCCGTCTCGACCTCGGCGTCCGTCCCGACCGGCAGGCCGGTGGCGCCGGCCAGTTCCGAAGCATTCGGCTTGATGACATCCACCGCGCCGTAGCGAGCGAAGTCCCTTCCCTTTGGATCGACGACAACCGGCGCACCGGATGTCTGCGCCGCGTTCAGAGCCGAAGCCAGCAGCGCATCGCTGACGACGCCCTTGGCGTAATCTGAGAGCAAATAGACCGAGGCATCTGTAAACGCGTCCGAATCTTGGATCGCCGTCGGCGCAGCCTCGTCATCGAGCCGCAGCAACTGTTGCCCCCCCGAAACGAAGCGCGTCTTCACGATGGTGGACGCGCCTGCCGGCCTCGCCACGACGTCCTCGATGTGCGGCTCGGCGGCGATCAGAGCGGTCAGTTCCGCCCCGGCCGCGTCGTCGCCGATTACGGCGCCAAGCCGCGCCACCCCGCCCAACGCCGCGATATTGCGCGCCACGTTGCCGACGCCGCCTGGCATGGCGACGGTGCGGCTGGTGCGAAGCACAGGGATCGGCGCCTCGGGCGAGATGCGGCTGACCTCGCCATAGACGTAGCGATCTAGCATCAGGTCGCCGACGCAGGCGATCTTCAGGCCGCGCACGCGCTCCAGCAGGCTTTGCAGGGCGCCCAGGTCCAGGGTGTCAGACATGGGTCCGACCTAGAGGATTCAGGCGGCCTGCGCCACCGGCGCCTTGGCCCCGATCTTGATGGCCAGGTCGTCGAAAGCGATCAGTTCGGCGGCCAGAGCTTCGAACTGGCTTAGCGGCACCATGTTCGGACCGTCCGACGGCGCATTATCCGGGTCCTGATGGGTTTCCATGAAGACCGCATCGACGCCGACGGCCACGGCAGCGCGCCCCAGCACTGGCACGAACTCGCGCTGACCACCCGACGATGCGCCCTGCCCGCCCGGCTGCTGAACGCTGTGGGTCGCATCAAACACGACGGGGCAGCCGATCTCGCGCAGCACCGGAAGTGCCCGCATGTCGCTGACCAGAGTGTTGTAGCCGAAGCTGGCGCCGCGTTCGCAGGCCATGACGTTGGGATTGCCGGCGCCGACCACCTTGGCGATGACGTTCTTCATGTCCCAGGGGGCCAGGAACTGACCCTTCTTGATGTTGATCGCCTTGCCGGTGGCGGCGGCCGCCAGCAGCAGGTCGGTCTGACGGCTGAGGAAGGCCGGAATCTGCAGCACGTCGACGACCTCGCCGACCGGACCGCACTGAACCTCGGAGTGAACATCGGTCAGGGTCGGCAGGCCTGTAACATCGCGAATCTCGGCGAAGATCGGCATGGCGTCTTTCAGACCGATGCCACGCGCGGCGTTGGCGCTGGTCCGGTTCGCCTTGTCAAAACTGGTCTTGTAGATGATGCCGACGTTCAGACGTTCACCGATTTCCTTCAGCGCATGGGCCGTCTCCAGCGCATGCTGGCGGCTCTCCATCTGGCAAGGACCGGCGATGAAAGCGATTCTTGCGCCGCCGCCGATGACGACAGGCGTCCGAAGACCTTCGGACAACGTAATGACAGCGTTGGGTCGGCTCACGAGGCGGCTCTTTCGACGTTCGGTGTTGTGGAGGCGGCTTTTGCCGCAACTATTGGGCCATCAGGTGGCGCTCTGAAGGGATGCGCGCAAGTTATCACGGAGTTCGCCCGCGTGGCCACCAAACCTGTCATCCTGTGGTTTCGCCGCGATCTGCGACTGCATGACAATCCTGCCCTGACCCACGCGACGGAGACAGGGCGACCCATCTTGCCTGTCTATATTCTGGACGAGCATTTCGAACGGCCGATGGGCGCCGCGTCGCGCTGGTGGCTCGACAAGTCGTTGAGGGCGCTGGATGCGGCGCTTCAAGATCGCGGTTCGCGCCTGATTCTGCGCAAGGGCAATGCGCTGAACCAGCTTCAGGCGCTGATCAGCGAAACCGGTGCCGACACCGTCTTCATGAACCGCCTGTTCGAACCCGAGGCGTTTGAGCATGACGCCGAAATCGCCCACGCGCTCAAGGCGGACGGTATCGAATGCCGAGGCTTCAACGGCGCCCTGCTCTGCCGCCCCGGCGAGGTGCTGAACGGTTCGGGTCAGCCGTACAAGGTCTTCACCCCGTTCTTGAGAGCCCTCTTGGCCACGGCGGAGGCGCCGGCTCACACAACGGGACCGCGCCAGATACAGACGCCCAGAACGGTTCAATCCGACGACCTCGACAGTTGGAAGCTGCACCCCCATCGTCCGGACTGGTCCAAAGGATTCGACTGGACGCCAGGGGAAGACGGGGCCTCGCAGGCCTTGTCCAGGTTCATACCATCCGGCCTGAAGACCTATGCGAAGGATCGCGACTTTCCCGACCGGCAGGGCGCCAACAGCCGCCTGTCGCCGCATCTTCACTGGGGCGAAATCAGCCCCTGGCGGGCGATCGACCGCGCCCGACAGGCGGCGAAAGACGGCAGAGTATCATCGGCGGAAGCCGACAAATTCATTGCTGAGATCGGCTGGCGCGAGTTCTCGGCGCACCTGCTGCATCATTTCCCTTACATCACCGAGCGCGCGTTCCGTCCCGAGTATGACGCCATGCCCTGGCGTAAAGACGACACGAGCCTCAAGGCATGGAGACAGGGGCGGACCGGATACCCGTTGGTGGACGCCGGCATGCGCCAGCTCTGGACGACAGGGTGGATGCATAATCGGGTTCGGATGGTCGTCGCCTCCTTCCTGATCAAACATCTGCTGATCGACTGGCGCGAAGGCGAAGCCTGGTTCTGGGACACGCTTGTGGATGCCGACCGCGCCAGCAATGTGCAGAACTGGCAGTGGGTCGCAGGCTCGGGCGCAGACGCCTCCCCCTTCTTCCGCATTTTCAATCCCATCACGCAGGGTGAAAAGTTCGATCCCGACGGCGGCTATGTCCGTCGGTGGGTGCCGGAACTTCGCCGCCTGCCCGACCGCTGGCTGCAGTCGCCCTGGACCGCACCCACCGAAGTGCTGCGTGACGCCGGAATCGTTCTAGGGCGCGATTACCCCGAGCCGATCGTCGAACACGAGAAGGCGCGCCATCGGGCGCTCGCTGCCCTGAAGACGGTTTCCGGTCGCGGCGACGACCACAGCGACCGTGATTGACCCCCTTTGTATTCCGCGTTGAAAGTCAAAAGATGAGCGTCGCACACGCCGATATCGAAGCCGTCGCCAGCCGAACACCGCGCGTGTTCGCCATGTTGCTGCGGCTTCTGGCCGCCAACTGGACCTTCGGCCGCTTGACGGTGCAACTGCCCAATGGCGAGACCCATGTGCTTCAAGGCAAGCAGCCGGGCCCCAGCGGCATGATGACCGTGCGCGACTACCAGTTCGCACGCCGCGTGCTGGCGGCCGGCGATATCGGCTTCGCCGAAGGCTATATCGCAGGCGAGTGGGACAGTCCGAACTTGGCCGCCCTGCTTGAAACCCTAGTGGACAACTACGATCACATCCGGCGCCTGTTCGACGGCAATCTGATCATGTGGGTGGTCAACTGGCTGAGCCACCGCACCAATCGTAACAGCAAGACCGGCTCGAAGAAGAACATCCACGCCCACTACGATCTGGGCAATGCCTTCTATTCCCAGTGGCTGGACGGGACGATGACCTATTCATCGGCCCGCTTCAGCCGTGATGGTGAGGCTCTGGAGACGGCGCAACGTGAGAAATACGCCGCCTTGGCCCGAATGATGGATCTTCGGGCAGGAATGTCAGTGCTGGAAATCGGCTGCGGCTGGGGCGGCTTCGCCGAGTTCGCAGCGCGCGAGATCGGCGCCAAGATCACCGGGATCACGATCTCCAAAGAGCAGCATGATTTCGCTCGCCAGCGCATGTTCAACGCGGGTGTGAGCGACCGCGCCGATATTCAGCTGATCGACTACCGCGATGTGCAGGGTCGATTTGATCGGGTGGCGTCCATCGAGATGTTCGAGGCTGTGGGCATGGAGTATTGGCCCGCTTACTTCGGCAAGGTCCACGACGTCCTTAAACCTGGCGGTAAGGCCGGGTTGCAGATCATCACGATCAAGGACGACCTTTTCGATGAATACAATGCCCGGACGGATTTCATCCAGAAGTACGTCTTCCCCGGCGGCATGCTCCCCTCCGAAGACCGGCTGGCGCCGGTCGTGTCGAAAGCCGGACTGTCCTGGCAGTCGGTAGAACGGTTCGGCCTCGACTACGCTGCGACGCTTAAGCTTTGGGATGAGCGTTTCCAGGCGTCCTGGAACGAGATCAGCAAGCTTTCCGGCTTTGACGAACGATTCCGGCGGCTCTGGCGCTTCTATCTGGCCTATTGCGAAGCCGGTTTCCGCTCTCGCCGCACTGACGTGATCCAACTGAGCCTGTCTCGCCCATGAGCCCGCTGATTTCGACGACAGACCTCGCCGCGAGATTGGGCGCGCCGGACTTGCGGATCGTCGATGGCAGCTGGCACCTGGACGGCCGCGACGCGCGCGCCGATTTTGAACAGACCCATATCCTTGGCGCCGTATTTTTCGATCTGGACGCCATATCGGCTCGAGACAGCCCCCTGCCCCACATGATGCCGACGCCAGAGGCCTTTGGGGCTTCGGTCGGGGCGCTGGGCCTCTCCGTCGACGACCAGATCGTCGTCTATGATACCACCGGATTGTTCTCGGCGGCGCGCGTCTGGTGGATGCTGAAGACGATGGGCGCGAAGAGGGTTCAGGTGCTCGACGGCGGCCTGCCGCGCTGGCGTGACGACGGCCTGCCGACCGTCCACGGGCATTCGGTAGCGGATGCGACGGACTTCCATGCCGAGATGGCGACCGATGCCGTCGCCTCGTTGGATGATGTGCGCGCGGCCTTGGCCCAGGATGCTCAGGTCGTCGACGCGCGCGGCGCACCCCGATTCGACGGCGCAGCGCCCGAACCTCGCCCCGGTGTTCGCAGCGGCCATATGCCCGGCGCGTGCAACCTCCCTTATGGCCGATTGCTAAACGACGACGGCACGATGAAGCGTGGCGCGGCCTTGGAGGAGGCCTTTGCAGACGCCGGCGTGGATATCAACCGACCTGTCATCACCACCTGCGGATCCGGAGTGACCGCCGCCATACTGACGCTAGGCCTGGCCGAACTCGGCCGTTCGTCACGGCTTTATGACGGTTCCTGGGCCGAATGGGGCGCCCGAACGGACACCCCCGTCGAAACCGGCTAAGATCAGGCCGGCGGCGCCGCGGGGAAGACGTCGTCGGCGTCGGCCGGTTCGTCTTCCTCGCCACGCGAAACGACGGTGGCCAAAACCAAGTCGCCCGTAACGTTCAAAGTCGTGCGGCACATGTCCAGGAAGCGATCGACGCCAAGGATCAGGCCGATGCCTTCGGGCGGGACCTTCACCATCACCAGGATCATCGCCACGACCGGCAGCGAACCGGCCGGCACGCCTGCCGTACCGATGCCGCCGAGGATGCAGACCAGCATGACCACGACCTGCTGCGTGATCGTCAGGTCGATGCCGAAGAACTGGGCCAGAAACAGCACCGTAACGCCTTCAAACAGGGCCGTGCCGTTCTGATTGGCGGTGGCCCCGACCGTCAGGACGAAGCGGGCGATCTTGCGCGGCAGCTTCAGCTCTTGCTCGGCCGCCTTAAGCGACACCGGCAGAGACGCGTTGGATGAAGCGGTCGAGAAGGCCACCACCATCGGCTCGCGCACGCCCTTGAAGAAGGCGATGGGCGAGCGGCCGGCCGCCAGCCAGATCACCAGCGGATAGACTACGAACATATGGATCGCCATGGCGCCGACCGCGACGCCGACAAAGGCCGCCAAACGCACGAGCAAATCCCAACCGAACAGGGCCGCCAGGTTGAACATCAGACAGGCGATGGCCAGCGGCGCCAGTTTGATGAACAGGTTGATCAGGGTCATGGAGACCTCGAAGATTCCCTGGATCACTTCCTGCAGACGGTCCGTCGCCGGGCTCTTGGCCATGACCAGACCGATGCCGAAGAACAGGGCGAAGATCATCAGCGGCAGGATCGCGTTCTCCGCCGCTGCTGTGACCGCGTTCGACGGCACCAGATCCAGGAAGAAATCGCCCAGCTGGATCGAGCTGTCGCGCCCGGTCTGAACGATGCTGGCGGCGCCGTCCTTGCCCTGCTCCAACAGTTGCTGAGCCACCGCCGGATCGACGCCTCGCCCGGGCTGGAAGACATTGACCATCACCAGACCGATGACCACCGCGATGCTGGACACCACGACTGTCAGAAGCAGCGTCTTAATCCCCGCCCGTCCCAGCGAGCTGAGATCGCCCATCTCCGCCACCCCGACGACCAGGGCCGAGAACAGCAGCGGGATCACCATCATGAACAGCAGGCGCAGGAAGATCTGACCGATCGGTCCGGTCACGTTGTCTGTCAGCCAGACCACCCAGGCCGCATCGGCCCCCACCGCCAGATTGACCAGCAATCCCCCGATCAGCCCGACTGCGAAGCCGATCAACATCAGCCAGTGCAGCGCAAGGCCGCCGCGTTTCGTCTCGGTCATCTGTCCCCCAGGAAGCGATGCAAGCGTCGGCGCTTATCGGATCGGCAGGCCATAGATCAAGCCGGCCGGGCGCGCGTTCCATTGTGCGTTCAAACCGCGCGCCAGGTCGAGCGCCGATTGTGATCCCAGATTTCGCTCGAAAATCTCGCCATAGTTTCCGACGGCTTCGACCGCGTCCTTGGCCCAATCGTCGGACAGCCCAAGCATGGGACCGAACTCGCCCTCGGCGCCCAAAAGACGCCTGACGCGCGGGTCTGTCGTGGTCTTGAACTGATCTTCGGCATTCGCCTTGGTCACCCCGAGTTCCTCGGCCAGCATCAGGGCGTTCAGGGTCCAGCGCACAGTCGAGGCCCAGCGTTCGTCGCCCGCCTTGACCACCGGCCCCAGCGGCTCCTTGGACGCGACATCGGACAAGATCACATGTTCGTTGGGATTGGTCAGCACAGTTCGCGCGGCGGCTAGCGCAGAGATGTCGGCGCTGAATGCGTCGCAATCTTCACGGCCATAGGCGTCGCGCGCCGCTTCCTCAGTCTCGAACACGACGGGCCGGTATTCGATGCCGCGAGACCGGAAATAGTCGGCGGCGTTGGCCTGGGACGTCGAACCCGACTGAACGCAGACCCGCGCACCTGTCAGTTCGGTGGCGCTGTTCAGGTTCAGCGACCGCCGGACCAGAAAGCCCTGGCCGTCGTAATAGTTGATCCCGGCGAAGACGAACCCCTCGCCCGCGTCGCGGCTCATGGTCCAGGACGAATTGCGCCAAAGCACATCGATCCGGCCGTCGTTCAGCGCCGTGAAACGATCCGACGCCGACAGAGGCACGAACCGCACCGCATCGGCATCGCCCAGCACCGCCGCCGCCGTCGCGCGACAGAAATCCACGTCGAAGCCGCGCCACTGGCCGCGATTGTCGGTGTAGGCGAAGCCGACCAACCCCTGATGCACGCCACAATTCAGGCGACCGCGGCGTTTGATGGCGGCCAGCGTCGGGCTTTTTGCGACCGCCGTCGAAGACGTTTGCGCGGGCGTGGCGGGGCTGGCTTCCGGCGCAGGGCTGGCGTCCTTGCGCCCGCAAGCCGTCGTCATCAGCACAACGGCCATCGCTCCGATCGTCCAGCACCGCATCGCGTTCCTATCCCTCGCCGCTTGCGCCCCGATGGCTTTAGAGGCCTTTAGGGACCGATCCGCAACCCATCGGAGGGGCCATGTCGCCGCTTTCGGACCGCACCCGCCTGATCGCCGCCGCCACGCGACGCGGCCACGGTCGGCGCGGCGTCAATCCGCCGGTCGAACGCGCCTCGACGATGTTGAGCGATAGCGCGGCCGTCATGCGCGACGAGACCGACGGGCCGACCTATGGCCTCAGTGGCAGCAGCGCCGCCCGCGATCTTCGCCGCGCCCTGGCCGATCTGGAAGGGGCAAAGGACGCCTTTCTGGTTCCGTCGGGTCTTGCGGCCGTCACGGTTCCGCTGCTGGCGCTTTTGAGGCCGGGCGACGAGGTGATCACGACCGACGCCGTCTATGGTCCGACGCGCCGGTTCCTGAGCCGGTATCAATCGGCCCGCGGCGTCACGACCCGCTTTTTGCCCGCAGACGCAGATGCGCAGACTGTTCTGGCCGCCATTGGCGAGCGCACGCGGTTGGTGCTGATGGAGTCGCCAGCCTCTCTCACATTCGAGATGGTCGATGTCGCCGCCGTAGCCCAGGCCTGCCGCGCACGAGGCGTCCTGACGGTGGTCGATAATACCTGGGCCGCCGGCCTGGCCTATCGTCCGCTGGCCCATGGCGTGGATGTCAGTGTTCAGGCCGTGACCAAATATGTCGGCGGTCATTCGGACGTGCTGATGGGCAGTATCGCTTCAAACAACCCCGCCTGCCTGCGCGCCATCGGCGACACGATTGAGGACCTCGGCTGGCATGTGTCGCCCGATGACGCCTGGCTGGCGCTGCGCGGCCTGCGGACACTGCCGCTGCGCTATGCTGAACAGGCGCGGTCGGCCTTGATCGTCGCGGAGTGGCTGCACGCTCGGCCGGAGGTGTCCCGCGTCCTCTACCCGCCCCTGCCCGGCTCGATCGGTCATGATCTGTGGCGGCGAGATTTCACCGGCGCGGCGTCCCTGATGGGCATAGTCATGAAGGGCGGCGACAAGGCGGCGGGCGAGGCCTTCCTGAACGCCCTGACCTTGTTCGGCCTGGGTTATTCTTGGGGCGGGTTCGAAAGCCTGATCACCCACGAGACGCATCAGATGGCCTACCGCCATCATCCGCCTGTGCTTGAGGGCGAACTGATCCGACTGCATGTCGGTTTGGAAGACCCCTCAGAACTGATCGCCGATCTGGAGCGAGGTCTCGCCGCCTTCACCGCCACGCTCACGGTTCCTTAAGCGCCGCAAAGGACTGTGCGCCCGTGCGTGAACCGTCCGTTCAGACCCCGGATGATTCTCCGCCGCTGTGGGAACAGTGGGCGGCGGGCTTCGTCGTCTTCATGCTGACCGGCGCCCTTATCGCGCCCGTCATCGCGCCGACCCAAGTCGAGACGCCGATCCTGCGGTTCATCTGGTTGCCGGTCTATGCCGTCATTGCCGGCCTGATCGTCTTTCGCTTCGATAAGGTCGTCCGCGCCTGGCCCGCTTGGCTAATGATGTTCGCCCTGGTCGCCCTGTGTTTCGTCTCGAAATATTGGTCCATCGACCCCGAGGTCACTGAACGCCGCGTCATCGCCATGGCGATCAACAGCGCCTTCGCCATCTATCTGGGCGCCCGATTCCGTGACGACGCCCTGCCGCGTGTCCTGATGTACACCTGTCTTGTGATGGCGGTCGGCAGCCTGATCATGGTTTTCGGCTATCCGAAGGTCGGGGTGCACCAATTTGACAACGCCGGCCTGTGGCGCGGCCTGTGGTACGAGAAGAACCAGATGGGGCTGGTCATGGTGGTGGGCGCCGTCTCCGCCGCAGCGACCCTGGCCGCCGATCATATCGCGGGACGCAGCCGTCGGTTCTGGATCAGCCTGCTGACATTAGGTCTGACCACGCTTTTGGTCCTCGCCACGCAATCCAAGACATCGCTTCTATGCTGGGGGCTGGGCCTGGGCATGATCGGCGGGTGGTGGGCGTTGAAGCAGGGCGGCGCGGTCATCACCGTCATCGGCATCTGGCTTGCCGTCATCGTTGCGGCGGGCGCGACCTGGCTGTGGAACTCCGACTCCGCCGCAATCCTCGAGGCGCTGGGCAAGGATCCTTCGCTGACAGGCCGCACGCTGATCTGGGAAGCCCTGATGCGGAAGGTGGCCGAGCGCCCTTGGACCGGATACGGCTTCAGCGCCTTCTGGGGCGTGGACTCGATCCCCGCACGCGAAATCCGCATCGAGACCCAATGGCCCGTGCCTTCCGCTCACAACGGCTGGATCGACCTTCTCGTGCAACTGGGTTGGCCCGGTGCGGTGGCGTTGGGCGCCGTCATGGCGCTCTCTGCGATCTTCGTCGTCGCGCGCACGAACGGGCTCGGCGCGCGCGAAGGCTATTGGAGCATCGCCTATCTGTCGGTCTTCACCGCTTTGAGCCTTTCGGAGAGCGTCCTGCTGACCCACGCCAACCTGCCGTGGATCCTGATGCTGGCGATTATGGCCCGCGCCGTGACCTTTGATCCGGCCCCGGTTCGTGCTCCGCTTGCTCGACCGGCCTCACGGGCCTACCAGACCCGGTCCCGAATCGCCTCAGACTATGTGAATGGCCGCCGACCTCTTCGCTTTTGACGACGAACCCGAAGCTCGCAAACCCGAGCCGCCCAAGCCTGTTGCGGTGACCCCGCCTGCGGCTGCGCCCATTATCGCCCCAACCCCCGCGCCGCCACCTGTTCAGGCCACGGCCACGACGGCGGCCGCCACCGGCTATTCCGCCTCCTCCATCGAGGTGCTGGAAGGCCTGGAGCCCGTTCGCAAACGCCCCGGCATGTATATCGGCGGCACCGACGAGCGCGCCCTGCACCACCTGTTCGCCGAAGTCCTGGACAACGCCATGGACGAGGCGGTGGCCAAACACGCCAAGCTGATCACCGTCGATCTGGACGCCAACGGCTATCTGTCAGTGCGCGACGACGGACGCGGCATTCCGGTGGACCCACACCCCAAACACCCCGGCAAGTCGGCGCTGGAAGTCGTCATGACCGTCCTCCACTCTGGCGGCAAGTTTTCCGGTAAAGCCTATGAAACCTCAGGCGGTTTGCACGGCGTCGGCGTCTCGGTCGTCAATGCCCTGAGCGAAAGCGTGGAGGTCACGGTCTGGCGCGACGGTTTCGAATGGAAACAGGCCTTCAGTCGCGGCCACGTCCTGGCCCCGATCCAGCAGATCGGCCCGTCCAAGAAGCGCGGCACCCTGATCCGCTTCAAGCCCGACGACGAAATCTTCGGCATGGGAGCGGCTTTCAAGCCGGCGCGCCTCTTCCGCATGGCACGGTCAAAAGCCTATCTGTTCCGCGGCGTCGAAATCCGGTGGACCTGCGCATCAGAGCGGATCACTGACGCCACGCCGGCCCAGGCTAGTCTGCACTTCCCAGGCGGCCTGGCCGACGCTCTGGCCGACCGCATCGGTCAACTGGAAACCGTCACCCCCACCTTCGCCGGCCGCGCCGAGCGTCAAGGCGAAGCGGGCGCCTTCGAATGGGCCGTCACCTGGTCGCCCGTCGGTTTCGGCGAGGCGGACGGCTTCATCCAGTCCTACTGCAACACCGTCTCCACCCCCGACGGCGGCACGCACGAAGCCGGGTTCCGCGCCGCCTTGGTCAAGGGGCTGAAGGCCTATGGCGAACTGACCAATGAGAAACGCGCCTCAGTCATCACGGCCGAGGACGTCATCGCCAATGCCGGCGCCCTGATCAGCGTCTTCATCCGCAATCCCGAGTTCCAGGGCCAGACCAAGGACCGTCTGTCCTCGCCCGAGGGCGCGCGCATCGTAGAGCAGTTGCTGCGCGACCCTCTGGACCACTGGCTGACCGAGAGCCCGAAACAGGCCAACGCCCTGCTCGGTTACGTCATCGACCGGGCCGAAGAGCGCTTGCGCCGCCGCAAGGACAAGGAGGTCCAGCGCGCCGCCGCCACCCGCAAGCTGCGCCTGCCCGGGAAACTGTCCGACTGCTCCCGTCAGGCCGCTGAGGGCACCGAACTCTTCATCGTCGAAGGCGATTCGGCCGGCGGCTCGGCCAAACAGGCGCGCGACCGCACGACCCAGGCGATCCTGCCCCTGCGCGGCAAGATCCTGAACGTCGCCTCCGCCACCGCCGACAAGCTGCGCGCCAACGTCGAACTGTCCGACTTGGCCCTGGCCTTGGGCGTCCAGCCCGGCAACCGGTTCAACATCGATGACCTGCGCTACGAGCGGATCGTCATCATGACCGACGCCGACGTGGACGGCGCCCACATCGCGGCCCTGCTCATCACCTTCTTCTATCGCGTCATGCCCGAGACGATCCGCCAGGGCCGGGTCTTCATGGCCCTGCCGCCGCTCTATCGCATCAGCGCCGGGCCTCTGAGCGAATACGCCCGTGACGACGCCCACCGCGACGAACTGCTGGCGACGGTCTTCAAGGGCAAGAAAACCGAGATCGGCCGGTTCAAGGGCCTGGGCGAAATGATGGCCTCCCAACTGAAGGAGACCACCATGGATCCCAAGAAACGCACACTGGCCCGCATTACGGTGCCCGACGCCGAGGCCAGCATCGAGGATTTGGTCGAACGCCTGATGGGCAAGCGCGCCGACGCGCGCTTCCAGTTCATTCAGGAAAACGCCCAGTTCGTGAAAGAAGAACTCGACGTCTAACGGCCTCGCGGCCCTTCCAACGCACGGCGACGCCTGACAAAAGGGGGCATGCAGACGCCCGCTCCCTCCACCGCCGTGCTTGACGAACTGAAGGCCGCGCTCGGTCCGGGCGGCTGGACCCAGGACCCGGATGTCATCGCGCCGCATCTGACCGAATGGCGCAATCGCTGGACCGGCGACACGCCGATCCTGCTGACCCCACGTTCGACGGAAGAGGTCGCGCGTGCCGTGACGATATGCGCGCGCGAGGGCGTCGCGATTACGCCCCAAGGCGGCGGCACGGGCCTGGTCGGCGGGCAAGTGCCCTTTGGCGAAGTCCTGCTGTCGCTGAAGAAGATGCGGACCGTTCGCGACGTCACTGCCTTGGACGACGCCATGACGGTCGAGGCGGGCCTGACTTTGCTCGAGGCGCAACAGACGGCGACGGCGTCGGGCCGCTACTTTCCGCTCAGCCTGGCGGCTGAAGGCTCGGCCACCATCGGCGGAGTCATCTCCACCAACGCCGGCGGCACCCAAGTGCTGCGTTACGGAATGATGCGCGACCTGGTGCTGGGCCTCGAGGCGGTCATGCCCAATGGCGAAATCTACCGGGGGCTGAAGCGACTGCGTAAGGACAACACCGGCTACGACCTGAAACAGCTGATGATCGGCGCCGAGGGCACACTGGGCGTCGTGACCGCCGCCAGCCTGAAGCTGTTCCCCATCATGCGTTCGCGCGCCGTCGCGGTGGTCGGACTGGAAACCGCCGCCGCCTCGGTCGAACTGCTCGCGCGCGCCAAGGCCGAGACGGGCGGTGGGGTCGAAGCCTTCGAACTGATGAAGCGCCTCGGCATGGAATTGGTGCTCAAGAACATCCCCGACACCCGCGAACCGCTCGACACGACGCCCGACTGGTACGTTCTGATCGAGATCGCCTCCGGCACGCCCGGCGGCGCCGAGGCCCAGATGGAGGCCCTGCTGGAGGTCGCCTTCGAGCATGGCCTGATCACTGACGCCGCCATCGCCCAGAACGACGCTCAGCGCGCCGCCTTCTGGCGTCTGCGAGAAGAACACTCGGCGGCGCTCAAGCCCGAGGGCGGCGGCTGGAAACACGACGTCTCCGTCCCGATCAGCCGCATCGCGGAATTCATCGACGAGGCCTCAGCCGCCGTCGAACGCTTCCACCCCGGCACCCGCATCTCGGTCTTCGGCCACGTCGGCGACGGCAATCTGCACTACGACATCTTGCCCGGCGTCGGTCAGGACATCCCCACCTTCATCGGGCGCTGGAAGGAAGGCTCGCAAGTGGTTCACGACGTTGTCGGAACCTATGACGGCTCCATCTCCGCCGAACACGGGTTGGGCCGGCTGAAGACCGAAGAGGTCAAGCGCTACAAGTCCCCTCTCGAGATCGAAACCATGGCCGCCATCCGCCGCGCCATCGATCCCAGGCGGATCATGAACCCGTCGGTCCTGTTCTAGAACCGACGGGCGATCCATCTATCTGAACTTCCGCAGGCCTCGCGGTCCTTGGCGACCCGCGCCGGCGCGTTTGCCAAGCCAGTCTTTCCAGTCCGGCCAGTTTCGACGACGGCCGCCGCCGTCGGCCCATTCCGGCCCGTTCTCAGCGTTGAAGACCGAGATATCGGCGAGGCCGCCCTGTTTGAAGCTTTGCAGCTTCACGCCCTTGCCGCGCCCCATCTCGGGCAGTTCGGCGAGCGGGAAGATCAGGGTCTTGATGTTCTCGCCGATCGTCGCGACGTGATCGCCGGTTACCCGCAGCACCGCCAGCATTTCGCCGTTCAGCACCTGCTTGCCGCCGCGCTTCTGAGCCAAGGTGTCATCTTCCGGCGCGATGAAGCCGTATCCGGCCTTTGATGCGATCAGCAGCTTGCCGCCTGGCTGGTGGGCCAGGACGTTGATGATCTCGGCCTTCTCGTCCAGATCGATCATCAGGCGCAGCGGCTCGCCATGGCCGCGGCCGGAGGCCAACTTGTCCGCGCCGATAGTGAAGATGCGCCCGTCCGACGCCGCCACCAGCAGCTTGTCGGTCGTATAGGCGGGCACGAGGTAGGCGAGTTGGTCGCCTTCCTTGAACTTCAGCTCTGACGGATCCTCGATCTTGCCCTTGGCGGCGCGGATCCAACCGCGTTCCGACAGGATGACGGTGATCGCCTCGCGCGGAATGAAGGCCTCGGGCGCGACGAAGGCGGACGTGTCCACCGCCTCGGCGATCGTGGTCCGGCGCGGCGAGATCAGCGCCTTGCGCACGGCCTCCAGCTCCTTGGAGATCGCCTTCCATTGCTTGCCTTCAGACGACGTCAGCGCCTTCAGATTAGCAAGTTCCTCCGACAGCGCATTGAATTCCTTTTCGATCGTCATCTCTTCCAGACGCGCCAACTGACGCAGCCGGGTGTCGAGGATGAAGTCGGCCTGAACCTCCGTCAGGCCGAACCGCGCGATCAGGACAGCCTTCGGCTGCTCCTCCTCGCGGACAATACGGATCACCTCGTCCAGGTTGAGGAAGACGATGCGCAGGCCTTCCAGCAGGTGCAGGCGCTTTTCGACCCGCTCAATCCGCCATTGCGAACGACGGTTCAGCACCTCACGCCGGTGATCCAGGAAGGCGCGCAGGCAGTCTTTCAGACCCATGACGCGCGGCGTGCCGCTGGCGTCCAGCACGTTCATGTTGATCGGGAAGCGGACCTCCAGATCGGACAGCTTGAACAGGCTTTCCATCAGCATTTCAGGCTCGATGGTGCGGTTCTTGGGCTCCAGGATCAGGCGGATGTCTTCGGCCGACTCGTCGCGCACATCGCCCAGCAGAGGCGCCTTCTTGTGCTCGATCAGGTCCGCCAGCGCCTCGATCAGGCGCGACTTCTGCACCTGATAGGGCATTTCGGTGACAATGATCCGCCACACGCCGCGACCCAGATCTTCGGTCTCCCAGCGCGCGCGAAGGCGCACGCCTCCCCGCCCCGTCTCATAGGCGTCCAGGATCGAGGCATGACCCTCAACCGCTACGCCCCCGGTCGGGAAGTCGGGGCCGGGCACATGCTGGACCAAGTCCTCGGTCGTCGCGTCGGGACGCTCCAGCAGGAGTTGGCAGGCGTCGATCAGTTCGCCGACATTGTGCGGCGGGATCGAGGTGGCCATGCCGACCGCGATACCCGACGAGCCATTGGCCAGAAGATTCGGGAAGCCCGCGGGCAGGACGATCGGCTCTTCGTCCTGATCGTCATAGGTGGGCCGGAAATCGACGGCGTCCTGATCGATGCCATCGAGCAGCAACACGGCGGCCGGCGTCAGCTTGCACTCGGTGTAGCGCATGGCCGCGGCGCTATCGCCGTCGATATTGCCGAAGTTCCCCTGACCGTCGACCAACGGGTAACGCTGGGCGAAATCCTGAGCCAGGCGCACCAGAGCCTCGTAGATCGAGGCGTCACCGTGGGGGTGATATCCGCCCATAACCTCGCCGACGACCTTGGCGCATTTGCGCGCCGCCGCCTGCGGGTTCAGCCGCATCTGATGCATGGCGTAGAGGATGCGCCGGTGCACGGGCTTGAACCCGTCACGGACGTCCGGCAGCGCGCGGTTCGTAATGGTCGACAGGGCGTAGGCCAGATAGCGGCGGCTGAGCGCCGTCTCCATCGGCTCGTCGATGATGCGGCCGCCTTCCGGCGGCGGGGCGTGGATCGTCATGGCTCTGCGAATCGGGGATCGGAAGCGGGAAGTCTAGCCCGTAAGGCGCCAGATTGGGGGATAAGCGCGCTGGGGAGTCACCAAACCGCTCCGCCGTGCGTATGTGAGAGACACACCCTCGTCAGGCCGCGCCATGATCCTGTTCCTGCTGTCCTATCTCGCCGGCGTTCTGACCATCGTCAGTCCCTGCATCCTGCCGGTTCTGCCCTTCGTCTTCGCGCGAGCGGATCGGCCGTTCATCCGCAATGGTCTGCCGTTGTTGGTCGGGATGGCCGTGACCTTTGCGGGCGTGGCGACGCTGGCGGCGCTGGGCGGGGGCTGGGCGGTGCGGGCCAATGAGGTGGGGCGCTGGATCGCCCTGGCCGTCATGGCGGTGCTGGGCGTCAGCCTGCTGTTTCCGGCCGTCGGCGATCGGCTGATGCGGCCGTTCGTGGCGGCCGGGTCCTGGCTGACGGATCGCGCCGAGCGCCAAGCCAGCAATCTGGGGGGAGATCAGGGTGACGTGCGCTCGTCGATGCTGCTCGGCGTCGCGACGGGGCTGCTCTGGGCGCCGTGCGCCGGACCCATTCTGGGCGTGATCCTGACGGGCGCCGCGCTTCAGGGCGCAGGCGTCGGAACGACGGTTCTGCTACTGGCCTATGCGGCAGGCGCGGCGACATCGCTCGGCCTGGCCCTTCTGGTGGGCGGTCGCGTGTTCAAGGCCATGAAGGGCGCGTTGGGCGTCGGCGAATGGGTGCGGCGCGGTCTGGGCGTTCTGGTGCTGATCGGCGTGGTCGTGATTGGCCTGGGTGCGGACACGGGAGTGTTGACCCGGATTTCGGCCGCCAGCACGGGCCGGATCGAACAGGCGTTGCTGGGCGGGATCGGGCGCGGCATGCCGACGAATCGGGCGCCGGCCGATCTGGCCAATCTGCCGGTCGAGGGGGTGATGCCGCCGCTGACCGGGGCGACGACCTGGATCAACACCCCGCCGCTCACGACCGAGCAGTTGAAGGGCAAGGTGGTTGTCGTCGATTTCTGGACCTACTCCTGCATCAACTGCATCCGCTCCATCCCGTACGTCCGCGCCTGGGCTGAGAAGTATAAGGATCAAGGTCTGGTGGTGATCGGCGTGCACACACCCGAATTCGCCTTCGAGAAAGCCGAGGCCAACGTCCGCCAGAACATCCAGCGCCTCGGCATCACCTATCCGGTCGCCATGGACAATGAGTTCGCCATCTGGCGGGCGTTCAAGAACCAGTACTGGCCCGCGCACTACTTCATCGACGCAAAAGGACAGATCCGTCACCACCACTTCGGCGAAGGGGACTATGCGGGCTCCGAACGCGTCATCCAGCAACTTTTGAAGGAGGCGGGCGCAGCGAACGTCGCCAGCAATGTCGTCACAGTTCAGGCTGAGGGCGCAGAGGCCGCCGCCGACATGGCCCGGGTCGAATCGCCGGAGACCTACGTCGGCTATGGCCGCGCCGAGAACTTCCGCTCGCCCGGCGGCCTGGCCAACGATGTGATCAAGGACTATGTCGCCGCGCCGCTGAAGCTGAACGATTGGAGCCTGTCGGGCCGCTGGCGTATGACGCGTGAGCATGCCGACCTGCAGGCGGCCGGCGGCCGTATCGCCTTCCGTTTCAAGGCGCGCGATCTCCATCTGGTCATGGGGCCCAGCAAGCCGGGCGCACCCGTCCGCTTCCGTGTCCGGATCGATGGCGCGGCGCCGGGCGCGAACGCCGGCAGCGACATCGACGCCCAGGGCTTCGGCCGGGTCGACGGCGAGCGACTGTACCAACTGGTCCGGCAGACGGGCGCGGTGCGCGAACGGACGTTCGAGATCGAGTTCCTGGATCCCGGCGTTCAGGTCTTCGCCTTCACCTTCGGCTAGAGGCGGCCGGCGTCGCCCAGCTTGTCCAGCATCCACACGCGCGCGGGCGGCAGGGGCTTGTTCTGCGGGTGGAAGACGAACTGCTCCAGGAAATGCCCCGTCAGGTCGAACCCGGCCCGGACGTCGCCCTCGATCAGACCGGATTGGGCGCCCAGCATGAAGGGCGGCAGGGTCAGCATCTTGTCAGCATAGGGGGCGCCGGCGTCGCGGCTGACCGCCCGGCCGGTGCGAGGACTGACGTAGATCAAGTCGTCGGCCGTGCCGGTCGCGGCGCATTTCGACAGGTCCAAGCCGAAGCCCAGATCCTCAAGCAGGCCGGCTTCGAACCGCACGAAGATCGCAGGCCAGACCGCAGGCATTTCGAACGCCGCCATCAGCGCCTCGAACGCCAGAAAGACGCCGGGATGCGGCTCACGCTCCGGCAACGCGCCTTGGGTCACGCCCGCCGCCGCCGCCAGCCCGGTCAGCGCCAGGGCGTCGTCGAACAGGGCGCTGGGCCCCTCGCCTACCGGCTCCAGTCGTACCGCGCCGAGGTGATCCGAGGTGCGGGCGCGGTAATCGGCCACGACCCGCGCGCCCGCCTGCAGGAATGGCTTCATCTTGCGTGACGCGCCGCCAGCCACATAGGCCGAACGTCGGCCGTGATTCTCGGTCAGCAGATCGACCACGGCGCCTGTGTCGCCGTGGCTGCGCGCCGACAGGACGAACGCCTCTTCGTGGAAGTCCATCAGTCCGCCGGACCTTCGGCGATCACCCCGACCACGCCCTTGGCCTTGTCGTTCGGCACGGTGAAACTGAGCACATATTGCTCGATTTTCCATCCGTCGTCGGTCAGCCGCAGCACCCCTGAGCCTCGCGTCAGGCCGTAGGCGTCGTTGTCCAGCAACTCATCGAACCAGACGATGCAGCGGCAATCGCCCGGCGCCAGCGTCGCCACTCGGTCATGCGGGCGATAGGTCCAGCCTTTCCCTTGCGAGAAATAGGGCGTGGCGTAGGCGCGAAACTCAGTCAGCGACCAGCGCTCGGTCGAATCCGTGCCGATAAACCGGGCGTCAGGCGTGAACAGATCGAAATAGGCGTCGCCGTCCGCGCGCGAGGCCGCCGCGTGCATTCGATCGAGAACAGCGCCAGCCTCGACAACGGGATCGCCCGCAGCCTGCGTCGACGAAGCGGAAAGGACAAGTGCGGCAAGAAGAGCGATCATGGTCCTGTTCTACTCCTGTTCTCCTCGCCGGGAAACAGTCGGGCGCCTCAGCGCGCCAGTGTCGTCGGAAACTCGTGACCCAAGGCTTCGGCCATCGCCTGCTGACTGATCAGGAAGACCTGGTCACGCAGGTGATAGTTGTTGGACAGCACGATCACGGTCACGTCGGCGTCCGGCTGATAGAGCATCAGGTTGCGGAATCCGCCCCAACTGCCGGTGTGATAAATCTGGCGGTCCTGGAAGCTGGGTCGCACCTGATCGCCCAGGCGGTTGGCGAAAATGCCGAAACCCCAGTCCCGACGCGGATGGCTGCGCTCGTTCGGCTTGGTGTCGGCCGGCGCATGGTCGGCCAGCATCTGCTGATAGCTGGCGGGGGTCAGCAGGCCGCCGCGATGTAGCGCCCTTTGCCAGACCAGCAGATCGTCCAGCGTCGAATAGACCGCGCCGGCGCCCGCCACGATGGAGGTGTTGGCGTTCGGCTGTGCCGCAAGGCCGCCGGGGAAGTTGGCGTAGCCCATGATGACGCCGTGATCGCCGCCATCGAGATCAAGCCCGCTATCCTTCATGCCGAGAGGCTTGAAGAAGGTCTCGCGCATATAGGTCTGGAAGGGCTTGCCGCTGGCCTTTTCGACGATGGCGGCGGCCAGATTGAAACCGGCGTTGTCGTACTGAACCTTGGCGCCCGGCTCGAACTGAAGACCAAACCGCTTTGAATCCTCAGTCAGTTCGTCCAGCGTCGCCGGCGTCGTGCGGCGCATGCCCCAACCGGGCCGCGCCATCAGATCGGGAATGCCCGACGTATGCGACAGCAGGTGGCTGATACGGATCGGCGCCCAGGCTTGCGGACAGGGCTGGATCCATTTGCAGACCGGATCGGAGACGTTGAGCTTGCCCTCGTCCTGAAGCTTCAGAATCGCCGTCGCCGTGAACTGTTTCGAGATCGAGGCCAGCCGGAAACGCGAGCCCAGCGCCAGCGGCTGGTTCTGTTCGTAGTTCGCCTTGCCATAGACTTGGCGGAATAGGACCTTGTCGCCCTTGGCCACCAGAACCGCGCCCATGAAGCGGCCTGAAGCGGCTTCGCGATCCAGGCGCGCGGCCAGTTGCGGCAGATCCTGAACCACGACCACGGGCGGCCGCGGCGGCGCATCGGCGCGCTCGGTCGCCAGTTCCACATCGGTCTTGGGGGCCACGGCCGTGGCGATGCCGCCCCAGACCGCGCCACCGAGGATCAGCGCCCCGAGGACGCCCAGAACGAGCCGAGGATGCCCCCCGGCGGTACGCGGCACATCAAACACAGGAACTCAGACGTCGAAATCCAGACCGAACTGGGCATAGAGGGCGCGGCTGTCCTGCCACTTCGGATCGACCTTGACGGTCAGGAACAGGTGCACCTGACGGCCGAGGATTTCATTCAACTCCTCGCGCGCCTTCTGGCCGATCCATTTCAGGGTCTGGCCGCCCTTGCCGAGGACGATGGGCCGCTGGCTCTCGCGCTCGACATAGATGTTCTGTTCGATCCGGGCCGAGCCGTCGGCGCGGTCCTCGAAACTGGTGGTCTCCACCGCCGCCGAATAGGGCAGCTCCTCATGGACGCGCAGATAGACCTTCTCGCGCGTGATCTCCGCCGCCAGAACCCGGACCGGCACGTCGGCGGCCTGATCCTCGGGATACAGCCACGGCCCCTTGGGCATGGACAGAGCCAGACGCTGCTTCAGGTCCTCGACGCCGTCGCCGTTGGCCGCTGAGATCATATAGACCTCGGAGTAGACGCCGCTTTCGAACAGCTTCTGCGACAGCGCCAGCAAGGTATCGCGGCGCATGCCGTCGATCTTGTTCAAAGCCAGAACGACCTTGGTCCCGGTGGCCTGCAGGTTGGCGATTATGGTCTCGGTGTCGTCGGCCGAGCGACGATCGGCCGCCGTGCCATCCCGGCTTTCGGCGTTGATGTGCGACTGGGCGTCGATCAGGTGAACGACGATGTCCGCATCTTCCGCGCCGCCCCAGGCTGAGGCGACCATGGCGCGGTCCAGACGACGACGCGGCGTGAAGATGCCGGGCGTGTCCACCAGCACGATTTGGGCGTCGCCTTCCATGGCGATGCCGCGCACCGGAAAGCGCGTCGTCTGCACCTTTTGCGTGACGATCGAGACCTTGGACCCGGTCAGCCGGTTCACCAGCGTGGACTTGCCGGCGTTGGGCGCGCCGATGATGGCGGCGAATCCTGCGCGCTGGTTTTCGATATCGGTCAAATGACGCCTTCACGTTTGAGGAGAGCCGTTGCGGCCGCCTTCTCCGCCTCCTGACGCGAACGCCCTTGCGCGGTCAAGGGCTGCACGTCCTGCACGGACACTTCGACGGTGAATGTCGGCGCATGATCCGAACCCGTCCGATCGGCGACGCGATAGGTCGGCAGCGGCCGCCCCAACCCTTGCGCCCACTCCTGAAGCGCTGATTTCGGATTGGTCACGGTGCGGGACGGCGGTGCCGCCAGTTCGTCGGACCAGGCCCGTTCAAACACGGCCTTGGCGGCATCCAGTCCCCCGTCCAGATAGACGGCCGCCAATATGGCCTCGACCGCATCGGCGATGACGCCGGCCTTGCGCCGCCCGCCGGTCTTGGTCTCGCCGGGCGAGAGCCGCAGCGCAGGCCCCACGCCCAGGGCTTCGCCCACCCGGGCGCAGGCCCCCTTGTCGACCAAGGCGTGCAGGCTGGACGACAGCTGGCCCTCGTCCGCCGTCGGAAACTGGGCCGACAGCCGCTCGGCGACCAGCAGACCCAGCACCCGGTCGCCCAGGAACTCTAGCCGCTCGTTGTCGCGTGGACCGTGGATGCCGGCGGGCGCCCCCTCGCCCACGCTGGCGTGGGTCAGGGCGCGCTCCAGCAGGGCCTTGTCCTTGAACCTGTGTCCCAGGCGCGTTTCCAGCGCCGCGACCGCTTCGGCTCTCAGATTGGCCATCAGTGCAGGACGTTGAAGAACCGGTCGAGCCGCACGTTGAACCAGCTGACGGGGTTCCACAGCGACGAACCGGGCTTCCACGAGAACAGGATGATCTGCGCCTTGCCGACCAGATTCTCGGCCGGGACCATGCCCACGCCGCTGGACTGTTCGACACGGCTGTCGATCGAGTTGTCGCGGTTGTCGCCCATCATGAAGTAGTGACCGGCCGGGACTTCATAGACCGGGGTGTCGTCCAGATCGTTTCCGGGACCGAAGTCCTGGGTCATGAAGCTCTTGCCTTCCGGCAGGGTCTCGCGGACCTCGGTCACAGGACGCGGCCCGAAGATGTCGTTGATCTCCTGCTCGCTGACCACGACGTCCTGCACAGGCTTGTCGTTGATATACAGTTTGTTGGCGATCATCTGGATGCGGTCGCCGGGCAGGCCGATCACCCGCTTGATGAAGTCGGTCTTGTTGTCGCGCGGCAGTTTGAACACGACGATGTCGCCGCGCTTGGGCGCCGAGCCCATGATCCGCCCGTCGAACAGCGGCGGGCTGAACGGGATCGAGTGCTTGGAGAAGCCATAAGACCACTTGGAGACGACGATATAGTCGCCTTCGTAGAGGTTCGGCTCCATCGAGGCCGAAGGAATGGTGAAGGGCTGGAACAAGAAGATGCGCAGCACCATCGCGATCAGCAGGGCAAAGACGATGGTCTTGAAGATTTCGCCGGTCTCGCTGGCCGCCGAAGCCGCCTTGTCGCCGCGCTTGGGCGTCTTGGCATAGACCTTCTGGTTCGCCGTCGTCGGCTCCTGCACCGACCTGACCGGAGCGTCCGCCTCCGAGGCCGCAAATCGTTCTTCGGGGGTGGCGTCGCGATTGGCGTCGTCGGGCTTTTGGTCTTCGCTCATGCGATCAGGCATCCTCGCCGCGTCCGCGCGGTCATCGCGCACGCCTATAACCTGATTACGACTGCGGCAAGGCTTCGATCACCACGAAGGCGAGCGCATACGGATGTTCGTCGCTCAGCGTCAGGTGGATTTTGGCCTCGTGTCCGGGCGGCGTCAGACGCGCCAGATGCTCGGCCGCATGGCCGGTGAGCGCCATCGTCGGCTGGCCCGAACGCAGGTTCACCACCCCCATGTCGCGCCAATAGACATCGGCCCGCATGCCTGTTCCCAAGGCCTTGGCGCAGGCCTCCTTGGCGGCGAATCGTTTGGCGTAGCTCCAGGCCGGGTCCGGCTTCCGATCCGAGCGGGTGCGTTCCAGTTCGGTGAAGCAGCGGGTCTTGAAGCGATCCCCAAACCGATCCAGCGACGCCTGAATGCGCCGGATGTCAGACAAATCTGCGCCGACGCCGATGATCATCTGGCCGCATCCATCGCCGCTCGCATCCGGCGGATCGCCCCGTCCAGGCCGATGAAGATCGAGTCGCCGATCAGGAAATGACCGATGTTCAACTCACGGATTTCCGGAACCGCCAGCATGCGCGGGGCCGTGTCGTAATCCAGCCCGTGACCTGCATGGACCTCAAGCCCCAGGATGTCGGCCTGGGCGGCGGCGGCGGCCAGTCGTTCGAACTCGACCTCCCGCTCCGCCGGATCGGCCCGATGGCAGTACCGACCGGTGTGGAATTCGACCACTTGGGCGCCGACGGCGGCGGCGGCCTCGACCTGCGCTTCGGTCGGTTCGATGAAGAGCGAGACCCGGATGCCGGCGTCCGCCAGCGCCTTGACCACGGGCGCGATCCGTCCTTCGTGACCGGTGACCGCCAGACCGCCTTCGGTCGTCACCTCCTCGCGCCGCTCGGGCACCAGACAGGCGGCATGCGGCCGGTGGCGCAGAGCGATGGCCAGCATCTCGTCCGTCACCGCCATTTCCAGGTTCAGCGGCTTGCCGGCGCGAGCGCACAGGGCGCTCAACACATCGATGTCGGCGTCGGTGATGTGGCGGCGGTCTTCGCGCAGGTGCGCCGTGATTCCGTCGGCCCCGGCCGCCAGCGCCGCCTCGGCCGCGCGCGCCGGATCGGGATGCGTCCCTCCCCGCGCATTTCGCACCGTGGCGACGTGGTCGATGTTGACGCCCAGCCTGACCCGTTCGCGCATGGCTCTACTTCGACAATCTGCGGCTGCCGGGATCTTCCACCGGAAGCGCGGCCAATTCCGGCGGAAGGGCGTCGGCCGGGTAAGCGGGCACGTCCAGCGACGCGAGGGCGATCAGCGGCACGCCCACATCCGCCTTGCCGCCCGAGCGATCGACGATACAGGCGGCGGCGATCACCTCGCCCCCGGCCGCCTGGATAGCGGCGATGCATTCGCGCGATGACAGGCCAGTCGTGACGATGTCCTCGACCATGACGACCTTTTCGCCCGGCTCGACCGAGAAGCCGCGACGCAGTTTGAATTCCCCGCCCTCGCGCTCGACATACATCGAACAGACCTTCAGGTGTTTGGCCGTCTCGTAACCAGGGATGATGCCGCCCACGGCAGGCGAGATGGCGACATCGACCGGGCCAACCGTGGCCGTGATCTTGTCCGCCAGCGCCTTGCACAACCGCTCGCAGCGCGCGCCGTCCATGAAGACCAGGTTTTTCTGCAGGAAGACCGGGCTGTGCAGACCCGATGACAGGACGAAATGGCCTTCGCGCAGGGCGCCGGCGTCGCGAAACTCGTTGAGGACGTCTTCAGTGTTCATGACAGGGTTCTAGACCCGGATCGCGCGCGGATGAACCCTGCGGCGACGCTTCATTCGATGTTTTCGTTCGGCCGCAGCCCGCGCGCGAGCAGTTCGGCCCAGACGCCCTCCGCGTCCTCGGCGAAACCGATCAGGTCCAGGTCGGAGGCCGCGATCATTCCATGTTCGACCAAGGCGTCGAAACCGATCACCGAGCTCCAGTAGGCCTTGTCCACCAGAACGACCGGAACCGGCGGCGCCTTCTTGGTCTGGCGCAACGTCAGCATCTCGAACATCTCGTCGAAGGTGCCGAAGCCGCCGGGAAACACCACCAGCGCATTCGCGCGCATCGCCAGATGCATCTTCCGCATCGCGAAATAATGGAAGCGGAATGTCAGCTCCGGGGTCGAATAGGCGTTCGGCTCCTGCTCATGCGGCAGGGTGATGTTGAAACCGACCGACGGCGCGCCCGCGTCCACGGCCCCGCGGTTGGCCGCTTCCATGATGCCCGGGCCGCCGCCGGTGGCGATGACATTATCGCGGGGCTCGCCGACGCGCCCTCGCAAGGCTCCGCCGCGCTCGGACGCCAGTCGACCGAAGGCGCGCGCCTCGTCATACCAACGGTGCCCTTCACGGATGCGCGCGCTGCCGAAGACGACGAGGGTCGAGCGCACGCCCCAGGCCCTCAACGCCTCCTCGGGCTTGGCGTATTCCATCAGGAACCGCACGCCGCGCATCGAATCGCCCAGCAGGAAGTCCTGATCCATCGCCGCCATGCGATAGGACGGCGAGGCCATCTGCGCCGCGTTCGGCTTTATCGGCTCGCTCATTCGCCCCGTGCGCGCTCGACGGAATCGACCGACGGATTGGCCCTCAGCGCCGCCATGATCGTGGTGGCATGCTTGGCGTCTTCGACCTCGACATCCACGTCAACGTCGAAGAAGTCCTGCTGACGATGGGCCATCGACAGGTTGATGATATTGCCGCCGGCCTCGCCGATCAGGGTCGTGACCTGACCCAGCACCCCCGGCGCATTGCGTATCGTCGCGCGAATCCGGGCGGCGGCGACCGCCTCCGTTTCGGCCTGAGGCGTCCACTGCAGGTCATGCCAGACCGAGTCGTCATCGGCGAAGGCGGCCAGGGTCTGGCAATCAATGGTGTGGACGGTCAGGCCAGATTCGGGCTCCAGAATGCCCACGATCCGGTCGCCCGGAACGGGCGTGCAGCATTGACCGAAGTGTACCGACACGCCTGGGGTCAGCCCGCCGCCGCGCACGAACAGCCGCGCCTTCTCGCCCTCGATGCGCTGCTTCTCGGGCCCAGACTTCAACCGCCCCTTCAGTGCGGGGAACAGGATTTCGGCCGCCGTCGTCGGCGACAACCGCCCGCGACCCAGGCCTTCGAAAAGATCGTCGTCGCTTGCGACCGCCAGCAGCTCCAGAACCGGCTTCAACGACACGTCGGTCAGGGTCTTGTCGACCCGGCCCAGGGTCTGGTCCAGCGCCACGCGGCCCAGCTTGATGAACTCTTCGCGCTCTGAGGTGCGGATATGGCGGCGAATGGCGGAACGCGCGCGGCCCGTGACCGTCAGGCTGCGCCAGTCGGCAGGCACTTCGCGTTTTGAGCCGCGAATGATCTCAACCACGTCGCCGTTCTGGAGCGGCGTGCGCATGGGCTTCAGCTCGCCATTGACCTTGACCCCGACGGCCGTGTCCCCGACCTCGGTGTGGACGGCATAGGCGAAGTCCAGAGGCATTCCCCCGCGCGGCAAGGTGACCAGTTGGCCCTTCGGCGTGAAAACGAAGACCTGGTCCAGATACATTTCGAGCTTGGCGTGCTCGACCCAGTCTTCGCCGCCCTCGCCGTGCTCGATCACCTGAACCAGGTGGCGCAGGTTCTGAAGCGGATCACGCCCGCCCCCCTGCTCCATCGCCTCACGGTCGAAGCCATAGGAATGGTTCTTGTAGCGCCAGTGGGCGGCGACCCCATCCTCGGCGATCCGGTCCATGTCCTCGGTGCGGATCTGCATCTCGATCCGCAGACCCCGGGGACCGACGACGGTCGTGTGCAGCGAGCGATAATTGTTCGACTTGGGCGTCGAGATGAAATCCTTGAACCGCTCGGGCACCATCGGCCATTCGCGGTGGATCACACCCAGGGCACGATAGCAGTCGTCCTCCGCCTCGACGATGACGCGGAAGCCGTAGATGTCCGACAGGGACGAAAAGCCGACCGACTTGCGCTGCAGTTTGCGCCAGATCGAATAGGGCGTCTTCTGCCGGCCATAGACATTGGCCTTCAGGCCCGCCTCGGACAGGACGCGCTCGACCTCGCTCGCCACGCCGTCGATGGCGCGACCGTGCTCCAGCTTCAACGCCTCCAGCCGTCGCTCGATAGCGGTCTTGGCCGTTGGGTTCAGATGGGTGAAGGCCAGTTCTTCCAGCTCGGACGCGATCGAGTGGATACCGATCGACCGACCCAGGGGCGCATAGACTTCCAGCGTCTCGCGGCTGATCCGCTCGCGCTTCTCCGGCTTCACGAACTGGAGCGTGCGCATATTGTGCAGCCGGTCAGCCAGCTTGACCAGCAGCACCCGTACGTCCCGGCTGATGGCCAGGATGAACTTGCGCAGGTTCTCGGCCTGGCGCGTGTGTTCGGCCTGAAGCTCCAGCCGCGACAGCTTCGTCACGCCCTCGACCAGGACCGCGACCTCTTCGCCGAACATGCCGGCGATGTCGTCGCGCGTCGCGGTCGTGTCCTCGACCACGTCGTGCAACAGGGCGGTGACGATGGTGGCGGTGTCGAGCTTGTAATCGGTCAGGATCCCCGCGACCTGAATCGGGTGGGCAAAATAGGGATCGCCCGAGGCGCGCAACTGCGAGCCGTGCATCTTCATCGCATAGACGTAGGCGCGGTTCAGAAGCGCTTCGTCGGCGGTAGGGTCATAGGCCTTAACGGCCTCGATCAGCTCGAACTGACGCAGGATCGGCGCGCGCTTGGGCTGCGGCGCCGGGTCGACGAGCGCCGTCTGAGGGTCGTTTTTGTTTGCAGCTTGGGGCGCCGGCGGAACCGTCTCGGTCCGCGCCGGCAGGATAGTGACGCCAGGGGCTCCCTCGGGCGTCAGTACCGCTCCTCCTGACCGCCGTCGCGGTCGCTTTGCAGGGCGCGGATCAGTTCCGCCTCGGCCATGTTCATGTGCTGCGGCGAGGCCAGCAAGGCGACCGTTTCGGCCTCGTCCTCGGCTTCCGTGCGCTCATCGACGCGTTGCAGCGTGGTGATGATGGTCTCGCGCAGTTCGTCCGGCACGACGGTGTCGTCGGCGATTTCGCGCAGAGCCACGACAGGGTTCTTGTCGTTGTCGCGGTCGATCGTCAGGGCGGCGCCGTTGGCGATGCTGCGGGCGCGGTGGCCAGCCATCAGCACCAGACCAAAGCGGTTCGGAACCTTCTCGATGCAGTCTTCGACGGTGACGCGGGCCATGAAATTCCTCGAACGCGGGGGAGAACCGCGTCAAATACAGATGAGGACGGCTTTTTGCAACGCCACAGGGGCGGAAGTTGGGCGTCAAGGCGCACTTCGCGGGACCGTGGCTTGCCGTTCTCTGAAGTTTCGGACGCCTTCAGGAACCTGGGAGCAGACCGTCCCGCCCTCGCCATACGTTCTGCAATAAACACTGGGGTCATCAGTATGGATGCTGCTCCATGGATCGAAGCGAGCAGGATTGGGCTTTATCAGCACTACGAAAATGCAGATCAGAACTGCTACTGCGGCGACTGCGATCGCCAATCCTAACGGCGCGGCCAATCGCGTCTGAATTAGCGCTAGCTCAATCCGCCGTCGGCTAGACCGCATGGGCGTCCGTCCCCACCTTGGCAGACACGACGAGCGCCGCAGCCCTTTGATGCGTCGTGGGATGCACCCAATCCGGCGCGATTTCGGCGAGGGGCCCCATGACAAACCGCCGCTCGGCCGCGCGGGGATGGGGCAGGATCAACCCCTGCAGATCACCGCTCAATCGTCCGTAGGCGATCAGGTCCAGATCGAGCGTCCGCGGCGCATTGCGAACCGACCGCTCGCGGCCGAACGCGTCCTCGATCCGGCCGAGCGCCGCCATCAGGGCATGGGGATCGTGTTCTGTGCGGACGATGACCACGCCATTCAGGAAGGCGGGATCGTGCGGATCGGGCCAAGCTTGAGAAGACCACCAAGACGAGCGTGCGACGACATCAATGCCTTCGCTGCGAAAACGCGCGATCGCCGCCTCCAGCGCTTCAGTGCAGGACGACCATGCCCCCTTGTCATTGCAGCCCAGGGCCACGATGACTGCATCATTCAGGTCGACCCCGTCATCGATTCCGACGGCGACCGCGCGATCCGATTTTTCATCTCTTTCGACGGCTTCGACCATGTTTCATCCCACCGACCGGCTGGCGATCTTCATCGACGGCTCGAACCTCTACTCCGCCGCCCGCGCCCTGCAGCACGACATGGACTTCCGGCGGATGCTGGACTGGTTCCGCGAGAGGTCCATCCTGACCCGCGCATACTACTATACGGCCGTGGTCGAGGGCGAAGAATTCTCGCCGGTGAAGCCGCTGGTGGACTGGCTCGACTACAACGGCTTTTCGGTCGTCACCAAGCCGGTGAAGCGGTTCACGGACACTAGCGGCCATAGCCGGATCAAGGGCAATATGGACATCGAGATCGCGGTGGACATGCTGGAGCTGGCTCCGCACATCGACCATGCGGTGCTGTTCTCCGGCGACGGCGACTTCCGGCGGGTGGTTCAGGCGGTCCAGGCCAGGGGCGTGCGGGTCACTGTCATCTCGACCCAGAAGACGCAGCCGCCTCATATCGCCGACGAACTGCGTCGTCAGGCCGACGCCTTCCTGGACCTGAACGATCTAATGACCGACTTCGGTCGCCCGAAGGCCGCCCAATGACCCTGACGCCCGAACCGCCCCGCGACTGCCCCCTATGCCCGCGCCTGGTCGCCTATCGTCAGGAGAATGCGCGCCAGAATCCAGACTGGTGGAACGGGCCGGCCGCCTCGTTCGGCGATCCGAACGCGCGTCTGCTGATCGCCGGTCTCGCGCCTGGCCGGACCGGCGCAAACCGGACGGGACGGCCCTTCACCGGCGATCACGCCGGCTGGTTGCTGTACGACACCCTGAAGAAGGCCGGCTTTGCGCAAGGCCATTACGATCGTAACGGCGACGATGACCTGACGCTGACGGACTGCATGATCACCAATGCGGTCCGGTGCGCGCCACCCGGCAACAAGCCTCTGCCGATCGAGGAGACGACCTGCCGTCCCTTCCTGATCGACAGGCTCAAGCTGCTGCCCAACCTGAAGGTGGTCGTGACCTTGGGCGACGTCTCGCGCCGCAACATCCTGAAAGCGTTCGGACGGCCTGCGTCAGCAATGCCGGCGGGTCACGGGGCGCAGGGCAAAGCCGGCGGCTACGTCATTCTGAACAGCTATCACTGCTCTCGACTGAACACGAACACCGGTCGCCTGACGCCGCAGATGTTCGAGGACATCTTCGCGCGCGCACGAACCCTGATCGAGGCCTGAGCCTCAGCCCTTGTCGCGCATCAGGCGGGCCTTGTCGCGCTGCCAGTCACGTTCGGCCGAGGCTTCGCGCTTGTCGTGCAGCTTCTTGCCCTTGGCCAACGCGATCTCCAGCTTCGCCTTGCCCGCATCGTTCAGATAGAGCTTCAGCGGAATGATTGTCTGGCCGTCGCGCTGGACCGCGCCCATCAACTTGTCGATCTGCTTTCTGTGCAGCAGCAGTTTACGCGGTCGGCGCGGCTCGTGGTTGAAGCGGTTCGCCTGTTTGTACGGCGGGATGTCGGCGTTGATCAGCACAATCTCGCGCCCTTCAACGGATGCATAGCTTTCGGCGATATTGGCCCGGCCGTCACGCAGCGCCTTGATCTCGGTGCCCAGCAGCTGGATCCCGGCCTCGATATTGTCTTCCAGGAAATAGTCGAACCGCGCGCGGCGATTTTCGGCGATGACCTTGGACTTCGATTGCGGCTTGGGCGCCATCAGATGACGCCCGCCGCCGCCATGGCGCCGTCAATCAAGGGTTTGACCGCATCGGAGGTCGGCGACAGCGGCAGACGCGCCTCCTCGTTGCATAAGCCAAGCTTGGCCAAGGCGTATTTCGTCGGCGCGGGCGAGTTGTCCAGGAACAGCGCCTTGCACAAACTAATCAGCCGGTCCTGCCAGTCGCGCGCCGTCGCGTAATCGCCGGCGGTCATCGCATTGTGCAAGGCGACCATGGCCTCTGGCGCGACATTGGACGCCACCGAGATCAGGCCGACGCCGCCATGGGCGTGGTAGCCGAGATAGCTGGGGTCGTCGCCCGAGATCAGGTCGAACTGGCCATCGATGTTCGCGCGCATCCAGCTGACGCGGCTCATGTCGCCCGTGGCGTCCTTGATGCCGACGATGTTCGGGTGGGCCGCCAGCCTCGCCACGGTCTCATTGGACAGATCGGACCCCGTCCGGCCCGGCACATTGTACAGCAGGATGGGCAGTTGCACGGCGTCAGCGACCGCCTCGAAATGCGCCGCCATGCCCGCCTGGGACGGACGAATATAATAGGGCGTCACGATCAGCGCCCCGTCCGCGCCCACCGTCTTGGCGTGGCGGGTCAAATCGATGGCTTCCTTGGTATAGGGAGATCCGGTGCCGGCGATGACAGCGACGCGCCCGGCCGTCAGACGCACGCACAGCTCGATGACGTGTTTGTGCTCATCCAGATCCATGCTGGCGCCCTCGCCCGTCGTGCCCATCGGGACGACGCCGTGGACCCCTGCGGCGATCTGACGCTCGAGCAGTTTGGCGAATGCGGCTTCGTCCACGTTTCCGTCACGAAGTGGTGTGATCAGGGCGGTGATCACGCCCTTGAACAAGGGGGCGTTCATGAGACTAAGCTGGCCTGCGTGGGGAGTGACGATGGACGAATGTTCATCGCCTTTGCAATGAGCGCGGGACGTTAGGTCGCCAGCGGCTCCGCCGCAACCGGGATTGAATGGGAACAGGACAGATCATGATCGCGACCAGTCTGGCGGCGGCCCTCGCCGTCCTTGCGCCGAACCCGCAGGACGCCCTGCCCACCCAGCCTGTGCCCTATGCCTCGGCGTCTTCGTCCGTGCCCGGCTATTCAGCGACCTATCAGGGTCGCGTGCTGAATGATCAGGACACGGCGCTGTTTCGTCAGGGGCTGGCGGCGGCCCGTGCGCGCGACGTGTTCGGCGCCCAATCCGCCATGTCGCAGATTAGGGACGCCTCGGCTCGGAAACTGGTCGAATGGGCGCTGATCGACACCTCGGGCGAGCAGCTATCCTACTCGGACCTCGCGCGCGGTCAGTCCGAACTGGCGGGATGGCCGCGCGGCGAATCAAGACGGGCCGCCGCCGAAAAGGTGCTGGACCGCTCCGGCATGGGCGCGGACGCGGCCCTGGCCCTGATGTCCGACGGCAAGCCGACGACGGTCGAGGGGGCCATCACCTACGCCTCCGCGCTGCAGCAGCGCGGCCGCCAGGATGAGGCGCGCGCCCTGGTCCGCGACTGGTGGCGCACCCGCTCGTTCGACGACGCACCGCAGTCGCGCATCCTCAGTCAATGGGGTTCCTGGCTGACGCCCGCCGATCACGAGGCGCGGCTGAACATGCTGCTGCTCGGTCCGCACGGACCGGCGACGCGCAGCATGATCAATCTGGTTTCGCCTGATCGCGCCGCCATTGCGAACGCGGTGATGACCCTTCGTTCGGCCTACAGCCCCGACGCCGTCATCGCCAATCTGACGCCGGCCCAGGCGGCCGATCCAGCGGTCGTGCTGGAGCGTGTTCGCCTGCTGCGATCGCAAAATCGGCAGTCCGAAGGCTTTGCGCTGCTGGCCAATCTTCCGCCGGCGCCGGGCCATACGACCGGCGACAACACCCTGTGGAGCGAGCGCCGAAACTACTTCCTCGACGCCCTTCAACAGGGCAACTGGCGCGCGGCCTATGACGCCATGAACGGTCACGGCTTCACCTCGGGCGACCGGATGGTGGACGCCGAGTTCTTCGCCGGTTGGGTCGCCCTGACCAAGCTGAACCAGCCCGAGGTCGCCGCGCGCCATTTCGAGGCCCTGCGCACCGCCTCGTCCACGCCGATCACCCAGGGCCGCGCCTTCTACTGGCTGGGTCGCGCCGCCGAGGCGCGCGGCGAACGCGACGCCGCCCTCGCCTACTATCGCAACGGCGCCCAGCATTGGCAGACCTTCTACGGTCAGCTGGCGGCCGAGAAGGCGGGGATGACCACGCTTCAGTTGCCGGGCGAGCCTGTGCCGTCCCAAGCAGACATAACCCGCTTCGAAGGCAATGAGATCGTCCGCGCCACCCGCATCCTGGGCGAGACCGGCGAAATGAGCCTCCTCCGCGTCTTCGCCTATCAGCTCGACAACGACCTCCCGACCATCAACGACCTGGCCCTGCTGATGGACCTGTCGCGCGGCTATGGCGAAGGTTTCACCGCAATGATGGTGGGCCGCGCCGCCAGCCAGCGCGGCTTTGTCATGCCTGAGCGCATGTATCCGGTTCGCATCCCGCCTCAGGTCGCCGGCGCCGCGCCGCTGGAATTCACCCAAGCGATCACACGCCAGGAATCCAGCTTCGATCCCCGCGCCCGCTCCGGCGCCGATGCGCGCGGCATGATGCAGTTTCTCCCGTCCACGGCCTCGGGCGTCGCCCGCCGCCTGGGCATGAGCTATTCCGCCGAGCAGTTATGGGATCCCGACTACAACATGACCCTGGGCAGCTATCACCTGGGCGAGCTGATGGCTGCGAATAACGGTTCCATGCTGCTGGCGACGGTTGGCTACAACGCCGGACCGGCGCGCCCCAGCCAGTGGATCGCCCGATGCGGCGACCCGCGCGGCGATGCGATCAAGACCATCGACTTCATCGAGTGCGCGCCTTTCACCGAGACGCGCAACTATATGATGCGGGTGATGGAAAACATGGCGGTCTACAAGGCGCGCCTGAACGGCGGCACGGCGCCGCTGACGCCTTCGGCCGACATCTCGCGCGGATCGGCGGCGGGCGCGCGGCCCTATATCGCCTACTGAGCCCGGCGGGCCGCCAGCAGCGGCCCGTCCGGCCCCTCGATCCACGCGCCGTCCAGCCCGAACACCTCGCGCAGGACGGCGGGTGACAGGGCCTGGATCGGCGGGGCGTCGGCGACGACTCGCCCCCGGTCCAGCACGACGATGCGATCCGCCACGGTCGCAGCCAGGGTCAGGTCGTGAAGGCTGACCATCACCCCTGCCCCATGGTCAGCGCGCGCTCTCAGGCGCTCCAGCACCAGACGCTGCGCATCCGGGTCCAGCCCGGCGATCGGCTCGTCGGCCAGCAGCAGCGGCGCATCGACGACAAGAGCTCGCGCCAGCAGAACCCGGGCGCGCTCGCCGCCTGACATTTCAGCAACGCCCCGGTCCGCTAGATGGCCAGCGCCGACCTCGTCCAGAGCGGCTCGCGCGCGTGCCAGCGCATCCGCGCCTGACAGAAACGGCGCGCCGAGCGCCGCCAGCTCTACCGCCGGCAAATTCCAGGCGATGCGCCGTTCCTGCGGCAGATAGGCGACGCGCTGCGCCCGCTGGCGTTGGGACAGATCGACGATGTCCACGCCGCCCAACCTGATTTGTCCGCCGGTCGTGGCCAAGAGGCCCGCAGCGGCGCGGATGGCGCTGCTCTTGCCCGCGCCGTTTGGTCCGCACAGGGCCACGACCTCGCCCGCCGCAACCGACACGCTCACCCCATCCAGCACGACGGCCTTGCCCAACCGCGCCTGAACCTTTGCTAGCGACAACAGGCTCACAGCCGCCACTCCCGCGCCGCGCGCCAGGCGATTAGGGTGAACAGGGGCGCGCCGATCAGGGCGGTGAACACGCCCAGCTTCAGTTCCTGATCCGTCGGCGTCAGTCGCGCCAACAGGTCAGCCACGATCAGCATTAGCCCGCCCGCCAGCGCCGAGGGCGCCAGAATTCGCTTCGCATCGCCGCGCACCGCCGCGCGCACCAAATGCGGTGCGGCCAGGCCCACGAACCCGATGACGCCTGCCACCGCCACGGCAGCCCCGGTGGCCAAGGCCGCCGCGATCAGGGCGAAGACCCTCAACCGCCCCATATTCAATCCGGACGCCGCCGCCCCCTCATCGCCGAGGGTCAGCATCCGCAGACCCGCGCCCGACAATGCGGCGAAGACGCCCGCGAGGAGGACGGCCGGCGTCACCCAGGCCACATCGACCCAGCTTCGGTTCTGCACCGATCCCAGCAGCCAGGACATGACCTCGGCCGAGGCGATCGGCGACGGCGACAGGTTGAAGATCAAGGCCGTCGCTGCGCCTGCGAAACTGGACAGAGCCACCCCGAACAAGATCAGGGCCTCGGGCGCCCGCATGGCCCTGGACGCCGCGATCAACAGTCCGCCCGCCAGCGCCGCGCCCGCCAAGACCGAAAGCTCGACCAGTCCCGGCACGGCCGCAGCGCCAAGCACGATGGCCAGCGCCGCGCCCAGGGCCGCCGTCGCCGACACCCCCAGCACGCCGGGATCAGCAAGCGGATTACGCAACAGCCCCTGCATAACCGCGCCCGCCAAACCCAAGGCGGCGCCGACGACCAGGGCGCAGACCGCGCGTGGCGCCCGCACCTGCCACAGCACTTCGGCCGGACCCGATGTCGGATCGCTGAAGGCAGCCGCATACTGATCGACACTGAACGCCGTCTCGCCTGCCAACACCGCCAGAGCCAGCGCCGCGACGATCAAGCCGATCATAACCAGGCACAGCCGAACCGTTCTGTTCACGGCCGCCCCTTGGCCATCATCTCAACCGCATCGGCGGCGAACCAGGCCGGGCAGGTCAAGGTCGCGGCCGGCAGGCGTGCCGCCGTTCGCCCCTCGGCCGCTCGCGCAACAACCGGATGCCGCCCCGGTCCGCGCAGGTCGGCGCGCAGCTGATCGAAGAAGCCGAGCACAATTCGCACCGGAGGATTCATCGCGATTCGCTCGACGCTGAGTGCGCCAAAACCGGGAGTGGCCGTCAGATTGCGAAATCCGGCCGCCCGCATCATCGCATCGATCAGCGTGCCTGGCCCCGCGGTGAAGCCCCCCGATGTCAGATACACGGCCCCCGGCGCCTCAGCCGTGCGCTTCACCGGCGCCGCTTTGGCCAACTGCCCGTCCATCCGTTGCTCTAACGCCTGCCCGCGCTGCATTTGACCCAGATCGCGCGCCACGGTTTGGATATTCCGGCGCACCCCATTCAGGTCCACCGCGTCATCGATCGTGACCACCTTGACCCCGCGCTGCGCCAGCGCCGACAGCAAGCGTGGCTCGCCGCCCCAGTAGCGCACCACGATGTCAGGCTGAAAACCCACGGCGGCCTCGAGCGTCGGACGCAACCGCCTGTGACCGACCGCCTGCTGACGCAGCCAGGCGTCAGGATCGTCGGCGCGCGGCGAAAGCGCGATGTCCG
The DNA here is from genome assembly GCF_000964075.1 of Brevundimonas sp. KM4. NCBI lineage: Bacteria > Pseudomonadati > Pseudomonadota > Alphaproteobacteria > Caulobacterales > Caulobacteraceae > Brevundimonas > Brevundimonas sp. KM4. Next base: position 130,998 of record NZ_JZRG01000012.1, on the reverse strand, counting down.
CATCCGGCGCCAAGGCCAGAACATATTGGTCGGCGCACTGGTCCAGCGCCATGATCCGCAGGGGCCTGGCCTGAGTCGCGGTGCTGCTGAACGCCAAGGCTGCCACGGCGACGCAGATACGCTTCATCCTTCGATCAGACCGGCGAACAGGGCGTCCAGGGTCGTGCGAACCAGTGCCTGCCGATCGGACCACGGGAAATAGGGCTTGGTGATCATGAGAGACACGATCCCATGCGCCGCAGCCCAGATCGCCTGGGCGATCGTGGCGGGATCGCCCTTCATACGTCCGGCCGTCACGGCGTCGCCGACGGTCGCTTCCAATGTCGTGAACAGGCTGGAGCCGAGCTCGCGCGCCGCGTCCTGAGCGCCTTCTCGCGCCTCGACCGGCCGGGTCAAATAGATCAGGCGATAGGCGTTGGGATGGGCGAAACCGAATTCGATATAGCCCTCGATCATCCGCCGCAGGCGCTGCTCGGGCGGCGCGGCCTCATCGGCGACGGCGGCGTTCGACGCGATCAACCGGGCGAAGGCGTCACGGCAGATTTCCTGCAGGATCGCGCCCTTGTCCGGAAAATGCATGTAGAGTGCCGTCGACGACAGCCCGACCTCGTCCGCGATCTTGCGAATCGTCGCGCCTTCATAGCCGTGCTCGACGAAGATGCGCTCGGCCGCCGCCAGGATTTCGCCTCGCCGCGAATGGCCTTCGCCCTTGGGCTTTCGGGTCGTGCGCGAGGCGTTCGAGGGTTGAGACAAGCCGCTGCTCCGGGTGAGGCGCCCTGAATAGCGACAATCCGTCCCGGACGCCAATCGACTTGCCGAACGCGGTTGTTTCAAATAGCGATTATGGGTTGTGGCGCTTTGGGGGCGGATGCGGTGAAGGATTGGGCGCATCCAGGGATCAGACCCCGCCGAAACGGCGCCTCACGACGCACGCCGAGCGGTTTTCAGGTCACGATTTTGATCCTGCTCACCCTGACTTCCGTCGTGGCGCTGATCCGCTGGCCGGAAACCGCTTTCGACGTCGCCTTGGTGTTGTTCCAAGCCGCCTTCGTCGTGTGCGCGTTGTGGAAGGCCGTCATCGGCATCGCCAGCCTGCGCCGCCCCGCGCCCGTCCCGCGTCCGATCGAATGGCCGCGCTACACCATTCTGGCGGCGCTTTACGATGAGGCGGCGGTGACGCCGCAACTGATCGCCAACCTCAGCCGGATCGACTATCCGGCGCACAGGCTGGAGGCCTTCATCGTGCTGGAGGCGCATGACGAGGCCACCCTGGTGGTAGCCCAGGCGACGCCAAAACCGCCGTGGCTGAAGATACTGATCGCGCCGCCGGGCAGCCCCCAGACCAAGCCGCGTGCCTTGAACTATGCCTTGGGTCATGCGCGGGGCGATCTGGTCACCATCTATGACGCAGAGGATCGACCGCATCCGCAACAACTCCGTCAGGCGGCGGCGCGCTTCGTCGCACAACCGCGATTGGGTTGTCTCCAGGCGCCGCTGCGTATTCGAGCATCTGCAAAGCCTGGCTCCTGGTTCCTGGATCGGCAGTTCGCTTTCGAATATGCGGCGCTGTTCGAAGTGACCCTGCCGGGTATGGCGCGATTGGGCCTGCCTTTTCCGCTTGGCGGCACCAGCAATCACATCCGCATGACGGCGCTGCGAGGCGCCGGCGGCTGGGACGCGCACAATGTCACCGAGGACGCGGACCTGGGCTTTCGCCTGTGGTCGCTCGGCTGGAAGCTCGGCGTCATCGACAGTCCGACGTGGGAGACGCCGCCGGGTGCGATGGACCGATGGCTGCCCCAGCGCACCCGTTGGCTGAAGGGTTATATGCAGACCTGGGGCGTGCACACGCGGCGTCCGAACGCCCTGGGACGGCGCGGAAGCTTGTCGCTGATCATGACCTTGGGCGCGGCGATCCTGTCGGCGGCCGCCCATGCCCCGACGCTGGCCTGGCTGGCGCTAGCCATCGCCGTCTGGGCGCTTTCCGGCGTCCTGCCGCCCCTGCCCGGAGGCTCACTGGGCGTGCTGGCGCTGGGCGTCATCGTCGCCTGGATGAGCTGTGCGGCCGGGGCGCGACGCGCCGGGCTCGATTACCGGCTGGGCGATGTGCTGGCTGCGCCAGCCTATTGGGCGTTGCTCAGCCTGGCCTTCGTCCATGCGGCCTGGCGGCTCGCGGTCGAACCGCACGTCTGGGACAAGACCCCGCACGATCGCGACGGTCAGATGCCGGAATTGACCGTCGTGGCGCTGGACGCTGGACGCGAGGCGGCCTGAGCGCCTATCAGCCCGACGATGGCGCCCGTCCTTTCTAAAACTCCCGAAACCCTCGTGACCTCCGGCTGGTCCGACTATGCCCTGCTGGACAGCGGCGACGGCAAGAAGCTGGAACGCTATGGCCGCTACACCGTCGTCCGGCCCGAGCCGCAGTGTTTCTGGTCGCCCCGCGATCCGAAAGCCTTCGAAAACGCCACGGCGACCTTTGATCCGCAGCAGGAGGAAGAAGACAGCGGTCGCTGGCGGTTCGACAAGTACGGCCCCATCGACGCCTTCCCTTTGAAATGGCGCGACGTGAAGTTCACCGGCCGTTTCACCCCCTTCCGCCACCTCGCCTTCTTCCCTGAACAGGCGGCCAACTGGGAATGGCTGGACGGGCGCGTGCGGGACTTTACACGTTCGGCCGGCCGTGCGCCGAAGATCCTGAACCTGTTCGGCTATACCGGCGTCGCCAGTCTGGCCGCGGCCGCCGCGGGTGCAGAGGTCACCCACGTCGACGCCTCCAAAAAGTCGGTCGCCTACGCCCGCGAGAACGCCGAACAGTCGGGCCTGGCCCAGCATCCAATCCGTTGGATTGTCGAGGACGCCCGCAAATATGTCGCGCGCGAAGTTCGTCGCGGCTCGAAATATGATGGCGTCATTCTGGATCCGCCCAAATACGGGCGCGGCCCCACGGGGGAAGTCTGGCGCCTGTTTGAGGACATGCCGGGCCTGCTGAAGGATTGCGCCGCGCTATTGTCAGACGATGCCGACTTCCTGCTGCTGAACGCCTATGCGGCCCGTGTGTCAGGACTGTCCCTGGCGCATCTGATGGTGGAGGCGACCCAGGATCGCGGCGGCTGGATCGACTGGGGCGAACTGGCCCTGTCCGAAGACGGCCCGGACGCCCGCGCCATCGGCCTGTCCTTCTTCGCGCGGTGGAGCCGATGAGCGAACGCGTCATCACCTCCCTGACCAACGACACGGTCAAGGGCGTCCGCGCCCTGCATATGCGCAAGGAACGCGACCTGACCGGCACCTTCCTGGCTGAGGGTTTGAAGTTCATCGGCGAGGCGCTTGACCAGGGGCGCGCGCCCCGGATGCTGCTGGTCGGCGAGGACGCCCGGCCTCATCCGTTGCTGGACCGCGCCAAGGCGGCCACACTTAAAGCCGGCGGCGATATCATCGTCGTCACCCACGCCATCCTCGAAAAGATCAGCCGCCGCGACAATCCGCAGACGGTCTTGGGCGTGTTCGAACAGGCCTATGCGCCTCTCGACAGCCTGAACCCCGCCTCGGCGCCCTGCTGGGTGGCGCTGGAGCAGGTGCGCGATCCCGGCAACCTGGGCACCATCATCCGCACGGCCGACGCGGCCGGTTGCGGCGGCGTCATCCTGATCGGCGACTGCGTCGATCCCTATTCGGTCGAGGCCGTGCGCGCGACGATGGGCTCGGTCTTCGCCGTCTCGATCACCAAGACGACGCCCGAAGCCTTCCTGACCTGGCGCAAGACCTGGCCCGGCAGCGTCGTCGGCACACGACTGGACGCCAAGGTCAGTCACCGCTCGGCCGTCATGCAACGGCCGTCGCTGATCCTGATGGGCAATGAACAGGCTGGCCTGACAGACGCCCTGGCCGCCGCCTGCGACGTCAACGTCAAGATCCCGATGCGCGGCCGAGCCGACAGCCTGAACCTGGCCATCGCCACCGGCATTATGGTCTATGCCGCGACGGACGAAGCCTAGCGCTGTTCCTCCGGCGCCACCCGCCCCATGCCCCACAGGGCGGCGATGGTGATCAGGGCCGAAATCGTTAGATAACCGCCGACGGCCGCCGGCCCGAACCGCTCGGCCAGCTTCAGCGCGACAAAGGGCGCCAGCGACGCCCCCAGTATGCCCGCCAGATTGAAGGCCATCGACGCACCGGTATAGCGCACCGCTGTCGGGAACGGCCGCGCCATGGCCGCGCCGATGGGCCCATAGGTGCAGCCCATCAGGGCGAACCCCAGCGCAAAGAAGATCAGCAGGCCGCTGAGACCGCCCCCGAACAGCGGTGCGAACAGAAAGCCGAACAGGCCGATCCCGACCGAAGATGCGATCAGCACCCTGACCTGCCCGTATCGATCCGCCAGCAAGGCTGTCACCGGTATGAAGGCGGCGAAGAACAGCACGCCGATCAACTGGATGGGCAGCACATCGGCCCGCGCCAGCCCCATTCCCGTCGTCGCCCAGCCCAAGGCGAAGACGGTCATCAGATAGAACAGGGTGAAGGTCGTCACGCCGCTGAACGTCCCCAGCACCAGCGCCGCCTTGTGATGGGCGAACAGGGTCATGGCGGGCGCCTTGACTCGCTCGTCGCGGTCGACCGCCTTCTGAAACTCAGGCGTCTCGGTGATCTTCAGCCGCACCCACAGGCCGACAAACACCAGCACGGCGCTGGCCAGGAACGGAATGCGCCAACCCCAGCCCTCGAACGCGGTCTCGCTCATCGTCGACGTCAGGACGATGAAGGATGTGGTGGACAGGATGAAGCCGATGGGCGCGCCCAGTTGGGGGAACATGCCGAACCAGGCCTTCTTTCCAGGCGGAGCGTTCTCAGTCGCCAGCAACACCGCCCCGCCCCATTCCCCGCCCAGACCCAACCCCTGACCAAACCGGCACAGGGCCAGCAGCAGGGGCGCCAGCAGGCCGACCTGCTGGTGCGTCGGCAACAGGCCGATGGCCACGGTAGAAAGGCCCATGGTCATCAGCGCCGCGACCAGCGTCGCCTTGCGTCCCACCCGGTCCCCGAAATGCCCGAAAGCCAGAGCCCCGATGGGCCGCGCGAAGAAGGCGATGGAGAAGGTCGCGAACGAGGACAGCAGTGCCGTCCCCGGATCCTCGCCGGGGAAGAACAGCGTCGGGAACACCAGCACGGCCGCCGTGGCGTAGATATAGAAGTCGAAGAACTCGATCGTCGTGCCGATCAGGCTGGCGAACAGCACGCGGCCGGTGGAGTTCTTCGGCAGGACGTCGGACATCTTCTTCTCCCGGTTATCCCAGCGATGCCCGTTTCCCGCCCGCCGCGTCAAGGCGATCAGGCGCCGCGCGGCTTGGCCCGGTTCGTCGCTTGCGCCTCAGCCGGGTTTTCCGGCCACGGATGACGGGGATAGCGGCCGCGCATCTCCGCACGCACCGCCGCCCACGACCCCGACCAGAAACGCGGCAAGTCCTTGGTCACCTGCACCGGCCGTCGCGCCGGCGACAGTAGGGCGAGGGTCAAGGGCACGCCGCCGACGGTGGGATGCGTCGTGACGCCGAACAGTTCCTGCACCCGAATATCCACGCGCGGCCCGCCCTCGGCGGCGTAGTCGATGGCCGCCGAGCCTAGCGGCGTGACCAGACGCGGGGGCGCCAGCTCGTCCAGGCGGCGCTGTAGGTCCCAAGGGATCAGTCCGCGCAGGGCTTCGACCAGACGACCGTCGGCAATCCCGTCCAGCGACTTTGCCCCATCCAGCAGAGGCCACAGCCAGTCCTCACGCGCCGCCAGCAGGGCGTTGTCCGACATGTCGGGCCAGGCTGGGTCGCGCGCGTGCAGGAAGGCCAGACGTGCGCGCAGTCCCGACGCCTGCTCGCCCCATTTCAGCGCGCCCAGCCCATCCGCCTCGATCTCGGCCCGAAGGGCGGCGGTCAAGGTCTCCGCATCCGGCGCGCCGACGACCTTTTCGTCCAGCACGATGGCCCCGATGCGGCGCGAACGGCGGATCACCGACCGCCCCGACGGTTCGCGCGCTAGTCGGTCCTCCGTCGAGATCAGGCGCGCCAGATCGCTGTCGATCCGGTCCGCCTCCAGCGCCGCCGCCAGTCGCACCCGGTCGCGCGTGTCGCCGCCGCCGAGTTCGGCGATCGCCACCCAGAGCTGACGCGCCAGATGGTCGGTCGCCTCCAGCACGGCTCCTCGCCCACTAGCCAAAAGGTATTCACCCGCCTTGCCCCGCGCCTTTGCGATCCGCTCGGGAAAGGCCTCGGCCAGCAGCAGTCCTGGATCGATCGTCCGCCCCGATCCTCCGCCCGCCGCACGCGCCCAGCGCTCCGCCAGCTTGATCGAATCGCGTGCTCTCTGCGTCCGATCACGCTCTAGCCCGATCAGGCGATCCGCCAGATCGATGCTCGACCCGCCCAGACCCGGCTCGCTCAACACCGCCGCGATCCGTGCCCCCGTCATCGCGTCGCCGGCGTCGGACGCCACGGCGACCATATGGGCCAGCCGCGGCGACAGCGGGATCTTCGTCAGGCGCAGCCCGTGTTTCGATAGTCCGCCATCGGCATCCAGCGCCCCCAAACGTGTCAGCACCTTGCGCGCCTCGGCCAGGGCGCCGGCCGGCGGCGGGTCGAGCAGGGCTAGTCCCTCGACCGAGCGGGCGCCCCAACGCGCCAGGTCCAGGGCCAGTCCGGTCAGGTCCGCCTCCTGGATTTCCGGCCGCTGATGCGGGACCAGCCCGCGCGTCTGTTCCTCGTCCCACAGGCGGTAGCAGACGCCCGGCTCGGTGCGCCCGGCCCGGCCACGCCTCTGTTCCGCGGAGGATCGGCTGACCTTGACCGTCGCCAACCGGGTCAGGCCGCTGGACGGTTCGAAGCGCGGCACGCGCGACAGGCCGCCGTCGATCACCACACGCACGCCTTCGATGGTCAGGCTGGTTTCCGCAACCGAGGTCGCCAGCACCAGTTTGCGCCGCCCCGGCGCCGCCGGTTCGATGGCCCGGTCCTGTTCGACCCGGTCCAGCCCGCCGTACAGGGGCACGACATCGACGTTCGGCAGCCGCAGCCGCTCGTTCACCAGCCTAGCCACCCGATGGATTTCGCCCTGCCCCGGCAGGAAGAGCAGCACCGACCCTGTCTCCTCCCCCAAGGCGGTCAGACAGGCCCGCGCCACAGCCTCTTCGAACCGTTCCGACGGATTGCGGCCCAGATACCGGGTCTCGACCGGCCAGGCCCGTCCTTCGGCCTCGATCACTGGCGCCCCGTCGAGCAGGCGCGAGACCCCGACCACATCCAGCGTCGCCGACATGACCAGCAGCCGCAGGTCCTCGCGCAGCAGCCCTTGCGTGTCTCTCGCCAGCGCAAGCCCGAGGTCGGCGTCCAGGCTGCGTTCGTGAAACTCGTCGAACAGGACCGCACCGACGCCCTCAAGACCCGGATCGTCCAGAATCATGCGCGTGAAGACGCCCTCGGTGATCACCTCGATGCGTGTATTCGGCCCAATGCGGGTCTGCAGCCGGGTGCGATACCCCACCGTCTCGCCCGGCTGTTCGCCCAGCGTTGTCGCCATCCGATCGGCCGCCGCCCGTGCGGCCAGGCGTCGCGGCTCCAGCACCAGCACCTTGCCCTGCAGCCACGGCTGATCCAGCAGGGCCAGCGGCACGACCGTCGTCTTGCCCGCCCCCGGCGGCGCCGCCAGCACGGCCGTATTGCCCGCGCTCAGCGCGGCTTTCAGCGGTTCAAGAACGGCGTGGATGGGCAGCATGCGTCGCCTCTAGCCTGCCGACAGGCGATCACGAAAGCGTCGTCGCGCCTTAACCACCCCGTCATGCGCGTTGCGCGCCGCCTCATCCGTCGCTAGCGTCCGCCCCAAGCAGCCGAGGGGCTGCATCAAAACGTGGGGGTATTTTATGTGGCGCGTTAAGTCGCTCGACGCGATCCTTGCCACGGCCGAGAAGAAATCGCTTCACCGGTCGCTTGGTCCTGTTCAACTGACGCTTCTAGGGATCGGGGCCATCATCGGCACCGGGATCTTCGTCCTGACTGCTTCGGCCGCCCAAAAGGCCGGACCGGGCATGATGATCAGCTTCGTCATCGCCGGCGCGGTCTGCGCGGTCGCGGCGCTCTGCTACTCCGAACTGGCGTCGATGGCGCCGGTTTCGGGCTCGGCCTACACCTACACCTACGCCGTGATGGGCGAACTGCTGGCTTGGACGGTCGGCTGGGCGCTGATCCTGGAATACGCCGTGGCGGCCTCGGCCGTGTCGGTCGGTTGGTCGGGCTATGTGCTCGGGCTGATAGAACAGGGGCTCGGATTCGACTTCCCTGATCTTCTATCCGCCGGGCCGACCTGGTCGATGAACGGCTTCATCCCCACGCCTGACTTCTCGGCCGGGATCGTCAACATCCCCGCCATCGTCGTGGCCCTGCTGGTGACGGCTCTGCTGATGGTCGGCACCACGGAATCGGCTCGCGTCAACGCGATCCTGGTCGCGATCAAGGTCATCGCCCTGACGGTCTTCATCGTCATCACCCTGCCCGTCATCAAGTCGGCGAACCTGTCGCCGTTCGCTCCAAATGGCCTGTTCGGCCAATATTCGGGCATGGGCATCGTCGGCGCCGCAGCCTCGATCTTCTTCGCCTATGTCGGCTTTGACGCCGTTTCGACGGCGGCCGAGGAAACCAAGAATCCGCAGCGCAACGTGCCCATCGGCCTCATTGGTTCGCTGGCCATCTGCACGATCTTCTATCTGCTGGTTGCGCTCGGCGCCGCCGGCGCTATCGGCGCTCAGCCGGTTCTGGGCGCCGCCGGTGAAGCGGTACAGCCGGGCTCGCCCGCCTTCGTGGCCGCCTGCGCCCTGCCCGCCAACGCAGAAATGCTGGTCTGCTCTAACGAGGCCCTGGCCCACGTTCTGCGCGTCGTCGGTCACCCCCAGATCGGCAACGCCCTGGGCACCGCCGCCCTCCTGGCCCTGCCCTCGGTCATCCTGATGATGATCTTTGGTCAGACCCGCATCTTCTTCGTGATGGCGCGCGACGGCCTGCTGCCCGAAGGCCTGACCAAGATCCACCCCAAGTGGAAGACGCCCTATATCGTGACCGCCGCCACCGGCATCGCGGTCGCCATCGCCGGCGCCCTGTTCCCGGTCGGTCAGCTGGCCGACATCTCGAACTCGGGAACCCTGTTCGCCTTCTTCATGGTGTCGATCGCGGTGCTGGTGCTGCGGGTCAAGGATCCGAACCGTCGCCGTCCGTTCCGCACGCCGCTGATCTGGGTGTTCGCGCCCCTGTCGGCGTTCGGCTGCGCCTTCCTGTTCTGGAACCTGCCGCACGACGCCAAGATGGTGTTGCCGATCTGGGGCGGGATCGGCCTGCTGATCTACTTCGCCTACGGCTACCGCAAGAGCCACCTGGGTCGCGGTGTGGTCGAGGTTCACGAAACGGATGGTGACGTTCCGCCGCCGCCCGTGCCGCCGATCCGCTAAGACCAAACCGGGCCTGTCGCACCAATCGCGGCAGGCCCAGCTATCGGCCTCAAATAACCCGCAAGGGCGATAGGCCAAGAATAGAGAAAGGCCCCGGAGCGATCCGGGGCCTTTTTTGTCTTGGTGCGGATGAGAGGACTCGAACCTCCACGCCTCTCGGCGCTGGAACCTAAATCCAGTGCGTCTACCAGTTCCGCCACATCCGCATCGGGTAGGCGGTCGCGTCTAGAGGGTGACGCCGCTCAGGGCAAGGCCTCAGCGACGTCCCGCGACCAGTTCGTTGCGTATGGAGCGTCCCAAGGGATCGCGGGCGCGCCAGCTGTCGCCGACATCCGCTTCGACCATCCGGCTGCAGAAGCGTGGCAGGATCTGGCGCGGGCTGAAGCCGGACAGACAGATCTTGTCGCCCTCGGCCGACCAGCGGGCCGCCACACGTCGCCCGTCCGAAAACTGAGAGGTGTAGCGCCCATCCGGCTCGAAATAGTGCCGGACCCACTGGCCGTTCGGATAATGGGACACGATCGTATTGCCGAACGCCTTGGACATATCGGCTGAGGCGGGCGAGGCCGCCAGCACCCCGACGATCGCCAAACCGCAGATCACCGAAACCTGCTTCACACGCCCCTCCTGCGCCATCCGTCATCGACTATCGACGATACATAAGACGGCGCAAGCGCTGCGGTTCCTCAGCCGTTGCCGCGACGACCCGATTCGAACAGGAACCAGACTCGCTTCTCACTTTCGTCGATCCAGTTCTCCAGCAGGCTGGCGGTCGCGACGTCGTTATGCTCGTCGCACAAGTCATGCACCTCGCGCATCCGGCCGATCAGTTCACCGTTGTCGTCACGAAGCTCCGCCAGCATATCGAGCGGGTCGACATAGTCTGCGTCGTTGTCGGCGATGCGTGATTCCTTGGCGATCTGACCGATGGAGCGCAGGGTGGTCCCGCCGATCTTGCGCGCCCGCTCGGCCATCGGATCGGTCATGGCTAGGATTTCCGCCGACTGCTCGTCCAGCATCAGATGGTAGTCCCGGAAATGCGGACCCGAGACGTGCCAGTGGAAATTCTTTGTCTTGATGTAGAGAGCGAACGTATCGGCCAGCAGGCCGGTCAGAGCGGCGGAAATGCTCTGGGTCGCCTCCTCCGACAGGCTCGTCGGCGTCTTCAGGGGCGCCAGGCGCTTTTCTTTGGCGGTGACCATTATCGTTCTCCTCAGCAGCAGTCTGCGGTCAAGCTAGGTAGCCGGACATCCGGACGGAAGGCCTGGCGCAGATGATAATGCTGAAGCTGTGAAGTGGTTCGGCGGCGCCGACCTTTGTCGGCGGATGGCTGGGGAACTAGGACTCGAACCTAGAATGACGGTACCAAAAACCGTAGTGTTACCATTACACCATTCCCCAGCAGGACCAGCGTTTCCGAAGCACTCTGTGCGGCGGAGGCGGTCAGATACGCCAAGCTGTTTTGGGATGCAACACCCTCTTTCAGGACTATTTTCGCTTGTCGTGAAGATGGGTCGAAATGGGCGCTTGCGGCCTATCAAACCCATGGCTATAAGCCGCGTCCTCACTTCGGGGCGACGCCGCCAGGCCAGCCCCCACGGTCGGAGTGTGGCTCAGCCTGGTAGAGCACTGCGTTCGGGACGCAGGGGTCGGAGGTTCGAATCCTCTCACTCCGACCATCTTCTCCTCAGAAAAATCGACGATGCGACAGCGGGTGTTCGCCCGCTGCCAGAACCGCGTCAGTCGTCGTTCGCCGCGCTCTCCATCGCCTGGCGCGCCACCGCATTCAGATGCGCTCCAACCGACTCGATGGTTCTTGAGCCCAGCGCCTTTCGGCGCGCGGTCAGGTCGGGCGAGCCCGCGTCATAATCGGCCATCAGCCGCCGCACGAACGCCCCGCCCTGAACATCGGCCAACACCTGATCCATCGCCTGGCGAGACTCGGCTCCGATGACGCGCGGTCCGGTCAGATAGGCGCCGTATTCCGCCGTGTTCGAAATCTTGGCGAAGGCGCCGGCGATGCCGCGCTCGTACATCAGGTCGGTCACCAGCTTGGTCTCGTAAAAACATTCGAACCACGCCACCTCGGGCGGATAGCCGGCGTCGACCAGCTTCATGAAGGCGGAATCGATCAGCTCGGCGATCCCGCCGCACAGCACCACCTGTTCGCCGAACAGGTCGCTCTCGCACTCGTCGCGCATCGTGGTTTGCAGAATGCCCTTGCGCCCGCAGCCCAGGGCCGCCGCATAAGAGAGGCCCAGGGCATGCGCGCCGCCCGTCGTGTCCTGCTGCACCCCAAACAGACAGAAGACCCCCTCCCCGGCTTCGTACAGATCGCGGATGCGCGGCCCGATCCCCTTTGGCGAGGCCAGGATGACGTCCAGATCCGCGCGCGGTTCGACCAGGCCGAATCGCACCGACAGGCCGTGGGCGAAGACCAGGGCCGCGCCCGGCCGCACGTTCGGCTCCAGTTCGTCGCGCCACAGATCGCGGTGCGCCTCGTCTGACGTCATGACGGCGACCACGTCCGCGCCCGACGCAGCCTGCCCGGCCGTCATCACCTCAAACCCGTCGGCGCGCGCCAGGTCGCGTGTTCTGGAGTCGGCCTTCAGACCCACCACGATGTCGGTCACGCCCGAATCGCGCAGATTCAGCGCATGGGTCCGGCCCTGGCTGCCGTAACCGATCATGGCTACGCGCTTGCCGCGAATGATCGAAAGGTCGCAGTCGCGGTCATGGAAGACGGGAAGCGGATTGGGTAGGGTCTGGGTCATGACCGCCTTCATAACCCCATCCGACGTCGTCGCCTTCTGGAAAGGGGCTGGGCCCGAAAAGTGGTTCGCCAAGGACGAGGCGTTCGACGCCGACTTCCGCGACCGAGGCCACGCCCTGCACTGGGCCGCCGCGCGCCGCGAACTGGACGGTTGGATGGACACGGCCGAGGGCGCCCTGGCGCTGCTGATTCTGCTGGACCAGTATCCCCGAAACAGTTTTCGCGGCACGGCGCATCAGTTCGCCACCGACCCGCTCGCCCTGATGTTTGCAAACCAAGCCGTAGCCCGCGATCTGCATCTGGCGGTCGAGCCGGCGCTTAAGAACTTCCTGCTGCTGCCCTTCGAACATTCCGAACGGATCGAGGATCAGGACCGCTACATGGCCTTGGTCGCGGGCGACGAGGAGTTGGAGAAGTGGGGCAAGCTCCACCGCGACATCATCGTCCGCTTTGGCCGCTTCCCGCACCGAAACACCGCGCTGGGCCGCCGGACGACGCCTGAAGAACAGACCTTCCTCGACGAAGGCGGCTTCGGCGGCTGATTCGCCCACAAGTATCTCGAGCTCCAAGCGTCTTCATGAAATTCAAGACGCGACCCCTTAGTTAGGAACTTCTTAAGTGACTCAGCGCGGCCTTGGCCGAGGTTGGGGACTCGATGATGGACGGCAGCGGGCACTTTGCTACTGGATCGGACTTAAGGTCACCGAACCTGACCGAGACGCTAACCGCGCCGGCCGATCATCCCGAGCGGCAGTATCTGAACCTGCTGCGCGACATCCTCGAAAATGGGGTCCGCCGCGACGATCGCACCGGCACCGGCACCCTGGGGGTCTTCGGCCGCCAGATGCGGTTCGATCTGTCCAAGGGTTTCCCGGTCCTGACGACCAAGAAGCTGCATCTGCGGTCGATCATCGTCGAACTGCTGTGGTTCCTGCGTGGCGAGACCAACATCGCCTATCTGAAGGACAATGGCGTTCGCATCTGGGACGAATGGGCCGACGCCGAGGGCGAGTTGGGTCCGGTCTATGGCAAGCAATGGCGGTCCTGGACCGCGCCGGACGGCCGCGTCATCGACCAGATCGAGAAACTGGTTCATGGGCTGAAGACCAATCCCAACAGCCGCCGCCACATCGTCACCGCCTGGAACCCGGCCGATGTCGACGACATGGCCCTGCCGCCCTGCCACTGCCTGTTCCAGTTCTTCGTCGCCGACGGAAAGCTCAGCTGCCAGCTGTATCAGCGCAGCGCCGACGTCTTCCTAGGCGTGCCCTTCAACATCGCCTCCTACGCCCTGCTGACGATGATGTTGGCCCAGGTCGTGGGTCTGGAGCCGGGCGACTTCGTCCACACCTTCGGCGACGCCCACCTGTATCTGAACCATCTCGAACAGGCCGAACTTCAGCTGACTCGCGAGCCCCTGCCCCTGCCCGTCATGCAGATCGCGCCCAAGACCGACCTATTCGCCTTCGACCTCTCGGATTTCACCCTCGAAGGCTACGAGGCCTGGCCGCACATCAAGGCAGCCGTCGCCGTTTAAGGTCATTCACGATGATCCGCGCTTTCTCTCTTGGTCTCATTCTGCTCGCAGCACCGGCAGCGTCGGCCATCGCTCAGCCGATCTCATCCGCCGTTGAAGCCGCCGAGATCACACCGGTACAAATCAGGGTGCCGGCGCCGGACGGTCGGGCCATACCGATCAGCATCTGGACCGCTCCGATCGAACGCGGCGTGGTGGTGTTCAGCCACGGCTATAACGGTTCGCCGACGGCCTATGCTCGCATTCTGTCGGCCTGGGCGGCGCATGGTTTCACGGTAATCGCACCGCTTCACGTCGATTCCCTGCGTCATCCGGAACATGAGAAATACGACAATCGCGCCGCCTTCTCGACCAGGCTGATCGACCTGGGCGTCGCACGCGGCATCGCCGCCCATGCGCATTCGGGCAAACCGCTGATCGTGGCGGGGCATTCGTTTGGCTCTCTGATGTCCGTGATCGAGGGCGGCGCCGTTACGGCTGCCGGGCCAGCAGGCGACCCGGCGGTGAAAGGCGTGATCGCCTTTTCCTCGGCCGGCTCGATCCCCGGCCTCGTCACCTCCGACAGCTACCGCACGCTTGACCGTCCGCTGTTGGTGATCACCGGCGATCAAGATCTGGTGCCTGGCTTCGTCAGCGATTGGCGCGATCATCGCGCGCCGTTCGACAACAGCCCGGCCGGCGACAAAACTCTCATGATCTTCGCGGGCGCTGACCACCAGCTGCCGGGGACGGCGCAAGGCGAGCAGTTTGATCAGGTCATCCGGGCGACTGAGGATTTCCTCGACGCCTATACGCTGAACGACGCCGACGCCCGGTCGCGCCTTCAGGCCTTCGCGGCGGACGGCGTCAGCGTCGAGCGTCGCTGAACAGATGGATTTGCGCCATCTGACCGCGTCGGTGCTTCGCATCTCCGACATCTATGCCGCCGAACACGATATCGAACGCGACCGCGACTGGGCCTTGCTCAAGCTTCAGGAAGAGCTTGGCGAACTGACCGCCGAGCATCTGCGTCTGACCGGCCGAGCACGAGGCGCGCCCGACAGCCAGGCGCTGGGTGACGAAGCGGCGGATGTGCTGGGGATGCTGCTGATCTACTGCGCGCGGGCGGACATAGATCTTGAGCAAGCCATGCAGCGCAAATGGCTGAAGTGGCTGGAGCCGAAAGCATGACCGTTCCTCTGATCGCATTGGTCGTCGCGCGTGGACGTAACGGCGTCATTGGCCGCGACGGCGACCTGCCCTGGCGGCTCCGCAGCGACTTGCAGAGGTTCAAGGCCATCACCGTGGGCAAGCCCTGCCTTATGGGTCGCAAGACCTGGGAGAGCCTGCCGTTGAAGCCTCTGCCGGGTCGGTTGAACATCGTACTGACGCGTGACGAGTCCTACGAAGCCGACGGCATGGCCAAAGGCGCGCTGGTCTGCGCCACTCTGGACGAGGCCATCGAGATCGGACGCGAAACCGCCGAGGACGATGGCGTCGAGGAGATCTGCATCATCGGCGGCACAGCCCTGTTTGAGGTCGCCCTGCCCCGCGCCAAACGCCTCTACATCACGGAAGTGGACGCCTCGCCCGAAGGCGACACTGTCTTTCCGTCATTCGACGAAACCGCCTGGGTCGAGGTATCGTCGGAATCGCACGCGGCGGGCGAGAAGGACGACCACGCCTTCACCTTTCGCGTGCTGGAACGCCGCTAGGAGAAACAGATGTACGTCACCACGACCAACGACCTGCCCGGCTTTCGCGTCACGCGCCACATCGGCCTGGTGCGCGGCGTCACGGTCCGCTCTCGCAACGCCATATCCGACGCCATCGGCGGGGTTCAGTCCATGCTGGGCGGCCGCGTCGGCGCCTATGTGAAGCTGGCTGAGGCCGGGCGTCAGGAAGCCTATGACGAACTTGTCAAACACGCCCAGGCCCACGGCGCCAACGCCATCCTGGCCGTCCGCTATGATGCGACGGAGATCATGCCGGGCGTGACCGAGGTGTTGTGCTACGGCACGGGCGTGATCGTCGAGCCGGCGTAACCGGCTCGACGTTTCCCGATTAGGACAGGGTCATCAGGTCCGAACGCTCGAAGTTGCGCAGCTCGTCTTCGCGACCGTCGCGGATCTTGGCGACCCACTGAGGATCGGCCAGCAGCGCGCGGCCGACGGCGACCAGATCGAATTCCTCGTTCTCCAGACGGCGCAAAAGACCGTCCAGCGAAGCGGGCTTTGAACCTTCGCCGCCGAAGGCCGCTATGAACTCGCCGTCCAGGCCCACGGATCCGACGGTGATCGTGGGCTTGCCCATCAGCTTCTTGGTCCAGCCGGCGAAGTTCAGGTCCGAGCCTTCGAACTCCGGCTCCCAGAAGCGCCGCTGCGAGCAGTGGAAGACATCGACGCCGGCGTCCGATAGTGGCGTCAACCACTCGACCATCTGTTCCGGCGTCTCGGCGATGCGGGCCGTGTAATCCTGCAGCTTCCATTGCGACAGGCGCAGGATGACGGGGATGTCGTCGCCGACGCCTTCACGCACCGCCTTCACGACCTCGGCGCCGAAACGGGCGCGATCCGCGATGGTCGGTCCGCCCCAGCGGTCCTCGCGCGCATTCAGGCCGCTCCAGAAGAATTGGTCGATCAGATAGCCATGGGCGCCGTGGATTTCGACAGCGTCGAAGCCGAGGTCTCGAGCCGCGCGGGCCGACCGGCCGAAGGCGGCGATTGTGTCGGCGACGTCCTCCTCCGTCATCGGCTCCAGCCTGGTCTTGCCCGGCATGGTCATGCCCGACGGACTGTCCACCTTGCCCAGAGGCGCCCAGTCATCGCCGCGTCCGCGGGCCGAGCCCACGTGCCAGATCTGTGGCGCGATCAGACCGCCGGCGGCATGAACCTCTTCCACCACCGACTTCCATTCCGGCAGCGCTTCGCCGTGGAAGACTGGAACATTGGCGTCGTTGCGCGCCGCCGGACGCTCGACGACCGTGCCCTCGGTCACGATCAGGCCCACCCCGCCCTCGGCGCGACGGCGATAATAGGCGGCGACGTCGGAGCTCGGGATGCCGTTCGGCGAGAAGGACCGCGTCATGGGCGCCATGACGATGCGGTTGGGCAGGGCCAGCCCCTTGATCGTGAAGGGGCTGAACAGGGCGTCGAGGCTCATCGTATCTCCTTGGGTATCTGTAGCACCCAAGGTGGCGAACAGGGTTGCGTTTGAAAACCCCTTGCGGCGGCTTTTTCTATAGCCCGAGCGCAGAGGACACGCGCGCGGCGATTTCGGCGAAGCGGTCGGCGATATCGCCCTGTGGATCGGTTGCGACCGGCGGTCGTCCGGCATCGCCGCCCTCTCGTAAGGCGGCGTCCAGCGGCAAGGCGCCCAAGAATGGGATGGACAGGCGCTCGGCCTCGGCCTTGCCCCCGCCTTCGCCAAAGACTGGCCCGCTCATGTTCTCGATCAGGCCAAACGTCGGGACATTGACGCGCTGGAACAGGGTGTGGGCGCGCCGGGCATCGGCCAGAGCGACTTCCTGCGGCGTCGAAACGATCACCGCCCCATCCAGGGGCGTCTTCTGGATCAGCGTCAGCTGGACATCGCCCGTGCCCGGCGGCAGATCGACCACCAGCACGTCCAGCGGCGCATACGCCGTTCCCCAACGCGTCTGGGTCAGCATCTGCGTGATGGCCTGCGACGCCATGGGTCCGCGCCAGATCATGGCGTCGTCCATCTTGGTCAAAAGGCCGACCGACATGGCCTTCAACCCGTGAGCGACGTGCGGCACGATGGCGCCGTCCTCGTAGGCGGGTTGGCCGCTGATGCCCAGCATCGTCGGCAGCGACGGCCCATAAACATCGGCGTCGAGAATGCCGACCGAAAGCCCGCGCGCCGAAAGTGCGGCGGCCAAGTTCACCGCGACGGTGGACTTGCCGACCCCGCCCTTGCCGCTGGCGACGGCCAGGACGCGGCGGACATGGGGGGGACGATCTGTGGGGACCGGCGCCTTGGCGCGGCCCTGATCAACGGCCGCCTTGGAAAGGCCCGCCGTGCGCGGCGCAGCAGTAGGCTGGGTCTCGGCGGTCAGAATGACCGAGACGCGCGCCATGCCGGGAATGGCCTTCAGCGCAGCCTCCGCTTTGTCACGAACCGGCGCGTAGGCGGCCGCCTGGCTGCGATCGACTTCCAGAGCAAACCCCGCGCGATCCTCGGCCACGACCAATCCCTGAACCAGACCGGCGGCGACCAGCCCCTGGCCGGAAACCGGATCGATGACGGCGTCTAGGGCGGCGATGACGGCGGTGCGTTCGACCAAGGCGATCTCCAAGGGACTTGCAGGCGATGATGCGCGCGTTCTATCGCCCTCGAACCCTTCCCGCGAGCCACGATTTGTCCAAGCCGCCCCCAATCACCCTGATCGCCGGCCCGACCGCGTCGGGCAAGTCGGCGCTCGCGCTGAAGATGGCGCGCGAAACGGGCGCGGTGATCATCAACGCCGACAGCCAACAGCTTTACGCCGACCTGCGCATCCTGACGGCCCGCCCGTCGGTTGAAGATGAAGCCCAGGCCGATCATCGACTGTATGGCGTCGCCGACGCGGCGGATGCCTGGTCCGTCGGACGCTGGAGCCGCGCGGCGTTGGATATCCTTGGTGAACTGCGCGCGGAAAATCGTCCTGCGATCCTAGTCGGCGGCACCGGGCTGTATTTCATGTCGCTGACGCGGGGATTGGCGGACGTTCCCCCTGTCCCGCTCGCAACCCGAGACGCGGTCGAAGCCGAGTTTGCCGCCCTAGGCGAAACAGCTTTTCGCGCTCGCTTGGCCGAGACCGACACCCGTGCGGCCCTTGCCATCGAACAGGGCGACCGGCAACGGCTGGTGCGCGCCATGAGCGTCTTCGTCGCCAGCGGCCGGTCGCTCAGCGACTGGCAGGCCGACACCCGCCCTCTGCTCGCGCCAGACTCATGGACAGGGATGGTGATCGAACCGGACCGACATCACCTCTATCGCAACTGCGACGCCCGCGTGGATCTGATGCTCGAACACGGCGCACTGGACGAAGTGCAGACCCTGACCGCCCGCCGGTTGCCCGACAATCTGCCCGCCATCAAGGCGGTAGGCGTGCGTGAACTGGCCGCCCTGCTGTCTGGCGAGATGACGCGGACCGACGCCGTCGCGGCTCTAAAACAGGCGACGAGAAATTATGCCAAACGTCAGTTGACCTGGTTTCGACAGCAGACGCCGCGTTGGTTGCGGACTACAACTGACCATTCCACATCAGGCGCCGGCTGATCCCGACAACGAAGTTGCGCTGGTTTGCGGCGGCGAGGAAAAACCACTACGCCGTAATGCGAACCATGTTGGAGACGTCGTGTGATCGTGTTTGGATTTATACTGTCGCTCTCGTTAGCGCAGCAGACGGCCCCGGCACCCGCCGCACCCGCGCCGAGCGTCTCCGAGCCCGCAAACGAGGACAACCGCATGGTATGCCGACGCGAGCGGGTCGTGGGCTCCAACCGCCCTCAGAAGGTCTGCCTGACGCGTCAGCAGTGGCAAGAACAGCGCGATAACTCGCGCCAGATGATGGACCGAACGAGCCCAGGCCGCGGCGAGGAATTGCCGAGCAACCGAGCCGGCTGACGGCACCGCCTTTTAATCCTGCGGAAACCGCCTATATTCGTCTGGTCCGGCTTCGGCCGGACTATGGCGATAAACGCGCTTGTAATAAGCGGACCGGACCCGGGTGCGATTCCCGGCGGCTCCACCAACTTTCTCCCCGCGTTATCGGCGGAGGCAGCATGGGGCCGACTAGCATCGACGGACGTGTAAAGAGGATTGCTTTCGCTCGTCCTGGCCCACCGTATCGGGCCATTTTCTAACTGCGAACGATAACTTCGCTGGAGAAGTCGCTCTCGCCGCGTAATGCGGTTCGAGTGATTTCGAATCTTAAGTCCTAGGGGTTCAGATCCTTGGGCGGGGCCTGTCGGGAGCCTGGCAACAGAATCCCGGCGCTTTACCTTCATGACACCTTTCGTCTGCGGCCCCGCGCCGCTATCAGTCGCGCTCTGATGTGAGGTGACGATGAGCGACCAGGCCCCTCCGGTCGATGAGATGCGGTACGAACAGCTGGCGCAGGAAGCCCTGCGCGGCGTCATGCGCGCCGCGCTGGAACGCGTGCTGGCCGAGGGCCTGCCCGGCGCCCACCACTTCTACATCACCTTCAAGACGCGCGCTGTCGGCGTCAGCGTCGCTCCCGACATTCTGGCTAAATATCCGGAAGAGATGACGGTAGTTCTGCAACACCAGTACGACGACCTGCGCGTCGAGCCTGAGCGTTTCTCGGTCAAGCTGCGCTTCGGCGGCATGCCCAAGAGCCTGGTCATCCCCTATTCCGCGATCACGCGCTTCTATGATCCCAGCGTCCAATTCCTGCTGCAGTTCGAAGACCCGCAGCTTCTGGACGAGGTTGAAGATGAGCCGACCCCGCCACAGGACATGCCGCCGATTTCGGACGGCCCCAAGGTCGTTTCGCTGGACCAGTTCCGCAAGAAATAGCCGCCGTCAGTCCTGGCGCGGATAAGAGCGGATCAGGATCCGCTCTCTTTCACCTTCGCGTCTTTCGACCAAGAGCCGCGCGACCTGTGCGTCGTCGTGGAACAGATAGCCCTTGATGGAATCGAGTAAGGCCTTGGCCAGATTGTCGAGGTCCATCCACGGCGGCTCGCCAACATGCTCCATGCGGATTTCGACGACATGGTCGCCCCATGATGGTCTGGCTCCGCGCCATTCCTTGCGCATGAACTCATAGACCAGCGGCTTGTAGTATTTGGCCTGGGTCGTCAGGCCGTCGATAACGATCTCGACCGCATCGCCATCCTCGCGCGCCCTGACCTTGCCGGTCCCGGTCCAGCCAGCGATCACGGTCGCATCGACTTTATGCAGACGGCGGGCGCAGCATCCAGCAAGCGCGCGGAGCGGATCGCTACAGGCGGCGTAAGCAGCTCCTCCGAATTCGCGGGCATCCGCTGGATTCTGCGCGCGACATCCAGCCCTTCGACCACAGCGCCGAATGCGGCGAAGCCCTGCCCGTCAGGATTCCGCCCTCCGCCAAAGTCCAGGCTCGGCGAATCTTGTGTGACGATGAAGAAGCTCGATGTGGCGCTGTCCGGTCCGTCCCGCGCCATGGACACCGCGCCGGCCGTGTGGCGCAGGCCAGTGTCTCGTGTCCGTTCAAGAGTGATCGGCGGTCGCGAGGCGTCGTCGCTGCCCCGTGGGGTCGCCGCCTGGATCACATCGATGGGATAGCGGCTGGCGGTATTGGTTTCGCGGCTGACGGTTCTGAAGAACGTCCCCCCATCGTAATCACCCGTCACGACGTAACTGATGAAGTTGCATGTCGTGATCGGCGCAGAGGCTACATTCACCGCCAGCACGATCGTGCCGGCTGTCGTGTCGAGCGCAACGCGTGGCATTGTCGGTTCAGGCTGAACAGTCGCGCAGCCCGCCAGCGCCGACAGCGCCGCCACGGCGATCAACCCTCGTCTCATATCCGCGCTCTTCTTGCCCTGCATGGCTCTCGTGCTACACCGCCGCGCAACCCATCGCCACGCCTGAGAGACGAGATTTACGCGCATGAGCAACGTCCGGACAGAGACTGACACCTTCGGCCCGATCGAAGTCGCCGCCGACCGCTACTGGGGCGCTCAGGCGCAGCGATCGCTGGGCAACTTCAAGATCGGCTGGGAGAAGCAGCCCCTGCCGGTCGTGCGCGCCCTGGGCATCGTCAAGCGTGCGGCCGCCGAGACCAATCGTGACCTGGGCAAGCTGGATCCGGCCTTGGCCGACGCCATCATTAAGGCCGCCAATGAGGTTATCGAAGGCAAGCTGAACGACCACTTCCCGCTGGTGGTCTGGCAGACGGGTTCGGGCACCCAGTCCAACATGAACGCCAATGAGGTGATCTCGAACCGCGCGATCGAGATTCTGGGCGGCGAGATGGGCTCCAAAAAGCCCGTCCACCCGAACGACCACGTCAACATGAGCCAGTCGTCCAACGACACCTATCCCACGGCCATGCACGTCGCCTGCGCCGAACAGGTGGTCAATGACCTGATCCCGGCGTTGAAACATCTGCACGCCGCGCTGGACGCCAAGGCCAAGGCCTGGGCCCACATCATCAAGATCGGCCGCACTCATACCCAGGACGCCACGCCTCTGACGCTGGGCCAGGAGTTCGGCGGCTACGCCCAGCAGGTCGAGAACGGCATCAAGCGCATCGAATTGACGCTGCCGGCCCTGATGGAACTGGCGCAAGGCGGCACCGCCGTCGGCACCGGCCTGAACGCGCCCATCGGCTTCGCCGAGAAGGTTGCGGCCCAGATCGCCGAAATCACCGGCCTGCCCTTCACCACGGCCCCGAACAAGTTCGAGGCCCTGGCCGCCCACGACGCCATGGTCTTCAGCCACGGCGCCATCAACACGGTCGCCGCCAGCCTGTTCAAAATCGCCAACGACATCCGATTCCTGGGTTCCGGTCCGCGTTCAGGGCTGGGCGAACTGGCGCTGCCGGAAAACGAGCCGGGCTCGTCGATCATGCCGGGCAAGGTCAATCCGACCCAATGCGAAGCGCTGACGCAGGTCTGCGTCCAGGTGTTCGGCAACAACGCCGCCCTGACCTTCGCCGGCTCGCAAGGCCATTTCGAGCTGAACGTCTACAATCCCGTAATGGCCTACAACTTCCTGCAGTCGGTGCGCCTGGTCGCCGACGCAGCCATCAGCTTCACCGACAACTGCGTCGTCGGCATTGAGGCGCGCGAGGACAATATCGCGCGCGGCCTGAACAACTCGCTGATGCTGGTCACCGCCCTGAACGGCAAGCTGGGTTATGACCTGTGCGCCAAGATCGCCAAGACCGCACACAAGAACGGCACCACGTTGCGCGAAGAAGCTGTCGGCGGCGGCTATCTGACGGACGCCGAATTCGATGAAGCCGTGCGGCCGGAAAAGATGATCTCGCCGGGCTGATCCCATCCTTGATGACACAACAAAGAAAAGGCCCCGCTTCCTCAGCGGGGCCTTTTTATTTTGGCCGTCAGATCGGCCTTAGTGCGGCTTCTCGGTCCAGCGCGCCTTGGCGTCGTCTTGGGTCAGGCTCAGATGGACGTGCTTGTCGTCAACCCGTTCGACCCAGCTGACCGGGATCATGTGGTGCTTGAAGCCGCCGGCGAAATCTAGCTTCGCCAGTTCGATCTGGTCGCCTAGGACGTGGTCGACCCGACCCACGTGACCGCCGTCCGAGCCTACGACTTCGAGGTGTTCCTTGATGAGCGAAACGTCAACCATGTGTATCTCCAGCAGTTTGGTTTGTCCTGCCGTTGAAAACACACCCGGCCTGCGACGGTTTCAAACGGCGACGCTTGTTCATCGCCTTGATGACAGGATTGGCCAGGACGCGGTAAAAGCCGGCGGTCACACGGAACCGGAACTCAAGACATGCGGCGGATTGGATCAGGCCTGTTGGGCGTCCTCATGGCCTTGGCCTTGTCGGCGTGTGGAACACTGGATCGCCCGACCGGCCCTCTTCGGATTACGGACGGCACGCTCGTCAAGGCGGAAGACCCTCGCATCCGCGCCAGCGACAGCGCGCGTTTGCAAGCCTTCACGCAGGAAATCGGTCAGCGGCTTCGGCCCGACAAGCCAACCTCGATCCTGGCGCTGTCCGGCGGCGGCGCAAATGGAGCCTACGGCGCCGGGCTGCTGGTCGGTTGGACCGAACAGGGCGATCGCCCCGCGTTCGACGTCGTCACCGGCGTCAGTACCGGGGCGCTTGCCGCGCCATTCGCCTTTCTTGGAAGGGATTGGGACGACGAACTTCAGCACGCCTATACCAGCGGCGCCGCCAGCAATTTGCTGAGCTGGCGCAGTTTCGCCGCCTTCCTGAACCCGAGCCTGTTCTCGTCACAGGTCCTACGCAATCTGGTGGACGAGAACGTGACCCCTGAACTGATGCAGGCCGTCGCGCGCGAGCACGCCAAGGGCAGACGCCTGCTGGTGGCGACGACCGATCTGGACAGCGAGGAAACCGTCATCTGGGACATGGGCCTCTTGGCGACACAAGGCGATGAGAACGCCCGCGAGCTGTTCAAGGAGGTGCTGGTCGCCTCGGCCAGCATTCCCGGCGTCTTCCCCCCGGTTCTGATCGCCGGGCTTCAGGACGACGACAAGGTGGTTCTGGAAATGCACGTCGACGGCGGCGTCAACACGCCGTTCCTGGCCATCCCTGAAGACCTGATGCTCTGGACCCGCCCAAAGGACGAAGGCCGCGTCGGCGCCCTCTATGTCATCGTCAACGGTCAGGTCGGCCGCAACGACGGGGTCACGCCTGGCCGTCTGTCAGGGATCCTGGCGCGGACCTATGACAGCATGAGCAAGTCGTCGCTGCGCATCCACTTGGCGGTGACGGCGGCGTTCGCGCGGCGCAATGGGCTGGACATGGCCCTGTCGGCCATTCCAGACAATGTCGCCGCCTCCAGCCTGAAGTTCGATCAGGAGACCATGACGGCCATGTTCGAACTGGGTCGCCAGCGCGGAGGCGGCGCCGATGCCTGGACACGGCTGGGCGAGCGCCCGGCGGACCAGCCCTTCATCCCCCAGACGACGATTTCGGAGTCTGAAGTGCCGGCTGTGCTGACGCCCGAGCCCTCGGCCAAACCGTCGGCCGATGCGCCCCCCGCCGAAGAGCCCAAGGCGTAGTCATGGGCGAGATCATCAATCTGAACCGGGCGCGAAAGGTCCGCGCCAAGGCCGAAGACAAGGCGCTCGCCGCCGCCAACCGCGTGGCGCACGGACGCTCCAAGGCCGAGAAGACCCTGTCTGCTCTTGAGCGTCATCGCGCCGAAAAGCAGTTGGACGGTCAGAAGCTGGAGCCGAAATCCGACGACTGACGTGGCTCAGGCCTTAGGCGCGCGGATCAGCATGACCTGCCCCGCCAGCACAAGCGCCAGTCCGATCAGGGCGCTCCAGCCGAACCGCGCGCCCTCGAACAGCACCGACACCAGCATGGCGATGGGCGGCGTCAAAGCCGAGATGTAGCTGGCCAGGGCATAGCCGCGTTGACGCGCGATTGTGAAATATAGCCCGAACGCGATCACCGACCCGAAAAGCGACAGATAGAGCAGCGACAGAACATAGTCCGGCGTCGGCTCGATCCGCCACGTCGCGCCGGTCGCCATGCCATATAGCGCCAACATCGCTGTGCCATAGGCCATCGCCCAGGAGGTGGCGGCCATGACGGGCGCGCCCGCCTGCTGTCCCCTCCAGGCGAACCAGTTGCCGAGCGCCGAAGCCAGTACAGCGGTCAGGGCGAAGATGACGCCCAGCCCCGGATTGAGGCCGGCGCCCGCCGCTGTGATCTGGCCGTAGGACAAGACCCCGACGCCCATGACGCCCAGAACTGCACCGATCCACGCCGCCGGCGCCGCCTTCTGTCCGCCCAGCAACCGAAACAGGATCAGGTTCACAAAGGCCAGGGCGGCGAAGATCACCGCGACCACAGCCGACGCCACCTGCCCTTCAGCCGCATAGACGAAGCCATAGCTGACCGCGAAGACAAAGGCGCCCTGTCCGATGGCGGCCAGATGCTGGCTGCGCGTCAGACGCAGCGGCCGGCGCGTCACGGCGCAGAAGGCGAACAGGACCGCCGACGCCAGACCAAATCGCCAGACGATGGAGACGATGAAATCAACCGGCCCCAGCTGCAGGGTGATCGCGTACCAGGTCGTGCCCCAGATCAGGGCGCAGATGGCGATCGCGACGATCGCAAAGGGGCGGCTCAAGGGTTGACCTCCGGCGGTGGACGGCCCGCATAACACGCTCTGGCGCCACGCGCCCTCACGTCTTGCGCCTGACTGTGACACACTGGGCGCCGCGAAGGAGATCGCCATGCGAAACGCCCCCCTGATCCTGCCCGCAGCCCTGGTCTTGGCGGCCTGCGCCGCCACGCCGGACATGACGACCGGAACGACGGTCGTAAACGTGACGGCCACCTATCGTGAACGGATCATGCTGCCGCCCGGCCATGTTCTGACTGTCAGGGTTGAGGATGTCAGTCTGGCCGACGCGCCCGCCAAGATCATCGCCGAGACCAGCGAGTCGCTGACCGGCGCCCCGCCCTATCGCGTCACCCTGGGCTTTCCCACGTCTCAGATCGATCCGCGCCACACCTATGCCGCGCGCGCCGAGATTCGCGACGCGGCCGGCGCCCTGGTCTTTGTCACAGACACGCGCCACGCGATCCTGACGAGCGGCGCGCCGGCCTCGGCCGAGATCGTGCTGAAGTCCGCGCGTTGAGCAGCCTTACCAAACGCTCGGTTGCGCTCGCCGGCCATGCCACCTCGGTGGCGCTGGAGCCGGAATTCTGGGCCGTGCTGGACCGGATCGCGGCTGCCCGCAGCCTCAGCAAGGCTCAGCTTCTGGCTGAAATTGACGCCGGTCGCGGCCGACGTCCCCTCGCCTCCGCCTGTCGCCTATTGGCGCTGGACTGGGTGGCGGATCATGGACGTCAAACGTGAGCGGCGCCTCGAAGATCGGCTAGTCGTCGCGGCCGCGCCTGCCCTGGTCGTCTATAGCTTCCGATCGGCTGATCAACTGCACCTCATCTGAAGAGGCGTCGCCCGTTTCGACGACCGCCACCCAGATCGCCATGATGGCGAACATCGCGGTCATGCCCAAGGCAAAGGCGATCCAGCCCGCCCGCCCGTTCGGCTTGCGGCGCGTCGGCCCTTGCTGGTGATCGTCGTGCTGCATTGCAGCTAGGAACCGACCCTCGCCCGCACGGTTCCGAGCTTTCGTCATGGGCGGCCCTGACTTTGTCGCGCGGTCACCTTATGTTCCGGTTCGATTCTGACTGACGGATAGTTTTGCGCCTGTGACTGATCTTCCCGCCCCCCGCATTTCCGACCTCGCGCGCGCTCGTGCGCCCGAGGACGAGGCGCCGCGCGATTATCTGAAAGGGCTGAACCCAGAGCAGCGCGAGGCGGTCGAGACGACCGAGGGCCCCGTGCTTGTGTTGGCGGGCGCAGGCACGGGAAAAACGCGCGTCCTGACGACACGACTGGCGCACATTCTGGCGACAGGCCGGGCCAAGCCGTGGGAGCTGCTGGCTGTCACCTTCACCAACAAGGCCGCGCGCGAAATGCGCGAGCGCATCACCCATCTGATCGGCCCCTCGGCCGAAGGCCTGCGCTGGCTCGGCACCTTCCACTCCATCGCCGCCCAGATCCTGCGTCGCCACGCCGAACTGGTCGGTCTGAAATCCAGCTTCACCATCCTGGACACCGACGACCAGGAACGGGTGCTGAAGCAGCTGCTGGAAGCGGCCAACATCGACACCAAACGCTGGACGCCCAAGTCGCTCTCCAGCCTGATCGATCACTGGAAGAACCGCGGCTGGACGCCGGACAAGCTGCCGCCGGGCGAGGACTTCGCCAACGGCAAAGGTCAGGGCCTGTACGCCGCCTATCAGGCGCGCTTGCGCAGCCTGAACGCCTGCGACTTCGGCGATCTGCTGCTGCACAACATCACCATCCTGTCGCAGCATGCGGACCTGGCTGAGGAATATCGCCGCCGCTTCCGCTACATCCTGGTGGACGAATATCAGGACACCAACGTCGCCCAGTATCTGTGGCTGCGGCTGGTGACGGCCTCGACCGGCAATGTCTGCTGCGTCGGCGACGACGATCAATCGATCTACGGCTGGCGCGGGGCCGAGGTGGACAACATCCTGCGCTTCGAGCGGGACTTCCCCGGCGCCAAGATCGTCAAGCTGGAGCGGAACTATCGCTCGACCAGTCATATTTTGGGCGCGGCGTCCGGCCTGATCGCCGCCAACCGCGACCGGCTGGGCAAGACCCTGTGGACCGAGGACGACAGCGGCGACAAGGTGCGCGTGCGCGGCGTCTGGGACGGCGAGGCCGAAGCGAGGCTGATCGCCGACGAGATCGAGACCGCGCGGCGTCCCCACGCCGGCGAACCGGGCCTGAAATACAAGGACATGGCCATTCTG
Organism: Brevundimonas sp. KM4; assembly: GCF_000964075.1. Taxonomy (NCBI): domain Bacteria; kingdom Pseudomonadati; phylum Pseudomonadota; class Alphaproteobacteria; order Caulobacterales; family Caulobacteraceae; genus Brevundimonas; species Brevundimonas sp. KM4. The sequence continues at coordinate 103,181 of NZ_JZRG01000012.1, read as the reverse complement.
GTCCGCGCCTCGTTCCAGATGCGCGCCTTCGAGGAACGGCTGGTCATGCTGGCCATCCCCTACACCGTCATCGGCGGGCCGCGCTTCTTCGAGCGCGCCGAGATTCGCGACGCCCACGCCTATCTGCGCCTGATCCTGTCGGAAGACGACGACCTCGCCTTCGAGCGGATCGTCAATGTGCCCAAACGCGGCATCGGCGACACCAGCGTGCAGAAAATCCTGCAACTGGCCCGCCAACACGACCTGTCAGCCCTGACGGCCGTGCGAGGGCTGATCAACACCGACGAGCTTCAGGCCCGCACCCGCACCGCCCTGTCCAACTTCGTGCGCGACATCGACCGCTGGCGTCAACTGTCCGAGACCACGCCCCATTGGCAGGTCATGGAGACGGTGCTGGAGGAGAGCGGCTACACCGACATGCAGAAGGCCGACCGCACCAGCGGCCAGACCCGCCTGGAGAACCTGAAGGAACTGACCCAGTCGATGCAGCAGTTCGAGACGCTTCAAGCCTATCTGGAGCACGTCTCTCTGGTTATGGATCTGGAGCGCGCGACCAGCGACGATCCCAACGGCGACGGCGCGGTGCAGATCATGACCCTGCACGGCGCCAAGGGGCTGGAGTTCCCGCTGGTCTTCCTTCCGGGCTGGGAGGAAGGCGTCTTCCCCAGCCAGCGCAGCATCGATGAGAAGGGCGAAAAAGGCCTCGAGGAGGAACGTCGCCTGGCCTACGTCGGCGTCACCCGCGCCAAGCAGGACGCCCGCATCTCCTTCGCCGCCAATCGGCTGGTCTATGGACGCTGGACCTCCCAACTGCCCAGCCGCTTCGTCGACGAACTGCCCATCGCCCACGTCGATCCCCAATCCGACACCGGCTACTACGGCGCATCGACCGGCATGAAGGAGGCCAAGAGCCGCTGGGACGATGCGCCATCGTTCGGCAGCGGCTATTCCTCCCCGGGCTGGAAACGCGCCCAATCCTTCACCGCCGCCCAGACCCCAGCCAAGATCCCGGCGCGCAAGGCCGTCATCGAAGGCGACGGCCGGCTGATCGCCACCGCCGACCCCAAGTCCAGCTCGGGATGGAAGAAGGGCGAACGCGTCTTCCACCAGAAGTTCGGCTACGGGAACGTGCGCGTCATCGAAGGCAACAAACTGCTGGTCGAATTCGAAAAGGCCGGTGAAAAGCGCGTCATCGACAGCTTTGTCGAGAAGGCCTAACCCGGCGTCCTAACGCAACGAACGGAGCCGACCATGGCGGGCCTAAAGGACAAGCGCGGCTTCATCGACAAGGACCGCATCGACCTGACCGAGCGTCAGTCGGTCGAATACTGGATGAAGCGCTGGGGTGTGACCAAGGACCAGATCACCGCCGCCCACCGCAAAGTCGGTCGCATGACCAAGGATATCGCGGCGGAATTGGGCAAGAAGCGCTGACGCCGCCTGCCTGAAACGAAAAACGGCCTCGGAGCACTCCGGGGCCGTTTCGGTTTCGGGCCTAGATGTGGATCACACGCCCATAGGCGTCCAGCGCCGCCTCGTGCATGGCCTCCGACATGGTCGGGTGCGGATAGACGATCCCGTGGATATCTTCCTCCGTCGCCTCCATGGTGATGGCGGTGACATAGCCCTGGATCATCTCGGTCACTTCATGACCGATCATGTGCGCGCCGATCAGGGCGCCGGTCTTGGCGTCGAAGATTACCTTGACGAACCCGTCGGTGTCGCCTGAGGCGATCGCCTTGCCGTTCACGCGGAACGGGAAGCGGCCGATTTTCACGTCGCGCTTTTCGGCGCGCGCAGCCTGTTCGGTGACGCCGACCGAGGCCACTTGCGGCTGGGCATAGGTGCAGCCGGCGATGGGCGAATGGACGTTGGGTGTCTTGTGGCCGGCGATATGTTCAGCGGCGTGGATGCCTTCGTGCGACGCCTTGTGCGCCAGCCAGGGCGCGCCGGCGCAGTCGCCGATGGCGTACAGACCCGTGACGTTGGTCTGGCAGTGGGCGTCGATCTTGACGTGGCCGCGGTCCATTTCCAGACCCAGTTCTTCCAAGCCGATGCCGTCGGTGTTGGCGGTGATGCCGACGGCCGAGATGCAGACCTCGGCCTCCAGCGTCTCGGCCTTGCCGCCGATCTCCACGGAGACCTTCACGCCCTTGGCGTCCTTGCTCACCTTGGTGACCTTGGCGCCCAGCTTGAACTTCATGCCGCGCTTTTCAAACGACTTCTGGGCCGCCTTGGAGACCTCTTCGTCCTCGACCGGCATGATGCGATCCACCGCCTCGACCACGGTCACGTCACAGCCTAGGGCGCGATAGAAGCTGCCGAACTCGATCCCGATGGCGCCCGAACCGATCACGACAATCGACTTGGGCATGAATTTCGGCGCCATGGCCTCGCGATAGGCCCAGATGCGATCGCCGTCGGCTTCAAGCCCGATCTGCGGCAGGGCGCGCGCACGGGCGCCGACGGCCAGCATGACCGACTTGGCCTCCAAAGCGCGCGAACCGCCCGCTTTTAGAGCGACCACGACCCTGGGGGCGGCGGCGCCCTTCTCCAGCTTGGCCGAACCCTCGATCACCTCGATCTTGTTTTTCTTCATCAGGAAGCCGACGCCCTGATTCAGCTGTTTGGCCACGCCGCGCGAGCGCTGGATGATGGCGTCGAAATCGAACGACGCGCCGGACGCCGACAGGCCGTACTCCTTCAGGTGGCTCAGGCTCTCGAACTTCTCGCCCGACTTCAGCAGAGCCTTGGTCGGGATGCAGCCCCAGTTCAGGCAGATGCCGCCCAGGTTCTCGCGCTCGACGATGGCGACCTTCAGGCCCAACTGGCTGGCGCGAATGGCCGCGACGTAACCGCCGGGGCCCGAGCCGATGACGACGAGATCGAATTCAGCAGCCATTAGATCAACTTCTCGATGTCGGCCTTGATGGCCTCGGGTTCAGTCTGCGGAGCATAGCGGGCGACAACCCTGCCCTCGCGGTCGGTCAGGAACTTGGTGAAGTTCCACTTGATGGCTTTGGACCCCAGGAAGCCGCGCTTCTGTTCGGTCAACCAGGCGTAAAGCGGATGTCGATTCGGTCCGTTGACCTCCACCTTGTCGAACAAGGGGAAGGTCACATCGAAACTTGTGGCGCAGAAGGCGGCGATTTCCGCCGCCTTGCCCGGCTCCTGCTCGCCAAACTGATTGCAGGGAAAGCCCAACACCTCGAACGGCTGATCAACAAACGTCCGGTGCAGCTTTTCCAGACCGTCGTACTGGCCGGTGAAGCCGCACTTGGACGCCGTATTGACGATTAGCAGCGCCTGACCGCGAAAGCGATCGAGCGAAACGTCCGTGCCGTCGATGGCGCGGGCGGAGAAGTCATAGACCGAGGTCATGACCTCACTCTCCCCTTAGGCCAGCATCGCGACGGGATCTTCGATCAGCGGCTTGAACGCCTGCAGGAAGCGGGCGCCGGTCGCGCCGTCCACCACGCGGTGATCGCAGGTCAGGGTCACGGTCATGACCGTGGCGGGCACGACCTGGCCGTTCTTGACGACCGCGCGTTGCTCGCCCGCACCTACGCTCATAATGCAGCCCTGCGGCTCATTGATGATCGAGGTGAACTGCTTGATGCCGAACATGCCCAGATTGGACACCGAGAAGGTGCCGCCCTGGAACTCTTCGGGCTTCAGCTTACGGTCGCGGGCGCGCTTGGCCAGGTCCTTAGACTCGGTCGCGATCTGCGCCAGACCCTTGGTTTCGGCCTTCTTGATGATCGGGGTGATCAGGCCGCCGTCGATCGCCACCGCCATGGAGACATCGGCGTTGTGGTGCATGGCGATGCCTTCGGGCGTGTAGGAGGCGTTGGCCTCCGGCACCATCTTCAGGGCCAGGGCGGCGGCCTTGATGACGAAGTCGTTGACCGAGACCTTGATCCCTTGCGGCTCCAGCATCTTGTTGACCTTGGCGCGCACGGCCATCAGCTGGTCGATCTCGCAATCGATGAACAGCGGGAAGTGCGGGACGTTCTGGACGCTGTCGACCATGCGACGCGCCACCGCCTTCTTCATGCCGTCCAGCGGGATCAGGTCGTAGCTGCCGTCCGGAATGCCCATCTGCGCCAGCGACTGCGCCTTGCGCGGCTCCGCTGCGGTCGCGGCGGGCGACGCGGATGCGGTCGCAGGTCGGGCCGACGTCTTGCCGGCGGCCTCGACGTCGCGCTTGACGATGCGGCCGTGGGGACCGGTGCCCTTGATCGACTTCAGATCGACGCCGTTCTGCGCGGCGATACGTCGAGCGAGCGGCGACGAGAAGATGCGATCTCCGCTGTCCGACTTCGTCGCGGCGGGCGCCGGAGCGGCGGTGGTAGCTGTTTTGGGCGCCTCGGCAGCCGCCGGAGCGGCCTCGGCCTTCGGTGCCTCTTCTGCCTTGGCCGCGGGTTTTTCAGCCGGCTTGGGTGAGGCCGCGCCGCCCTCGTCCTTCAGGCGGGCGATGGGCGTATTGACCTTCACGCCTTCCGTGCCTTCAGCGACCAGGATGTCGGTGACTTCGCCCTCGTCCACGGCCTCGACTTCCATCGTCGCCTTGTCGGTTTCGATCTCGGCGATCACGTCGCCGGCGGAGACGATGTCTCCGACCTTGACGTGCCACTTGGCCAGAACGCCCTCCTCCATCGTCGGAGACAGGGCCGGCATCAGGATGTCGGTCATCAGGCGTTCCCCCCGGTTGGCGTAATCGGTTCGGCGACAGTGCGGACGTCATTCGCCTTCACCACTTCGCTGAGACCTTCGAGGATGCGGTGGTAGGCCGCAGTTTCATCGTGTTGGTGCCGCACGGCATACCCATGCGCCATATGTCGAGCTGCATAGGCCAGCAGCCGGCCAAACTGTATGGGATCGTTGAAGGCCGGCTTGACGGACATCACCGGCTCGTCCTTCGACCACCACATCCGAAGGACTTCGATGGCCTTCGGGTCAGCAGCGACGCTGTCTGGCGTCGTCAGCATGAACTCCGATGCCTCGGTCATGCCATCACCTGCTTCACGGCCGCGATGATCTTATCCACGCCTGGCAGCGACAACACTTCCAGATTGGCGGCGTAGGGCAGCGGCACGTCTTCCTGGTGCACGCGCAGCGGCGGGGCATCCAGATAATCGAAGGCGTGTTCGATGACGCGGGCCACGACCTCGGCGCCAACGCCCATCGGACCCCAACCCTCTTCGGCCGAGACCAGGCGGTTCGTCTTCTTGACGCTCTCGACGATAGTCTCGTGATCAAGGGGACGCAGAGTGCGCAGGTCGATCACCTCGGCTTCGACACCCTCCTCGGCCAGCTTCTCGGCGGCCTGCAGGGCGAAGCCGACCATGCGGCTGTGGGCGGTGATGGTGACGTCCTTGCCTTCGCGGCGGACCTTGGCCTTGCCGATCGGCAGGACATAATCCTCGACCTCCGGCACGTCGAACTCCAGGCCGTACATCATCTCGTGTTCGAGGAAAACGACCGGGTTCGGGTCGCGGATGGCGGCCTTCAGCAGGCCCTTGGCGTCGGCCGCGTCATAGGGTGCGATGACCTTCAGACCAGGCACCTGAGCATACCAGGCCGAATAGTCCTGGCTGTGCTGGGCGCCGACGCGCGAAGCAGCGCCGTTCGGACCGCGGAAGACGATTGGCGCGCGGATCTGACCGCCAGACATGTAGAGCGTCTTGGCGGCCGAGTTGATGATGTGGTCGATCGCCTGCATGGCGAAGTTGAACGTCATAAACTCGACGATCGGCTTCAGGCCCGACATCGCGGCGCCGACGCCCAAGCCGGCAAAGCCGTGCTCGGTGATCGGGGTATCGACGACGCGCTGGTCGCCGAATTCCTGCAGCAGGTCGCGGCTGACCTTGTAGGCGCCCTGATACTGGGCGACTTCCTCGCCGATCAGGAAGACGCGGTCGTCGCGACGCATCTCTTCGGCCATGGCGTCGCGCAGGGCGTCGCGCACGGTCGTCTTGACCAGTTTGGCGTCAGCCGGAATTTCCGGGTCGCGCAGTTCGACCTTGGGCGTCGCGGTCTGGGCCGGGGCCTTTTCGGGATCGCCGGTCTTGCCTTCGGCCGCAGCCTTGGGCGCCTCAGCGTCGCCCTTGGCGGGTTCAGCCTTGGGCGCAGGGGCCGCTGCGCCGTCTTCGCCGGCCAGACGCGCGATCGGCGTGTTCACCTTGACGTTCTCGGAGCCTTCGGCGACCAGGATTTCCAGCACTTCGCCTTCATCCACGGCCTCGACTTCCATCGTGGCCTTGTCGGTTTCGATCTCGGCGATCACCTGGCCGGCCGACACGGTGTCGCCCGCCTTGATGTGCCACTTGGTCAGCGTGCCCTCTTCCATCGTGGGGGACAGCGCCGGCATCAGAATGTCGGTCACGGATCAGGCCTCCACGTAGACGTCGGTATAGAGCTCGGACGGATCGGGTTCCGGGCTCTCTTGGGCGAATTGAACAGCTTCGGCGACGATCGCCTTGATCTCGTTGTCGATGGCCTTGAGCTCGTCCTCGGTCGCATTGGCGGCCGACAGCAGCGTCTTCAGGTGATCGATCGGGTCGCGGGTCTTCTTGACCTCATCGACCTCTTCCTTGGTCCGGTATTTGGCCGGGTCGGACATGGAGTGACCGCGATAGCGATAGGTCTTCACTTCAAGGATGAAGGGACCGCCGCCTTCGCGGGCGCGCTTGACCGCACGGGCCGTTGCGTCGCGCACGGCCAGCACATCCATGCCGTCGACCTGTTCGCCCGGAATGCCGAAGCTGGCGCCACGCTGATACAGCTCGGTCGTGGAGGACGAGCGTTCGATGCTCGTGCCCATGGCGTACTGGTTGTTCTCGATGATGTAGATGGCCGGCAGCTTCCACAGCTGCGCCATGTTGAAGCTTTCGTACACCTGCCCCTGGTTCGAGGCGCCGTCGCCGAAATAGACGAAGGCCACCGAATCGTCGCCGCGATACTTGCCGGCGAAGGCCAGGCCGGTGCCCAGCGCCACCTGGGCGCCGACGATGCCGTGACCGCCGTAGAAGCCGGTCGGCACGTCGAACATGTGCATCGAGCCGCCCTTGCCCTTGGACGAACCGCCGCTGCGGCCGGTCAGTTCGGCCATGACTTCCTTGGGATCCATGCCGGCGGCCAGCATGTGGCCGTGGTCGCGGTATCCGGTGATGATCTTGTCATGGCCCTGTTTGACGCTCTCCTGAACGCCGACAGCCACGGCTTCCTGTCCGATGTACAGGTGGCAGAAGCCGCCGATCAGACCCATGCCGTAGAGCTGGCCCGCACGCTCTTCGAAGCGGCGGATCAGAACCATCTCGCGATAGAAGCGCAGAAGGTCTTCCTTGGACGCCGTCGGCGTGTTGGGCAGTTTGTCAGGCGTGGTCGTCTGAGCGGATTTGGCTGGGGCTTTCGCCATCCGGTATCTCCCGGCTAGGCGCCGAGAACCGACGCCTTCTTATCGTTACGGAAAGGGGCTTTAGCAGCCTTCCTTCCGGTAACGCAAAGGGGTGCGGGTCGCCCTGTAACAATAGTTCAAGTGGTGAAGGTCGATCAGCCTTGGGCGGCCGGGGCCGAGACGCGGATCACATAGTCACGCGGGTCGGAGAAACCCAGGACGGCGCGAGCACGCTCTTCCAGAAGGTCGCGAGACAGACTGTCGGTGCGCAGATAGCGAACTCGTGTCTCAAGATCGCGGCGCTGTTCGGTCAGATGCGCCAACTGGTCCTCGCGTTGCCCCAGAAGGGCGTCGCGAGACGATCCGCTCAGCAGTCCGCGCTCGCCCGTCAGCGCCTGAACCCCGAGATAGGCCAGAAGCAGCAACAGGGCGAGGGACAGGCGGTAAGGTTTCATCCGTTCGGGCACTTGAGACGCTCCTTCTGAGCGCGAAAACACAGTTCAGAAACCGTGCCCGGAAATGCCTAACGAAATGTAGCTTGACCGTAAGATTGTCGGCGGAAAACGCTGATTCTCCGCCGACAATTCCGTTTCCTATTTCAGCAGCATGCCGTCGCCGAAATAAACGCCCTGGTCGCCAAGCATTTCCTCGATGCGGAGCAACTGGTTGTACTTCGCCACCCGGTCAGAGCGGGCCAACGAGCCGGTCTTGATCTGCCCGCAGTTGGTCGCCACGGCCAGGTCGGCGATGGTGTAGTCCTCGGTCTCGCCCGACCGGTGGCTCATCACGGCGGTATAGCCTGCGCGGTGGGCCATATCGACGGCGTCCAGCGTCTCGGACAGGGTGCCGATCTGGTTGACCTTGATCAGGATCGAGTTGGCTAGGCCTTCGCCGATACCCGCAGCTAGACGCGCCGGATTGGTCACAAACAAATCGTCGCCGACCAGTTGGACCCGGTCGCCCAGGCGCTCGGTCAGCAGGCGCCAGCCGTCGAAGTCATCCTCGGCCATGCCGTCCTCAATCGACACGATCGGGAAGCGTTCGCACAGATCAACCAGGTAGGCGGCCATGCCTTCGGAATCGACGGTCTTGCCCTCGCCGGCCATGACGTATTTGCCGTCCTTAAAGAACTCGGTCGAGGCGACGTCGAGGCCCAGGTGGAAATCCTCGCCTGCGAGGTAGCCCGCCGCCTGGCCCGCCTTGGTGATGAAGCTCAGCGCCTCATCGGCCGAGGCCAGATTGGGTGCAAAGCCGCCCTCGTCGCCGACGTTGGTGTTGTGCCCGGCGTCCTTCAGTTGCTTCTTCAGGGCGTGGAAGATTTCGGCTCCCATACGCACGGCGTCTGAAAACGTCTCGGCGCCGGTGGGCAGGATCATGAACTCTTGGATGTCGATCGGATTGTCGGCGTGGGCGCCGCCGTTGATGATGTTCATCATCGGGGTCGGCAGGACGCGGGCCGAGACGCCGCCCAGATAGCGATACAGTTCCTGATTGGCCGACAGGGCGCTGGCCTTGGCGACCGCCAGAGACACGCCCAGGATCGCATTGGCGCCCAGACGGCCCTTGTTGGGCGTGCCGTCCAGTTCGATCATCGCCTCGTCGATCCGGCGCTGCTGCTCGGCGTCCATGCCGGACAGGGCGTCGAAGATCTCGCCGTTGACGGCGTCGACCGCCTTCTGGACGCCCTTGCCGCCCCACATGTCCTTGTCGCCATCACGCAGCTCGACCGCTTCGTGCGCGCCCGTAGACGCGCCGGACGGTACGGCGGCGCGGCCGAACGAACCGTCTTCCAGCGTGACATCGACCTCGACCGTCGGATTGCCCCGGCTGTCGAGGATCTGGCGGGCGACGATGTCGGCGATGTCGGTCATGGCTCGGCTCTTTGGCTCAAGGGGCAAGGGAGGTCAGACGGTTTAGCCGCCTCCCCGCCAAACGCCAATGCCGACGTCATCGCCGGGCGTCAGGAACAGCCTTCAACCAGTTGGATCGAGGGATCGCCAGCGTGGACCATCATCACCTTGCCGTCGCTGCCGATCTCATATCGAACGCCGCGCGCCGACGGATCGGTGACATAGGTCGTCGATCCGCCTTTCGACCAGACGAACAGATCCTCGGCCGGTGCTTCCTGGTATTTGTGCGGTTGGGCGAAGACCGCGCCGCCATAGGCTTGCTTGATCGCCATGGCCGTATCGCCCACCCCGAATCCGCGATCGGTCTTCGTCGTCGCACCGCGCGCCAGGGTGATTCGCGTCAGTACGCCGTTCTGGACCATCACCTGCACATCTGCGGGCGCCTTGGTTGGATGGAACTGGTCACAGACTTCGGGCTCGGCGCCGCCGGGGGCGTTCGGTTGGGAGTCCTCGCCCCAGACCTTCACCAGCTCGGCGCGCGTCATGCCGATTCGCACCGGCCCCAGACCTTCGGCCGTCAAAGCATTGGGATCGGCGGCGGGCGTAGCGGGCGTCTCGTTCGCCGAAGCGACGGACGTTGCGGCGGGCTCCGAGACGCGCTCCTCCGCGCGATTGCAGGCGGCGAGGGTCAGCAGCGCGCAGGCGCTGACGGCGGTGAAACGAATCATCATACGGCGTCTCCAGTGGAAGCTTCACCGGACTGAACGCACGAAAACGGCGCGCGGGTCACCGCGCGCCGTCGAAATCGTCATCCGACCGAAGTCGGGGTCGCCTGAAGGACTAGTCTTCCTTGGGCGTGATGACCTGGCGACCGCGATAGGTGCCGGTCTTCAGGTCGATGTGGTGCGGGCGCTTCAGCTCGCCGGTGTCCTTGTCCTCGACGTAGACGTTCGAGGTCAGGGCGTCGTGGGCGCGGCGCATGTTGCGACGCGAGGGAGATACTTTGCGCTTCGGAACGGCCATGTCCGTCTCAATCTTCTAAGTCGGGCGCCGCCCAGAGCCGAGCTCCGTCTAGCGCGAAAACAATAGCGGCGGCCCGAAAGAGCCGCCACGCGAGGCGCGGCTTATGCATGAACCGCGCGACGATTTCAAGGCGTTTAAGCAGGTGTCAAACGCCGGACGATCTTTGCTGGATTGCCGACCACCACCACGTCGGACGGCACGTCCTTCGTCACGACCGATCCCGCGCCGATCACCGAACGATCGCCGATGGTGACGCCCGCCAGAACGATGGCGCCGCCGCCGATCCAGACGTCGTCCCCGATAACGATCGGCCGCGCCGTCTCCTCGCCCCGGCGGGCGACCGCGTCCAGCGGATGTTCCGGCGTCAGAAGCTGGACGCCTGGCCCGGCCTGGAAGTTGTCGCCGATACGGATTTCGGCGCAGTCCAGGAACACGCAGTTGGCGTTCGCAAAGGCCCGCGCGCCCAAATGAATGTTGACGCCGTAGTCGCAGAAGAAGCCCGGCATGATGATCGCCTTGCCATCGGCAGCATTGACCAGTTCGTTGACCAGGGCGCCGCGCCGGTCGCGATCGGGCTCGGCGTTGATGGCGACGGTCAGGGCCACGGCGCGGGCGCGACCGTCGCGTAGATCGGGATCGCCCGGGTCATAGGGCAATCCCGCCAGCATCTTTTCGCGCTCGGTCATGCGGCCTCCGTCAGGGCGTCAGCCACGGCTTCGCCGATGGCCATCGAACTGGTCAGGCCCGGGCTTTCGATGCCGAACAGGGCCATCAGACCATCAATGCCGTGATGCTCGCGGCCATGAAGCTGGAAGTCCGGTTGCGGCTCGCCCGGCCCATGCAGTTTGGGCCGAATGCCGGCGTAGTCCGGTGTCAGGGCGCCGTCGGGCAATCCCGGCCAAAAGCGGCGGATGTAAGTGGCGAACGCCTCCGCCTTGGCGGGATCGACAGAATAGTCCTCGGTGTCGACATAGGCCAGATCGGGGCCGAACACGGCCTGACCGCCCAAATCCTTGCGATAGTGGGTGCCCAGCGCGCCGGGGATGGGCGGCGGATAGATCAGGCGGTCGAACGGCGCCTTGCCTGTCAGCCGGAAATAGACGCCCTTGCCGAAATGTCCGGCGGGAATGTCGCCGGGCGGATAGCCTTCGATCAACGCCGCCGCCACCTGGGCCGACAGTCCGGGTGCGGTGACCAAAAGGCGGCTGGTGACCTGCATCGCCCCCTCCCCGCCGACACGGATCGTGAAGCCGCCGGCCGCCAGCGGCTCTGCGCCCTCGAACGGCGCCGAGACCACGACCGATCCGCCCGCATCCTCGATCTCGCCCTGCAGGGCCAGCATATAGCCGTGACTGTCGAACAGGCCGCTCTCGGGCGACAGGATGGCGGCGTGGGCGTTAAGCTCCGGCTCCAGCGCACGCGCCTGGGCGCCGGTCAGATGCGCCAACCCCTCGACGCCGTTCGCCGTCGCCTGTTCGAAGATGGCCTCGATCCGCTCGACCTCGGTCTCTTGCGTCGCCACGACCAGCTTGCCGCATTTCCAATGGTCGATCTTGCGGCTGGTCAGGAAGTCGTAGAGCGCTCGCCGCCCCTCGACGCAGAAGCGGGCCTTCAGCGATCCGGTCGGATAATAGAGCCCGCCGTGAATGACCTCGGAATTACGTGAGGAGACGCCCTGGCCGATGTGGCCTTCCTTCTCCAGCACCAGCACCGTCAGGCCCCGTTTCGACAGCGCCCGACCGCAGGCCAGGCCCACAGCCCCGGCGCCCACGACGGTCGCGTCGAAATCAAAACTCATCGGACGCCGTATCTCCGCTTCGCCTCGGCCTCGAAACAGCCGATCAGCTTTTCCACGGCCCGGTCGAAGTTCGCCGACAGCATCATGTCCAGCATCCGGGATTTGAAGGCGAAGTCGATCATGAACTCCAGCCGCGTGCCGTCCGGATGGGGAAAGAACTCCCAACGGTTCTTCAGGTGCTTGAAGGGCCCGCGCAGCAGGCCGACCTCGACCTTGGGCGCATTGCGATCGTGCCGGACCCAGGTGGAGAACCGCTCCTTCAGGAAGGAAAACCCGACGCTGGCCTCCGCATCCTGCAAGCCGACACCCTCGCCTTCCTCGCGCGCGTTCCAGACGCGCATCGACGTCACCCACGGCACGAAGTCGGGATAGGCGCGCACATCGGCGACCAGATCGGCAAGCTGTTCGGGCGCATAAGGAAGAATGCGCGTGACGCGATGGACGGCCATGCGGGACTTAGCGGCGCAGCTGCGCCTCGCGCGCGGCCTTCAGCCGGGCGAAGTCGTCGCCGGCGTGGTGCGACGAACGCGTCAGCGGGCTGGACGACACCATCAGGAAGCCCTTGGCCCGTGCGATCGCCTCATACGCCTTGAACTCTTCCGGCGTGACGAAGCGGTCGATGGCGGCGTGTTTGCGCGTCGGCTGCAGGTACTGGCCGATGGTGATGAAGTCGACGCCGGCGGACCGCATGTCGTCCATCACCTGCATGACCTCTTCCTTGGTCTCGCCCAGGCCGACCATGATGCCGGACTTGGTGAACTGGTTCGGGTCCCGCTCCTTGACCATCTGCAACAGGCGCAGGCTGTGGAAGTAGCGGGCGCCCGGCCGGATCTTCAGATACAGGCGCGGTACGGTCTCCAGGTTGTGATTGAAGACGTCAGGCTTGGCGTCGATCATCACGACCGCCGCCCCGTCCTTTCGCAGGAAGTCGGGCGTCAGGATCTCGATGGTGGTGTCCGGCGCTTGGATGCGGATCTGCCGCACCACCTCGGCGAAGTGGGCCGCACCGCCGTCGGCCACATCGTCGCGATCGACCGAGGTGATGACGACGTGGTTCAGGCCCATCTGCTGGACGGCCAGGCCCACCTTGCCCGGCTCTTCCGGATCCAGCGGCTGCGGCAGGCCGGTCTTGACGTTGCAGAAGGCGCAGGCCCGCGTGCAGGTGTCGCCCATGATCATCAGGGTGGCGTGTTTCTGGCTCCAGCACTCGCCGATGTTCGGGCAGGCCGCCTCTTCACACACCGTCACCAGCCCCTTGGAACGAACGATCTCCTTGGTGGCGTTATACTGACCAGAGCCCGGCGCCTTGACCCGCAGCCAGTCGGGCTTTTTCAGAACGACCGACTCGGGCCGGTTCTGCTTTTCGGGGTGACGCAGCTCGGACGGCTTGCGCTGAAGGGTGTCGATCAGGGTGACCATGGCCGGTATTTCGGACTTTGAGGCCGTTTAGGCAAGGCACACCGGGTAACAGACTTGCCGCAGGCGTGATCGCGCATCGGAACTCACGCGACGTTACGCATCTTTTCAAGATGCGGCGGCGTCATTAATGACAGTCGCCCGAACAACAGAGAGGGCCGCCCGCGTCCTCCGTAGGAGACGCGCTTGCGCCAGGCCCTGGATCCCTCGCTTTACGACTCGACCCTGATCGACGCCCTGATCGATGCGCGGTCGCGGTTCGGCGACAAGGAAATCTTGGAGGATCAAGACCGGCATCCGCTGACCTACACCGGCTTAATCCGCGCCGCCTTCGTGCTGGGCCGCAAGATCGCCAACATGACCGACAAGGGCGAGCGGGTCGCCATCCTGCTGCCGTCGTCCATGGGCGTCGTCGTCACCTTCTTCGGTCTGCACGCCCATGGTCGTGTGCCGGTGATGCTGAACTTCACCGCCGGCGAGGCCAATTTGAAGGCCGCGATCAAGGCCTCGGGCGTCAAGAAGGTGCTGACCGCCAAACGCTTCATCGACCAGGCCAAGCTGGACGACTTGATCGTCGAACTGAAGACGGTGGCCGAGGTCGTCTGGCTGGACGACGTGCGCAAGACCATCGGCCTGGCCGACAAGCTCTATGGCCTCGCCGCCGGCGCGGCGCCCAAGCGGTTCCGCGTTAGGACGGATCCCGACGCGCCGGGCGTCGTCCTGTTCACCTCCGGCAGCTTCGGCACGCCAAAGGGCGTGGTGCTGAGCCAGAAGAACCTTGTCGCCAATGCCCGTCAGGTGGCGGCCCACATCGATCTGCTGCCGGAATGGGTAATGTTCAATCCTCTGCCGACCTTTCACTGTTTCGGCCTGACCGGCGGGGTCATCCTGCCGCTGTTGCAGGGGCTGAAGGCGTTCCAGTATCCGTCGCCGCTGCACGCCAAACAGATCACCGACCTGCTGCCCCAGGTAAATGCCTCGATCCTGTTCGCGACCGACACCTTCCTGAACCAGTACGGCCGCGTCGCCGAACCGAACGACTTCTTGACGCTGAAGTTCGTCGTCGCCGGCGCCGAGAAGGTGCGCGAGGAAACCCGCACCCTGTTCAACACCAAGTTCGGCGGCGTCGAACTTCTGGAAGGCTATGGCGCGACCGAGGCCTCGCCTGTCATCGCCGTCAACCATCCCGACCGCAACACGCCCGGAACGGTCGGCCAGGTGCTGCCTGGCATCGACTGGAAGCTGGAACCGGTCGAGGGCATCGACGCGGGCGGGCGACTGATGCTGCGCGGTCCCAATGTCATGAGCGGCTATGTCACCTCGGCCGAGCCTCTGACGTGGGATCCGATCGGCGACGACTGGCTGGACACGGGCGACATCGTCGATGTGACCGACGACGGCTATGTCACCATCCGCGGCCGCGCCAAGCGCTTCGCCAAGATCGGCGGCGAGATGGTGTCCCTGACCGCCGTCGAAGGGATCGCCGGCGCCGTCTGGCCGGACCGGCGCCACGCCGTGGTGTCGATCCCGGACAGCCGCAAGGGCGAGAAACTGGTGCTCGTCACTGATCACGTAGGGGCTGAGGTCGCTCCCCTGGCTGAATGGGCGCGAACCAACGGTGCGCCCGAACTGATCGTGCCGAAAAAGATCGTCAAGGTCGCCGAGGTCCCCGTCCTGGGCACCGGCAAGACGGACTATGTGTCGATCCAGAAGATGGTCGAGGCCGAGAAGGCGGCCTGATCAGCCGATCCGGACGCCCGTCATAGAGATCGAGCCGCCGTCGATGCGGTCGTTGAAGAAGCTGACCGCCTCGCCCGGCTCCTGCTGGGCGGCGATATAAAGCACCGGCAGGAAATGTTCGTCGGTCGGCACGCTCAGTTGCGCGTCCTCGTCCAGACCCACCCAGTCGATCAGCGCCTCATGGTCGCCCCGTTCGAACGCCGTCTTGACCGCCTCGTTGAAGCCGGTCGCCCAAGCGTAGGGTTCGGCGCCGTCCTCACGCTTCCAGGTCCGCAGATTGTGGACGAAATCGCCCGAGCCGGCGATGACGATCCCCTCGTCGCGCAGCGGCTTCAGCGCCTTGGCCAGGTCGTAATGCTGGCGCGCCGTCAGCTCGCGGTTCAGCGACAACTGCACCACCGGCACGTCCGCCCCTGGCCACACATGGCACAGCACCGACCAAGTCCCGTGATCCAGGCCCCACGCTTGCGTCTGGACGGCGCCGGTCAGCGCCGACACCCGCGCCGCCAAGGCGGGCGACCCGGGCGCCGGATACTGCATCTCATGAAGTTCGCGCGGGAAGTTGCCGAAGTCATGGATGGTTTCGGGCTTCTCCTGCGCGGTTACGCCCAGCCCGCGCGTCTCCCAGTGGGCGGAGATCATCACCACTCCCTTGGGCTTGCCGATCGCCTCGCCCAGCGCACGCCAGGCGGCCCCATAGGGACCGCCGAGCGCGTTCATGGGCGAACCGTGGCCGAAGAAGACCGCGGGCTGACGCATCGGATCAGCCGTGCAGCTTCTTGGCCAGCTCGGCGATATGTCTGCCTTGGAACCGGGCGCCGTCCAGCTCGACATCGCTGGGCTGACGCGAGCCGTCGCCGCCGGTGATCGTCGATGCGCCATAGGGCGAACCGCCGTGGATGGCGTCCAGCGTCATCTGCCCTTGGAACGAATAGGGCAGACCCACGACCGGCATGCCGTGGTGCATGAAGAAGTTGTGCAGGCCCTGGAAGGTCGTCTCCTGACCGCCGTGCTGTGTCGCCGTCGCGGTGAAGGCCCCGCCCACCTTGCCGATCAGGGCGCCCGAGAACCACAGGCCGCCGGCCTGATCCAGGAAGGCGCGCATCTGCGATGCGGCCGAACCGAAGCGGGTGCCGGCGCCGATGATGATGGCGTCGTAGTCCTTCAGATCGTCGATCTTGGCGATCGGCGCCTTTTGATCAAGCTTGTAGTGAGAAACCTTGGCCAGCTCTTCCGGCACGGTTTCCGGCACGCGCTTGATGTCCACGACGGCGCCTTCGACCTCGCGCGCGCCCTCGGCGACGGCCTCGGCCATAGTTTCCAGGTGACCATAGGTCGAATGATAGAGGACGAGGACTTTCGGCATCGGGGAGGCTCCATTGAATGACAGGGGTCGCCATTCGCAACAACGACCGTTGCTAACTTGGCGCGCTGATGAGCCTTCCGCAAGTCCCCGACATCAAATCACGTCTTGAAGGGACAGATGGTATCGTAAAAGGCCTTGTCGCCCGGCGCGGGGCGGCCGCGGCGACAGTGGAAACGATGCTCCATCACCATCGCCTGCTGCTCGATGTTTAACGCGTCCCACCGGCAGGTCGGTTCCACGCGATAGGCATAGGAGGCGGGGGTGTCGCCAGCCTTCAGCTTTGCGAACAGCAGATTGACGCCCTGCTGGGCCTGCCAGACGTGCGTCAGTTCATGGATCAGGACGCCTTGCATTCGCACAGGCTCCGCCGTGAAATCTGCGACGAGCTGCGCTTGCGGCCACACGATCCAGTCTCGCCCGAACCAGCGCCCGGCGACGAAGGCGCGGCGGAACGGCCAGCCGATCAGTCGGACAGGCGCCAGATCGATCGCTGCGCCGAACGCCTCTCGCGCGAGCGATTTCTCAGCTTCGGTCAGGGCGCGAACGAAGGATCCCAAGGCTTCACATACTCCCAGTGCCAAGGCTCATAGACATAGGGCACAAAGCCGAAACGCCCAGCGTTCGCCACTAGCCATCGATACGTCGCCGACCGCGCCATATATTCGCGGCTGGCCGGGGTGGTGGAATCGACACCCAGACCCGGGGCCTGACCGACATAGAGATCGACCGCCGTGCCCGTCCGATGCGGCGAACAGACCGCGCGACGCAGGCCATCGCAGTTGCCCTGCTGCGCACAGCGCGCCGCGTCCGCCTCGGGATCGCGGAAGCCGGAGAAGATCTGCAGCAGTTCGGGATCAGCCGCCACCTCAGGAACCTCCGCCCGCGCGGCCGCGACCAGCCGGCGATAGGCGTCCAGCACGTCCCGGCGCAGCAAGCGTGTCAGACGGTCGGCATGTTCCTCGGACGCGACCAGATAGCCGAGCTGATTGATCGGTGGCGGCTCGGGGCAGGCTCCGCCGACGCGCGCCATCACGAACGGCCGCCGCTCCTGCCAAAGGCCGCGAAACACCTGGAATGTCGCCGCATCGAACAGGCCGTTCGGCGCGAGGCCGTACATCTGCTGGAATCCCGCCAGTTGCGACGCGAAGATCGGCGTGCCGGGCCCGCACGTCGTATGCAGTTCGCGCTGGATCAGCGGCAGATAGGCCTGCCACCCCCACTCCGCCGCTCCGAACGGCGCCCATTCCATGCCATAGGCCGATTCAGCGTTCGCCAGTCCCTGCGCCTGCCAGCCGTCGGCACTGGTGTGGCAGGGCCCGGCCGCACGCGCGCCGCCAGCGAACGTCAGAACGAAGCAGACGGACAGGAACGCAAAAAGGCTTCGCCACATGTCCCACAGGAAGCCCCAAGCCGGTCGATCTCACAAGTGCATGCGTCACCGATCGCTGGCATGGTGACGCGCGGCCGACTCGCGCCGCGCCTTCCGGACCGACGCATGTCCATCGCCGCGCCGACCGCGCCCCGCCGTTCCAACGCCGTGCTTGCGGCCTTTTCCGGCCCTTGCCTGCCTCTGGCGGCCTTCGGCGTCGCCCTGCCCGTTACACTGCCCGAGTTCTACGCCACCTTCGTGGGCCTGGAGCTGGGGGTGGTGGCGGCCGTCTTCATGGCCGTGCGCCTGATCGACATCGTCTTCGACCCCTTCATCGGCTGGGGCATGGACAAGACCAAGACGCGGTTCGGTCGCTATCGCCCGTGGATGGCGATCTCGACGCCGATCCTGATGCTGTCGGCTTTTATGATGTTCGTCGTGGTCCAGCCCGGCGCCGGGCCGGCCTATCTCTTCGGCTGGCTGCTGGTCCTGTATCTCGGCTTCTCGATCGGCACCTTGGGCCAACTCGGCTGGGCCGCCGTGCTTGCGCCGCAGTATAACCAGCGCAGCCGCGTCTATGGCTGGTGGCAGGTGTTCAACATCATCGGCGTGATCCTGATCCTGGTGCTGCCGACCGTGGTGGTTCAGACGGGCATCGGGAACTATGCCGACGGCGTGCGGATCATGGGCTGGGCCATTCTGATCGCCCTGCCCGTCACCATCGGCCTGGCCATGGTCGCCGTACCCGAACCCGTCAACGCAGGCGACCAGCCGCATGGGGGCGCCGGCGCCTATCTGGCCCTGCTGAAGATGCCCACGGTCCGGAAGCTCTTGATCGCCGACCTGCTCCTGGGCGTCGCGCCGGGCATCACGGGTTCGCTGCTGTTCTTCTTCTTCGGACAGATCAAGGGTTACGACCACAGCCAGGCCGGTCTGTTCATGTTGTTCTATTTCATCGCCGGCCTATGCGGCGCGCCCATCTGGGCCTGGCTGGCCACGCGGATCGGCAAGGACAAGGCCCTGGCCGTCGCCAGCCTGATCTTCGCGGCCCTTTATATCGCCGCCACCCTGGTTCCCGGCGGCAACTTCATTCTGACGGCGGGCGCCATGTTCATCGCCGGTCTGCCCTATGCGGCCGGCCTGTTCCTGCTGCGCGCGATGATGGCGGACGCCGGCGACGAAGTGCGGCTGGAGACCGGCGTGGATCGCACCGGACTGATGTTCTCCATCCTGTCCGCGACGACCAAGATCGGCCATGTGGTCGCGCTGATTCCCTACCTGATCCTGCAGGGCGTGGGCTTCAAGGCTGTGCCAGGACCGACGGGCAACAGCGATTTTTCCCTGCTGACGCTCCAGATCCTGTTCATTCTGGTCCCCGGCCTGTTGCTGGCCGCCGCCGCCTGGGTGCTGAAGGGCTATCCCCTGACACCGAAGCGGCACGATGAAATCCGCCTCGCCCTGGAAACTCGCGACGGAGCCCGCCGTTGAGACCGATCGACCGCTTACTCGGCGTTATGGAGCGGTTGCGCGATCCCGACGGCGGCTGCCCGTGGGACGTGGAGCAGACCTTCGCCACCATCGCTCCCTATACGATCGAGGAGGCCTATGAGGTCGCCGACGCCATCGAGCGCAACGATCTGGTCGAGCTTAAGGGCGAACTGGGCGACCTGCTGTTCCAGGTCGTCTTCCATGCCCGCATGGCTGAGGAACAAGGGCTGTTCGCCTTCGACGACGTGGTCATAGCCATCGCCGACAAGCTGGAGCGCCGCCACCCCCACGTATTCGGTGACGAGGCCCAGCGCTCCTCGAAGGAACAGACCATCGCCTGGGAAGCCATAAAGGCCGCCGAGCGCAAGGACCGCAAAAAGCCCGGTGTCCTGGATGATGTGCCGGTCGGCCTGCCTGCCCTGACCCGCGCCGCCAAACTGACCAAGCGCGCCGGCCGCGTCGGCTTCGACTGGCCATCGACCGACGAGGTGTTCGACAAGCTGGCCGAAGAGGTCGAGGAATTGCGCGTCGAGATCGCCGCCGGCGACAAGGCCAAGGCGCGCGAAGAGCTGGGCGACCTTCTGTTCGTCGTCGCCAACCTGGCGCGCAAGCTGGACGTCGAGCCCGAAGACGCCCTGCGCGCCGCCAACGCCAAGTTCGTGCGTCGCTTCGGCTTCATCGAGGCGGCGCTGGCCAAGGACGGCCGCACACCCGACCAATCGGACCTGGCCGAGATGGATCGCCTCTGGGACGCCGCAAAGGTCGCGGAAAAGGCCGCGCCTCAAGCCTGAGCGATCCCGCGTGACCTACGACCTGATCATATTCGACTACGACGGCGTGGTCGCCGACAGCGAGGTGCTGAACAGCACTGTCATGGCCGAGCAACTGACCGCCATCGGCCTGCCGACCTCGCTCGACGACGTCTTGGCCGCCTATACCGGCAAGCGCTGGCGCGACAATCGGCCGGTCGTCGAGGCAGCCTTAGGTCGTGCCTGCCCTGACGACTTCCACACGACATGGTTTGCGACCTGTCGCCAGCGCGCGCCGCAGCAACTTGAACCCGTGCCCGGTCTGCTGGACTTCGTCGCCGCCCGCCGCGAGCCCCGCTGCATCGCCTCGTCCAGCGGCCCCGACTGGATCGGCGTCGGCCTGAACCTGTTCGGCCTGACGGATCATTTCGACGGCGCAGTCTTCACCGGCCTGGTGGTCGAGCGCGGCAAGCCCCACCCGGACATCTTCCTGCACGCCGCCCAGACGATGGGCGTCGATCCGGCGCGCGTCCTGGTGATCGAAGACAGCGAGGCGGGCGTCACCGCAGGCGTCGCGGCCGGGATGACGGTCGTGGGGCTGACGGCGGGCGGCCATGTTCGCGACGGCCATGCCGAACGCCTGACGGCGCGCGGCGCCCACTTTATCGCCGACAGCTATGCGGCCGTCTCCGCCTTCATGGATCGCTGAGCATCAGAGGTAGCGCAGTTCCTGTAGATCGACGTCACGGAACAGCTTCTTGGCCGTCACCTCGTCCAGCTGACGCGCCCTCATCAATCGGCGCAGTTCCTCGCGTTCTGCGGCCAGCCCGGCAAGCCAGAGACGACGCTCGATGTCGTCCATCTTGCGTGTCAGGGCGGCGTCTTCCTCGTCGGTGCGGGTGTGGGTCTCGATCCGCTGGCGATAAGTTTCCATGATCCGCCCGGCGATGTCGGAATAGAGGTCGGGGTTGGACTTGCCCTCCGCCATGGCGTGCGAGGCGTCCTCGATGGCGCGGATGGCGGCCGAGGCGGCGGCGACCCGGCCGCGATCCTCTTCCTGCTCATGCGACGGCTCCGGCGGCAGTTCGACGTTCTTCAGCAACCGGGGCAAGGCGAAGGTCGCCAGCACCAGCGACACCACGATCACGCCCGCCGCCAAGAAGATCGCCAGGTTCCGCGACGGCATCGGCGACCCGTCTCCCAAAGCGAACGGCAGGGTCAGGATACCCGCCAGAGTGATCGCGCCGCGGACACCTGCCAGAGACATTACCATGGTCAGCCGCAAACCGACCTTGGCCGGCGGCCCGCGATGGCGGCGGCGAAACAGGGTCAGCTTCAGCGATGTCCACACCCAGACGAACCGCAGCGCCGCCAGCGTGGCGACGATGCCGAACACATAGACCGCCAGCCACCAGACCTCGGGCCGGCTGGTGCCCGCCACCACCTCGGCCGCCCGCGACATGATCGAGGGCATCTGTTCGCCCAGGATCACGAAGATGATGCCGTTGGCCACGAACTGAACCGTGTCCCACACGACGCTGCGCCGGACTCGCGTCATCGCCATCGACTGGCCGGCGATGCCGCCGCGTTCGGTGAAACTGATCGTCACCCCGGCCGCCACTGCCGCCAGGATGCCGGACGCATGCAGTTCTTCCGCCACCAGATAGGCCGCAAACGGGATCAGCAGGCTGATAAGAATCTGCGCGCCCACGTCCTCGCCCCAGCGTCGGCTGACGAAGCTCTTGGCGTAGCTGATGGCCATGGTGACCAGAACGCCGACGGCGACCCCGACCAGGGCCAGCCAGGCGAACGTCCCAACCGCATGGCCGATCGAAAACGCTCCCGTCGTCGCGGCGGCGACCGCGATCCGCATGCAGGTCAGGCCCGTCGCATCGTTCAATAGCGACTCGCCTTCCAGAATGTGCATCAGGCGCTTTGGGATGGGCGCCCGCGCCGCAATCGCCTGAACCGCGATGGGATCGGTCGGCGACAGGATGGCGGCCAGGGCGAAGGCCACCGGCAGCGGCATCTCCGGGATCATCCACCAGATCAGGAAACCCAGACCGACGACGGTGAACAGCACCAACCCCAGCGCCAGCTCGAGGATGACCGCGCGGTCGCGAAACAGGTCTTCCTTGGGAATTCGCCAGCCGTCCAGAAACAGCAGCGGCGGCAGGAACAGCAGAAAGAAGATGTCCGGCTCAAGATCGACCGTCTTGCCCGTGATCAGCACGATGGCCGCGCCCAGCCCGATCTGAACCAGAGGCAAGGCGATGCGCGTGATCCGCGCGATCGAACCCGACACCACCACGGCCAACAGCAGAAGCAGGACGGTTTCGATCAGATGCATGAAAACTCAGTCGGTCAGGTCGGGATACAGGCGCTCGAATCGCCCGAGCGCCGCAGGATGCAGCCGCACCGTGACGTGAGTACGGCCAAGCTCGTCCGCATCGCGCGCCGTGACCCGCCCATGCTCGTACAGCCACGCCAGGGCGTCGCCCTGATGCGGCTCCAGCGTCAGCTGGGTCTCGGGATCATCGTCGATCAGGCCGGCGATGATCTGGCGCAGAGGCTCGATCCCCTCGCCCGTCCAGGCTGAGACGGCGACCGCCTCACCGTCCTTCGCCAGACGTTCGGCCTGACCCAGCACGGTCTCGCGCGCTTCGTCGTCTAGCAGGTCGATCTTGTTCCAGACTTCCAGCACCCGCCGCGTCTTGCCCTCTGGCGTCTCGATCTGTTTCAGCACGGCCTCGACGTCCTTGGCCTGGGCGGCGCTGTCGGGCGAGGCGATGTCGCGGACGTGCAGGATCAGATCGGCCTCGCCGACCTCCTCCAGCGTGGCGCGGAAGCTCTCGACCAGTTCGTGAGGCAGGTCAGAGATGAAGCCGACGGTGTCCGCTACGATGGCCGGTCGCCCTTGCGGCAGCCGGATTGTGCGTTGGGTGGTGTCCAGGGTGGCGAACAGCAGGTCTTTGGCGAAGACCTCCGACCCCGTCAGCCGGTTGAACAGCGTCGACTTGCCGGCGTTGGTGTAGCCCACCAGGGCGATGGTCGGGAACGGCGCCTTCTGACGCTGCTTGCGGTGCAGGCCGCGCGTGCGTCGCACCTCTTCCAACTCGGACTTCAGCCTGACGATCCGATCGGCGATCAGACGCCGGTCCAGCTCGATCTGGGTTTCGCCGGGCCCGCCGGTCGAGCCGGTGCCGCCCCGTTGCCGCTCGAGGTGGGTCCAGGTGCGCACCAGACGCGACCGCTCATAATCCAGCCGCGCCAGCTCGACCTGAAGCCGCCCCTCCTTGGTCCGCGCGCGACGCCCGAAGATTTCCAGGATCAGGCCGGTGCGGTCGATGACCTTCACCTCCCACGCCTTTTCCAGATTGCGCTGCTGCACCGGCGTCAGGGCGTCGTCTATGATGACGGCCTCGGCGTCTGCGGCGCGCACAAGCGCGGCCAATTCCTCGACCTTGCCCGTGCCGAACAGGGTCGCGGGCGTGGTGCTGCGCAGCCGCACGATCTCTTCGGCGCGCACGTTGAGGTCCAGCGCGCGGGCAAGGCCCGCCGCCTCCTCAAGCCGTTCGCTCGCCAGCCGGGGACTGTCCGAGCGTCGGTCGGGGTGAATGACGACCGCCCGGATCAGCGGGACGGTGTGGTCGATCAGTTTTTGGGTCAATCAGTCTTCTTCGGCGTCGGGCTCGTACAGCTGCACGGGCGCGGACGGCATGATGGTTGAGATGGCGTGTTTGTACACCAGCTGGGACTGGCCATCGCGGCGCAGCAGGACACAGAAGTTGTCGAACCAGGTCACGATGCCCTGCAACTTGACCCCATTGACCAGGAAGATAGTCAGCGGCGTCTTGGTCTTGCGGACCGAGTTGAGGAAGGTGTCCTGAAGGTTCTGACGTTTGTCTTGCGACATGGCAGGTTTTTCCTGTTCTTCGTTGTTTGTCGCCGTGGGAGCGGCGGGGCCGATGCAGCCGACAGCGACCTTAACCGCCGCCCGGCCGCTCGGGCAACGCCCTAAATGGCCCCTAGACGCGCCTGTTCAAGATAGAGTTCTCGCAGGCGGGTCGCGACGGGCCCGGGCTTGCCATCGCCGATCTTCACGCCGTCCAGCGAAACCAGCGGCATGACGAAGGCGCTGGCGGCGGTGACGAACACCTCGCGCGCCCGTTTCGCTTCATCGACCGAGAAGGCGCGTTCTTCCAGTTCGACACCCTCGGCGGCGGCGAGCTCTAGAACCGCCGCTCGCGTGACGCCCCGCAGGATATTGGCCTGGATGTCCCGCGTTCTCAGCCTGCCGTGCTCATCCACGATCCACGCATTGGTCGATGCGCCTTCGGTGATCAGCCCCATGTCGTCGTACATCAGGCACTCATAGGCGCCGCGCTCGCGCGCCGCCTGTTTGGCGAGCACATTCGGCAACAGACCGACCGTCTTGATGTCGCAACGCCCCCAACGAATATCGGGTTGGGTGACGCCGGCTGCGCCGTTCTGCGCCAGACGCCGGTTTCGCGCCGGATCGATCGACTTGGCGGTCACGACCACGCTGGGCGCGATATCGACCGGAAAGCCATGATCGCGCGGCGCCGTGCCACGTGTGACCTGCAGATAGACCATGCCGTTGCGCACGCGGTTGCGCCGCACGGTCTCGCGCAGAACGACGCCCAAGGCGCCGGCGCTCATCGGAATGTCGATCTTCAGTTCGCTCAAACTGCGGTGAAGGCGGCTCATGTGACCTTCGAAATCGGCCAGCCGCCCGTCGAAGACGGACCAGACCTCATAGACGCCGTCTGCGAACTGGAAACCGCGATCCTCAATATGGACCACGGCCTCGCCATGCGCGCTGTAGGCGCCATTCACATAGGCGACGCGCGACATCAGGCCGGCTCGTCCTCGTCGCCGCCGCGCGCGGGCGACACGCCCAGCGACTTCAGCTTCCTGTGCAGGGCCGATCGCTCCATGCCGATGAAGGCGGCGGTGCGCGAGATATTGCCGCCGAACCGCATGATCTGCGCCGCCAGATACTCCCGCTCGAAGACCTCGCGCGCCTCGCGCAGCGGGAGGGCGATGGTGCGCTCGCCGCCCAGGTTCGCCGTCCCGCCGTTAGATGTCGCCACCTCCTGCGGCAGCATGTCGGCGGTGATCGTCTCGGCCGGATCGCCGGTCGCCAGGATCAGCAACCGCTCGATATTGTTTCGCAGCTGGCGGATGTTTCCGGGCCACGGATGAACCTGCAGCGCCGCCACCGCGTCGTCGCCGACGATGCGTTTGGGCAGACCTTGAGAGGCGCTGATCGTGTCGACGAAATATTCGACCAGTTCGGCGATGTCCTCGCGCCGTTCCGACAGCGGCGGGACACGGATCGGCACCACGTTCAGACGGTGGAACAGGTCTTCGCGGAAACGTCCCTCTGCGATCTCGGCCTTCAGATCGCGCGATGTCGAGGTCACGACACGCACATCGACCTGAACATCCTGCTCTCCACCGACCCGACGGAAACGCTGATCGACCAAGACGCGCAGAATACGGCTCTGGCTCTCGCGCGGCATGTCGCTGATTTCGTCCAGATATAGTGTGCCGTTGTGGGCGCGTTCGAACACGCCGATCTTGCGCGGTCGGCCGTCCTGACCCTCTTCGCCGAACAGTTCGACGTCCAGACGCTCGGGCGTCATGCCTGCGGCCGAAATCGCGACGAACTCGGCGCGGGCGCGCGGGCTGGCTTCGTGGATCTGGCGCGCCACCAGCTCCTTGCCCGAGCCGGCCGGTCCGGCGATCAGGACCCGGCTGTTGGCCTGGGCCACCTTGGCGATGGTGCTGCGCAAGGCCTGCGCGGCCTGTGATCGGCCAATCAGACCCGACGGCGTCATGGTGGCCGCGCGCAGCCGGCGGTTCTCGCGCTTCAGCGTCGCCGCCTCGATGGCGCGTTCGACCACGACGACCAGCCGATCCGACTTGAACGGCTTTTCGATGAAGTCATAGGCGCCGCGCTTCAGCGCCGTCACCGCCGTCTCGATATTGCCGTGACCGGAGATCATCACGACCGGCAGGTCAGGGTCCAGTTCCTTGACGACCTCCAGCAGCTCCAGCCCGTCCAGTCCCCCGCCCTGCATCCAGATATCCAAGATCGCCAGCGAGGGTTTCCTGGCCCGGATCGCGGCCAAGGCCTCGTCGGAATTGGCGGCGACGCGCACGGCATGGCCTTCGTCCTCCAGCAGGCCGGACACCAGGTCGCGGATGTCGGCCTCGTCGTCGACGACGAGAATGTCGGAACCGGTTGGTCGCATCTTGCCTCGCTATTCGGCGGCCAGGGTCTGGAGCTTGCGCTCCACGCCCTCGCCGCCTTTACCGTGGGGTTTCAGTGGGAAGACCATGCACACGCGTGCGCCGCGCAGGGTCTGGGCGTCGGCCAGCTTCAGCTCGCCGCCGTGGTCCTCGCAAATACGTTTGACGATCGCCAAGCCCAGGCCCGTGCCCTTCTCGCGCGTGGTTACATAGGGTTCGGTCAGGCGATCGCGGTCGCGCGCCGGCAGACCCACGCCGTCGTCCTCTATCACGAAGGTCGCGACGCCGTCTTCGACTGTCAGCGACGCGATCACGCCCGCACGATCCGACGCCGCCGCCTCACCCGCCGCAAGCCGTTGCGCCGCAACCGACTCGCCCGCGTTCTTGAGGATGTTGATCAGCGCCTGCCCCACCATGCGGCCGTCGGCCTGCATCGTCGCCTTGGGCAGGGGCTCGATGATGTCGACGACGATGTCCGGCGCGGCGACCCGCTGAGCGAACACCGCCTCGCGCAGCATCTCGGCCGGGTTCTCGGGCGCGAAACGCGGCGCCGGTATGCGGGCGAAGGACGAGAACTCATCGACCATGCGGCCGATGTCTCCGACCTGGCGGATGATGGTGTCGGTGCACCGGTCGAAGATCTCGACATCCTCGCCGATCCGCGCGCGATATTTCCGCTTCAACCGCTCGGCCGACAGCTGGATCGGCGTCAGCGGATTCTTGATCTCATGGGCGATGCGACGGGCCACGTCGCGCCAAGCGGCGTTCCGCTGGGCTGTCACCAGGCGGGTGATATCGTCGAAGGTCAGGACCATCTCGCCGCCCAGACCACCCTCGATCCGAACGCGGAGACGTCGCGTGTCCCCGCCCCGGCTGACGTCGATGTCTTCCTCGATATGGGCCTCGGCGCGCCGCACCAGATCACTCAACTCCGGCGACAGGGCCGCGAGTTCATGACCCAGAACCTCGGCGTCGTCGATGTGAAGCAGTTGCAGGGCGCTGTCGTTGATCGCCGAAACCCGCCCACGCCTGTCCAGACCGATGACCCCGGCGCTGACGCCCGACAGCACGGTCTCGATGAAACGGCTGCGATCGTGCGCCTCGTCGCTCGCGGCCTTCAGCGCGGCCTGCTGAGCCTGCAAGTCGCCGGTCATGCGGTTGAAGGCGTCCGACAGGGTGGCGATCTCGGCCGGGGCGCCGTCGCTGTCGACGCGTGCGGTGAAGTCGCCGCCCGCGACCTGTCCCGCCGCCTTCACCAGACGACCAATGGGCGCGGAGATGCTGCTGGCCGCCGACATCCCGAGCCACACCGCCCCCACCAGCACCAGCAGCGCCGTCTCCAGATAGCTGAGAACAAAGGCCGACTGGATCCGAGCGCGGCTCTCCTGAGCCTCTCGGTAAGCCTGGATCGACTGAACCGACGTGTTCATTCGCGCCACAAGGCCGTCCTGCAGCGGGCGCACCAGATAAAGATAGGCGTCGCCATAGGCTGGCAGGGCGATGATCGACCTGACGGCGTCTGGATGCTGCGTGACGGTTTGCGGAGGCTGCCCGCCTTCAGCTGCGGCCGCGAGTTCATCGCGGGGCGGCGCAAGATAGGGAGGCGCGCCTGTCTTTTCAGCACGAGCCAGCACCTCGCCCTTGCCATCCAGAATGTAGATGGCGGGGTAGCCGAAGATGTCTCCAACTTGGCCTAGGGCTTCGTTGAACTGAATGCGATCAGCAAACAGGCTTCGCGCACTTCCCAACTGATCCGAAATCGTAACCAAGTCAGCATCCATCGCAGCCGACACGTCCTGGATATAGGCGCGTCCCACGATCGCCCCGTTCTCGACCGAGGCCTGGACGTTTTGGCTGAACCACTGATCCACGCCCCGATTGACCAGAACGCCGAACACCAGCGCGATCAGCACCGACGGGACCAGGGCCACCATCGAGAACAAGGCGACAAACTTCAGATGAAGGCGCGATCCCGCTTCATCGGTGCTACGCACCAGGGTCATCACGCGCCGACCGACGATGATGGCCAGGCCGGAAATCAAAAGCAGATTGGCGGCCAGCACGATCAGGGCGATCTGGCTGCTCGATCCGCGCGCCGACCCCGATGTGGCGCCCGGCGCGACCGCCACCAGCCAGATGGCCGCCGCCGTGATCGCGACAGCCAGAAAGAAGGCCAGTCCGAAGCCGGTCCGCGCGCGTTCGCTATCGACCCACCCCCAGAACGACCCGTCGTCCGACGCAAGGTCGGGCGAAGCGGTGCGTACTGAAGGCGTATCCGTCATGCCACAGCAGTCTCCAACACCTGTGGCCCATTTTCAACAGCAGACTTACCTAACTGAGGCAAATCCGGCCGCCACAGTTCGCGCATGGCGTCTTCGACGGCCATCGGATCGTCCAGGCGGCAAATTCTTGCCTTGGCCTCGCGACGGTGTTGCGGATCGGCCGGCCATGGTGCCTGTTCGATGTACCAGCCCAGATGTTTGCGGAACATCTTCAAACCCAGCGGCAGGCCGTAGAACTCTGCCGACGCCCGCAGGTGCTCGATCACGATCGCCAGACGCTCTTCCGGTCCAGGCTCCTCCAGCGCCACACCGTCGATCAGCGCCCGTTCAAGGTGCGCCGCTAGCCATGGCCGGCCGTAAACGCCGCGTCCCAGCATCAATCCGTCCGCGCCGGACTGCGCCAAGGCCTGGCGCGCTTCCTCGGCGGTGACGATGTCGCCATTGACGATGACGGGGATGTCGACCGCCGCCTTCACCGTCCCGACCGCGTCCCAATCCGCCTGCCCGGTGTAGAACTGCTTTCGTGTCCGGCCATGCACCGTGACGGCCTTGACGCCGATCGCTTCCGCACGGCGGGCCAGTTCGGCGGCGTTGCGGCTCTCGTCGTCCCAGCCCAGCCGCATCTTGACCGTGACCGGCCGATCGGTCGCCTTGACCGCCGCCTCCATGATCCGACACGCCAGATCGGGCGTTCGCATCAGGGCCGAACCGGCGGCCGAGCCCGTGACCTCCTTGGCCGGACAGCCGAAGTTCAGATCGACGATGTCCGCCCCGGCCTTTTGCGCCATGCGCGCCCCCTCGCCAATCTGTTCGGGATCGCGCCCGACTAGCTGGATGACAGTCAGCGGCAGACCGGCTCCCACGGCGGCGCGCCGCACGACGTCCGGCCGCGCCCGCGCCAGTTCCTTGGCCGCCACCATCTCTGTCGCGACATAGACGGCGCCCAGTTTGGAGGCCAGCACGCGGAACGGCAGGTCGGTCACGCCGGTCATCGGCGCCATCAGCACTTGACCGGGCACGGTCACATCGCCGATTTGCAAGGTCTTGGGCATTTCCGTCTTTCGCCGCATAGCAGCCGCCCTCGTCAAGCACGACCGCGGCGCTTTGATGGTTTCGCCCCGTCGCCGCGCGCACTATCAAGACCGCCATGACATTCTCGGGCATCATCGTCGCAGCCGGTTCAGGCTCGCGCGCCGGCGGCGACAAACAGTGGCGACACCTGGGTGGAAAGCCCGTGCTGCGCTGGTCGGCCGAGGCCCTGCTGAACGCCGGGGCCGACGAACTGATCGTCGTGATCGCGCCCGACGCCGTTGAGCGTGTGGCGGAGGCGCTGTCCGGTTTGCCGCGTTGGAGAGCCGTCGTCGGTGGCGCCGCCCGTGCCGATTCGGTCCGCGCTGGTCTCGCGGCACTGGCCTGTCCAGCGGATCAGCCGGTGCTGATCCATGACGCCGCCCGCCCGCTGCTGAATCGCGCGGTCGTCGATCGTCTGCTGTCGGCCCTTGAAACTTTGCACGGCGCCCTGCCCGTCCTGCCCGTCGCCGACAGCCTGCGACGTGGAGAGGCGGACATCATGACCGACGTGGTTGATCGCGACGGTCTGTGGCGTGCCCAGACGCCTCAAGCCTTTCGCCGGGGCGTGATCGAGACCGCCTATGCCGCCTGGTCGGACGCCGAGGTCCCGACCGACGAAGCCGTGGTCGTGCAGCGCAGCGGCGGTGCGGTGGCCCTGGTTCAGGGCGATGCGCGTCTGATGAAACTGACCTATCCCGAGGATTTCGCCATGGCCGAAGCTCTGCTGCCTCAAGCGCAGCGTTATCAGACCCGCATCGGCTCCGGCTATGACGTGCATCGCTGGGGGCCCGGCGGGTCCGTCTGGCTTTGCGGGATCGAGGTGCCGCACGACCAGACGCTGATCGGCCACTCCGACGCCGACGCCGGTCTCCACGCCCTGACCGACGCCATCCTGGGCGCCATCGCGGCGGGCGACATCGGCGACCATTTCCCGCCGACGGATCCGAAATGGAAAGGCGCTTCCTCGGACCAGTTCCTGATCCATGCCGCCGAACTGGTCGCGGCGCGCGGCGGCCGCATCGTCAATGTCGACGTCACCCTGATCTGCGAACGCCCCAAGGTGAAGCCGCATCGCCAGGCCATGCGCGACAGGATCGCCGGGCTGCTGGGCCTTCCGCTCGACGCCGTCAGCGTCAAGGCCACCACGACCGAAGGTCTTGGCTTCACCGGACGCGGCGAAGGTCTGGCCGCCCAGGCCGTGGCGACCGTTGAAACGCCGGCGGCCTAGCGCGCCGCCATCTTCATCTGACGCACCAGCGATCCGAACAAGTTGACGTAGTCGTCCGTCCACGGACGCACCGTCGTCGGCGACAGCTTGCGCCAACGCGCATCGTCCCTGAACCCTTCCATCGCCGCCGGGCTCTTGCCGATCAGCAGGGCCTCGGTCGAGGCCTCGGCCATGTCGCCTTGGCCCGACTGCTCGATATAGACTTGGTGCAGATGCGGAACCTTCAGCGCCTGCGCCGCCGCCTCGGCCGGCAGGGTGATCTCCAGGTTCCGGTTCGACAGATGCAGCACGACGACGCCGTCGGGCGCCAACAGCCGCAGATAGCCGCGGATCGCCTCCACCGTCAGCAGATGCGTCGGCACGGCGTCGGACGAGAAGGCGTCGATGACCAGCAGGTCGTAGGATCCCGCCGGCTCGCGATCCATCGTCAGGCGCGCGTCCCCCAGAACCGTCCGCACCGCCCCATCGGCGCAGCCGCTGATGAAGCTGAACCATTGCGGGTCGCGCGACAGCCGATCCACCATCGGATCGATCTCGAAGAAGGTCAGTTGGTCCTGGGCTCGCTTGTAGGCGGCCATGGCGCCCGAGCCCTGTCCCACCACGCCGACGCGGGCGCCGTCCAGCCGACGGGCCTGCATCTGCAGCATCGCCTGCCCCAGCGGCGTCGAGGTCGCATAATAGAGCGTCGGCTAACAGCGGTCTGACTGCGCCAGGGCCTGGGCGCCATGCAGGGTCGTGCCGTGCATCAGTACGTGGACCGGCCCGCCCATCAGCGGATCGTCGATCTTGGCCACCCGCATCACGCCAAAGAAGCTGCGTTCCGACAGGGCCCAGTCATATCCGCGCGCCAGATGATAGCCGGACCAGACGATGGCGGTTAAAATGATCGTGAACATCACCGCCCGATCGCGCACCAGGAAGGCGAACAGAGTCGCGATCCCCAGGATGGCTTGCGCGATACGCACCAGTTCGGCGTCGGGTATGGCCGCGCGAATGTCCGGCGCATAACGGACCGCCTCCATCGACAGCGGCCCCATAAGGGCGATGACCACGCCGGCGACGCAGCAGATGATTTCCCACGGCCTGATCTCGCGACGGCTCCACGGCCGCAGCAATCCGGCCGCCACCAGCACCAGCGGATATTCCCACACCATGTCGAAAACGGCCGGCGCGATCAGGCCGTTGAAAAGCCCGCCGACCACGCCGCCCAGCGACAGCAAAAGATAGAATTCGGTCAGCCGATCCGGCGCCGGCCGCCGCGCCGCCAACCGCTGGTGACACATCAGCGCGGTAAAGAAGAAGGCCGCCAGATTGACGGTGAACACCAGCAGCCATTCGCCTGTCCGGAACGCAATCAGGGCGGCGCAGGCCGCTGCCGCCGCCGCCTGCAAACCAAGGCCGATGGCTGGCGAAACAGCCGGCCGGGTCTGGAACGCGATGACAAACGTCAGCAGATAAAGCGCAAGCGGTATGACCCACAAAAAGGGCGCTGAGGCCACATCCGTCGTCAGGTGCGCCGTCACGCCCAGCATCAGACTGGACGGCGCGGCGGCCAGCAGAACCAACATCCCCTCTTCGCGCCAGGCGATCGGCGGGCTGGTTTCAAGCGTAGCGGGCTCCGCCGTCCCGATCTCGCGTCGTCGCCAGACCTGAACGCTCAACCCCACAACCATCACCACGAACAGCCCATAGCCGACGCTCCAACCCAGGCGCTGATCCGACAGGCTGGCCAGCGGCTCGATCACGACCGGATAGGCCAGCAGGGCTAGGAAGCTGCCCAGGTTCGAGGCGGCATAGAGAACATAGGGGTTCTGGCCGTCTGCGTGCTCGGCCCGCACACGCGCATACCAGGCCTGAAGCAGCGGCGCGGTCGCCGACAGAACCGCAAACGGCGCGCCGATCGACACCGCCAGCGTCGCCAGCAGCCAAATCGCCGGTTGAGATGGATCGGGATCCCCCAACAGGCCGCTGATCTGCAAGGGCAGGAAAAACGCCGCCACGATCAGCAGGCCCAGGTGAACCCCGACCTGCGCGCGCATCGTCGCCAGACGTTGCAGCAGGTGCGCGTAGCCATATCCGGCGAGCAGCGCGGTCTGGAAGAACACCATCGACGCGTTCCACACCGAAGGCGATCCGCCCAGCGTCGGCAGCAGCAGCTTGGCCGCCATCGGTTGAACGACGAAGACCAGACAGGCCGATGTGAAGATGGCGACGGCGAACAAAATCGGCGCGATGCGATCCGACGTCGGGGCTGCGGGGCGTAACGGATCGATAGCCTCGGTCATGCCTCTGGTTAGAGCGGGGTTCGCGGCCTATGAAAAGACCATGTTTTCCCAAGATATCGCGCAGCTGGCGCAACAGATTGTCGCAACGGCCAGCGAACGCGGCCTGATGCTGGCGACGGCCGAAAGCTGCACCGGCGGTTTGGTGTCCGCTGCGATCACAGCCATCCCCGGTTCGTCAGCGGTTCTGGATCGCGGCTTCGTCACCTACAGCAACGAGGCCAAGGCCGAGATGCTGGGCGTGTCGCTGGAAAGCCTGTCCATCCAAGGGGCCGTGTCGCAAGCCGTCGCCGTGGCCATGGCCGAGGGCGCCGTGGCGCACTCGCGCGCTTCTCTGTCGGTATCCGTAACGGGCGTGGCGGGACCGGGCGGCGGGTCGGTGGATAAACCCGTGGGTCTGGTGCACTTCGCGGCGTCCGGGCCAAAGGGTGTCATTCACCGCGTCGAGCGGTTCGGCGACCTCGGCCGCGATGGGATCCGCCAAGCCAGCGTTCGCGTGGCGTTGGAAATGCTGGCGGATCGGCTTGCGTGAGCGCCCCCGTCGTCATCGACGCCAGGGGTCACCGCTGCCCCGTTCCAAGCCTGAAGCTGATGAAGGCGATGGAAACCGCTCCGCCCGGCGCGCGGATCGTTCTGCTGGCCACCGATCCGATGGCCCGGATCGACGTGCCGTTTCTGATGTCTCAGAAAGGCGGGCGCGTGCTCGAGATCGAGAACGCCGAGGGCCTTCTTCGCGTTACGATCGAGACCGGCGCCCGGCTCGACGCTCCGACAGATTGACGACATCGGCTGGAGGCGCATCGGCGATCACGCGCGCCTTGGCCGCCAGCTCCATTTCGGTGGCGAACGCTCCGCCGTAGAAGATGGCGTTGACGTTCCACGACAGCCAGATCAGCAGCACCACCACGGCGCCGACCGATCCATAGGTGGCCCCCAGCGGCGCGATCTGCTCGACATAGATGGCGCACAGCCACGACGAGACGACCGACATCAAGGTCGCCACCAAACCCCCCGCCGTCGCCGGCAGCCAGGCGACCGGCGCCCTGTGGCTCATGGCGTAGCGGTAAAGCAGCGTCAGCCCGATCACCAAGCCAATCGCGGGCAGGAAGGCATCCAGCGGCGCCATGCCGCTTCGCCCGGACAGGCCGGCGGCCGACGACGACGCATGCGCCATGATCCGCACGGTCACGACCGCGCCCGACACGACAGTGAACAGCGCAAAGGCGAAGATGGCTACGAAGAAGGCCAGCAGATTGAACTTGAAGAAGCCGTGCGGCTCGGTCTCGTCATGAATCAGGTTCAATCCCGCCAACAAGGCCTTGAAACCCCGGTGCGCGGCATAGGCGCCGACGAACAGGGCGAAGGCGCTCTGAGCGGAAACCGTCCGCGCCGATGCATTGCTCAAACGCGTGATTTCGCCCTGAAAAATGGTCTGCGCCGCCTTGGGCAGCAGGTCCGACAAGGCGGTCGCCTGGGCGCTGACTTCGCTGATCGACAGACCCAACTTGTAGAAGCCGATCAGGATGGCGATCGCCGGAAACACGGCCAGCAGGGCGAAGAAGGACACGCCGCCCGTATAGAGCATGACGTCGCGCCCCCAGCTGCGGGTAAACGCTCGCACGGCCAGCCCACCCCAGAACCCGGGCGCTTTCAGGACCGACCGCGTCAGTTGCTCACTCAAATCGGTCCCCACAACCGTTGCACAAGCGGCGGAACCTAGCGGAATTCGTCTGTGGCGAAAGTCTCATCCGCGTGAGGACGATCATTCGCGATCCGGCCGCATCCCTTTGGCCCGACGACATTGCATCCTTAACACCCTCGTCGCTATGGTCCGCGCGTTTCCGGCCGGCTATTGGCGCGGCGACCTTTGGAGACGATCGGCTTGGCTTTCGACGCGCGCGTATTGATCCTGGCGGCTGACGATGGCCGGATCGGGCCGCTCGCTGCGGGTCTGGATGCGCTGGGCTGGACGACGGTGACCGCCCGCGACGTCGTCTCGGCCGAGATGACGCTTCAGGACTTTCCGCTCGAAGCCGCCGTCATCGACATCAACACCTTCGACGCCGACGTGGCGTCTCGCCTTCGCGCCGCCGCCGAGCCGCGCCGCCTGCCCATTGTGGTCATCGGCGCCCGCCCTGATTCGGTGAAGGGCGCGGATCTGACCATGTCCACGCCGCCGCATCCGGCCCAGGCCGCCTTGCGTCTGGAGCAGCTGGGCCGGGCCGCCATCGCCGAGGAAGAATATCGGCTGCGCGTCACCACCTTCGCCACGCGCGGGGTCGGCTTGGACAAAAGGACCGACGACGATGGGCCCTTGCGCGTTCTGGCCGCCGGCGTCGCCGACCGGCGCTTTCTCGCCCTGTCGAACGCCCTGACCGCCGCCGGGGTCGAGGTGGTCGCGGCGCCGACGCCCTACACCGCCTTCGACTACCTGCACGAAAGCCTGTTCGACGCCGCCGTTCTGTGGGGCGCCGAAGACCATGCGCCGGCCCTGTCGATCGCGGCGGGCATGAAGCGCAACACCCGCCTCTATCACATCCCGCTGATGCTTTACCTGCGCGGCCGGAACGAGATCAGCCTGGCTGAACTGTTCAATCGCGGCTTCGCCGATGTCGCCTCCGCCGATACGCCCGAGGGCGAAACGGCCGAGCGGATCCTGTCCCTGGCCGGCGCGCACCGCACCCATCTGGGCATTCGCAAGACTCTGGACTCGGTGCGCAGCCTGGACGTGATGGATCCGGAAACAGGCCTGTTCACGCCCGAACTGTTCGCCAGCCACCTGGGCCGCGTCGCCGAGGCCTCGCGCGCGCGCAAGCGCCCGCTTTCCGTCTGCGTCCTGAGAGTGCGCGAAACCGAGTCCGTGACCTGGGCGCGTCAGGGCGGTTGGCTGGATCGCGCCATGCCGCAGATCGGGGCCATGGTTTCACGCCTGGTCCGCGTCGAGGACACCCCTGCCCGCCTGGCCAAGGAGGTCTTCGCTCTGGCCCTGCCCGCAACCCAAGCTGAACCGGCGCGGCTGGCCGCAGAGCGAATCGCCGCCGTGATCGGCTGCACCGCCTTCGACGCCGGTCCGGACCGGTCGCCATTCGTCGCTGAGTTCGACGTCGGCGCCGCCGAGATGCGCCCCGACGAAAGCGCCGCCGCCCTGCTCGAACGCGCCTCGGCCGACCTATTCGAAAAGACGCGCTGAGGGCTTTACGCCCCCGCCACCCGCGCCAGATCGGCGGTGATCCGCTCGGCCACCTTCAGGCGCTCTTCCGCCGTCGGCCAATCGCCTGAAACGACGATCTTCTGATCCGGACGAATCTTCCAGAAGGCGTGGTTCTTCTGGATCAGCCCGACCAGTCCCGCCGGATTGGGGAAGCTGCTGTCGCGTAAAGTCAGCACCGCGCCGCGCGGCCCGATGTCGATCTTCTCGATGCAGGCCTTGCGGCAGTTCGACTTGATGCCAACGATCTTCAGCAACTGCTGCGCCTCATCCGGCAATGGGCCGAAACGGTCGATCAGTTCGGCGGCCAGGGCTTCGCGATCCTCGGCCTGCTCGGCGTCGGAAAGACGACGATAGAGGCTCAGACGCACGTTCAGGTCCGGCACGTAATCTTCTGGAATTAGGACCGAAGCGCCGACATTGATCGATGGCGACCAACCGCGATCCACCGCCTGTCCCTCGCCCTTTTCGCGCAACTCCGCCACGGCGTCTTCCAGCATCTGCTGGTACAGTTCGACGCCGACCTCGCGGATGTGGCCCGACTGTTCGTCGCCCAGCAGATTGCCGCCGCCGCGCTGGTCCAGATCGTGGCTGGCCAGTTGGAAGCCGGCGCCCAGATTGTCCAGCGATTGCAGAACCTGCAACCGCCGCTCGGCCGACAGGGTCATCGGCTTGACCGCATCGGTGCTCAGATAGGCGAAGGCGCGGGCCTTGGACCGCCCGACCCGACCCCGGATCTGATACAGTTGCGCCAGGCCGAACATGTCGGCGCGGTGCACGATCAGCGTATTCGCCGTCGGGATATCCAGCCCGCTCTCGACGATGGTGGTGGAGACCAGAACGTCATATTCCCCGTCGTAGAAGGCGCTCATCACCTCTTCCAGCTGAGTCGCGCTCATCTGGCCGTGGCCGACCACGAACTTCACCTCCGGCACCTGTTCGCGCAGGAATTTCTCGATGGCGGGCAGGTCCTTCAGGCGCGGCGCGACGTAGTAGGCCTGACCGCCGCGATACTTCTCACGCAGCAAGGCCTCGCGCACCAGGACCGGATCCCACGGCGTGACATAGGTCCGCACCGCCAGGCGATCGACCGGCGGGGTGGCGATGATCGACATCTCGCGGATGCCCGACAGGGCCATCTGCAGCGTGCGCGGGATCGGCGTGGCCGTCAGGGTCAGCAGGTGCACGTCGGCCCGCAGCGTCTTCAGCTTCTCCTTGTGCTTGACGCCGAAGTGCTGCTCCTCATCGACGATGACCAGGCCAAGATCGCGGAAGCCGACCTGTTCGCTGAGCACCGCGTGGGTGCCGACAACGATCTCGACCGAGCCGTCTTTCAGCCCGGCGCGCGTCTCCGACGCCTCCTTGGCGCCCACCATCCGCGACAACTGACGCACCTTCACCGGCCAGCCCGCAAAGCGTTCGCTGAAGGTCTTGAAGTGCTGGCGCGCCAGCAGGGTCGTCGGCGCGACGATCGCCACCTGCTGCCCCGTCATGGCGACGACGAAGGCGGCCCTCAGCGCCACCTCGGTCTTGCCGAAGCCGACGTCGCCGCAGATCAGACGATCCATCGGCGTGCCCTTGCCCAGATCCTCCAGCACATCGCCGATGGCGTTCAGCTGATCGTCGGTTTCCTCGTAGGGGAAGCGCGCGCAGAACTCGGCGAACAGACCCGGCGGCGGCGTGACCGCATCGGTCTCGCGCAGCGCCCGTTTGGCGGCCAGGGCGATCAGCCCCTCGGCCATGGCGCGCAGACGTTCCTTGGCCTTGGCCTTTCTGGCCTGCCAGCCTGCGCCGCCCAGCTTGTCCAGCTGAACGCCCTCGGAATCCGACCCGTATCGAGTCAGAAGGTCAATGTTTTCAACCGGCAGATAGAGTTTGCTCTCGCCGGCGTAGAAAAGTTCCAGGCAGTCGTGCGGGGCCTGCTGGATCTCCAGCGTTTTAAGCCCTTCATAGCGACCGATCCCGTGATCCAGGTGAACCACCAGATCGCCCGTCGTCAGGGCCGACGCCTCCGCCAGGAAGTTCGAGGCGCGGCGCTTCTTGCGCGGGCGCGCCAAACGGTCACCCAGGATGTCGGTCTCGGAAATGACCGCCACCTCGTCGGTGACAAAGCCATGCTCGACCGGCAGAACGCCGCGCAGATAGAGGTCTTTCGGCGCTGCCTGAACGTCGGCCCAGTCGCGCACGGCGACGATGTGATCCAGCCCGTGGTCGGCCAGCATGGTCGCCAGCCGCTCCGACGACCCTTCGGTCCAGGAGGCGAACAGCACCCGCTTGCCCTCGGCCTTCAGGCCCGCCGCGTGGGCCGCCACCGCCTCGAACAGATTGACGCTGTCCTGCGCCCGCTCGGCCCCGAAGGTCCGGCCCAGACGTCCGCCGGCATCCTCGCCACCCGTGGAAAAGGGCGTGAAGCGCCGCACGGTGCGACCCGCCAGCGCCTGATTCCAGTCGCCGGCGTCCAGATAGAGCCGCTTTGGCGGCAAGGCGCGATTGGCGCTGGCCTGACCCTTGGCCTTGGCCGCCTCGGCGCGCGCATC
Organism: Brevundimonas sp. KM4; assembly: GCF_000964075.1. NCBI lineage: Bacteria > Pseudomonadati > Pseudomonadota > Alphaproteobacteria > Caulobacterales > Caulobacteraceae > Brevundimonas > Brevundimonas sp. KM4. The sequence goes on along the minus strand of NZ_JZRG01000012.1, from coordinate 64,093 downwards.
ATAGGCGTCCGCGACCAGATCCCATCGCTCGGCGCGGGCCGTCTCGACTTGGTTATCGAGGAAGATCGCCGCGTCGTCCGGCAGATAGTCAAACAGGCTGTCCAGCGTCTCATAGAACAGCGGCAGCCACTGCTCCATGCCCTGACGCCGCGCGCCCTCGCTGATCGTCGCATACAGCGGATCGTCGCCCGGCGCGCCGAAAAGGTTCAGATAGCCGGTGCGAAACCTCGAGATGGCCGCCGCATCCAGCAACGCCTCCGACACCGGCGCGAGGGACACGGACGTCATCTGGCCGGTCGACCGCTGCGTTTCGGGATCGAAAGTGCGGATGGATTCCAGCTCGGAGCCGAACATGTCCAGCCGGACCGGCTCCTCGAAGCCGGGCGGATAGACATCGACGACCCCGCCGCGCACCGCGAACTCGCCGCGCTCCGACACGGTCGAGGCACGGACATAGCCGTTGGCGGCGAAATACCGCTCCAGCGCCTGGATATCGAGATCGCGGCCGACCTTCGTCTCGAACCCTGCCTGTGTCGTGACCGACTTGGGCGGGGTGCGTTGCATGGCCGCCGACACCGTCGTCACGACCAGAACCGGCGCATCGCCGGGCTTGCGCATCGCCAGCCGCGTCAGCGTCGCCATGCGCTGCGCCGCGATACCCGCCGTGGGGCTCAGACGGTCATAGGGCAGACAGTCCCACGCCGGATAATCCAGGACTTCAATATCTTTCGAGAAGAACTGAAACGCCTGAACAAAGCTGCCGGACCTCTGAAAGTCGCGTGCGACGAACAGGCCGACACCGCCGCCGGCCTTGAGTCGTTCGGCGACGATCAGCGCGTCCAACCCCTCGGGCGCGCCGCCCAGATCGGCGTCGGTTCGGTATTCGACCTTGGCGTCCATCAGCCGATCCCCTTGCCGACTTCGGCCGCGACGTGGGCGCGCATGAAGGCGCGCACCTTGGCCATCACCGGGGTCTCGAACTCGGGCGGCGTCGGGTCACGCTCGATGATCCAGCCGTAAAGCCACTGATCTTCCTCGTCGATCAGCCGTTCGAACTGGTCCAGTTCCGCATCGGTCAGGGTCGGCGCGACCTGATCGGAAAACGGACCCAGCACCATATCAGCCTCGCGAAAGCCCCGCCGCCAGGCGCGGAACTGAATGCGGCCCAGCCGCTGCCTGCGCTCAGGCGTCATCTGCTCAGAGGTCATTTCGCTGTCGGGACGCGCGTCGATTTCGGCCACAAGAATCCTTGCCCGTTAGAAATGCCGATGCGCTCATGCAGCGATCCGCCGCGCGGAGAGCGATAGCGCATCAGGAATGTGAGAAGCGCAGATAGCGTTCCTGAACGGACTTCGCCACCCGGCATGGTCACGCTATGTTCACGGCGATGCGTCCGCAGATTCTCTTTCCCCTGTTCGCCGAGGTCTCGACCCTGAAGGGCGTGGGCCCTCGCGTCCTGCCTCTAGTGCAAAAGGTGGCGGGCCCTCTTGTCCGCGATCTGCTGTTCCTCAGCCCGTCCGGCGTCATCGTCCGCCGCCCTGCCGAGGCCGCCACCGCCGTCGATGGCGAGGTGGGCGTCTTCACCGTGACCATCGACCGCCTCTTCACCCCCAGCCGTCCTGGCGCGCCGCTGAAGGTCCGGGCCAGCGATCCCACCGGCTTCGTGCATCTGGTCTGGTTCGGCGGTTCGCCCCAGCACATCGACCGGCTGTTGCCGCGCGGCGAAACGCGGTTGGTCGCGGGCAAGGTCGAAAGGTTCAACGGCGAGGTCCAGATCGTCCATCCGGACATCGTGACACTGGACAAGGCGGCCGACATTCCGGCGTCCGAGCCCGTCTATCCGGCGACCCAGGGCCTCAGTTCGCGCCAGTTGCGTAAACTGGTTCAGGTCGCCCTCTCCGCCGCGCCCGACCTGCCGGAATGGCAGGATCCCGCCTGGCTCAAGAAGCAGAACTGGCTGGGTTGGCGCGCCGCTCTGGACGCTCTACACGCCCCTACAGCCGAGATGGACCTGTCGCCCGACGCCCCCGCCCGCCAGCGCCTGGCCTATGACGAGTTCCTGGCCCACCAGTTGGCTCTGGCCCGTCGTCGCCGCGCCCGCGAGATCCGGCCCGCCCCCGTCATCGCTCCCGGCGCAGCGTCCGAACACCTGCTCCAGGCCCTGCCCTTCCAGCTGACCAACGCCCAGGCCCAGGCCGTCACCGAAATTCGTCGTGATCTGGCGTCGGGCCAGCAGATGGGCCGATTGCTGCAAGGCGATGTCGGCTCGGGCAAGACCGCCGTCGCCGCCCTGGCGCTAGCGGACGCCGCTGCCAGCGGTTTCCAGTCCGCGCTCATGGCCCCGACCGAAATCCTGGCGCGCCAGCATTACGAGAAGCTCGGCCCCATGCTGGACGCAGCCGGCGTCGCCGCCATCCTGCTCACCGGCCGCGACACCCCGGCGCAACGGCGCGAGAAACTGGCAGCCCTGGCCTCGGGTCAGGCCCAGGTCGCCATCGGCACCCATGCCCTGTTCCAGGACGCCGTCCGCTTCGACCGCCTGGCCTTGGCGGTCATAGACGAACAACACCGGTTCGGCGTGAACGAACGTCAGCGGCTGCAAGCCAAGGGCGACCCGCGCCTGGGCGCCGTGCATCTGCTGACCATGTCGGCCACCCCCATCCCACGCACGCTGGAGCTGACGCAATATGGCGAGCTGGAGGTCAGTCGCCTGCTGGAAAAGCCGCCCGGCCGCACCCCCGTCACGACCGCCGTCCTGCCCTTGGCCCGCATCGGCGAGGTCGCCGCCCGTCTGAAGACCGCCGTCGAAAGCGGCGCCCAGGCCTATTGGATCTGCCCTCTGGTTGAGGAATCCGAGGCCATCGACCTGGCGGCCGCCGTCGATCGCGCCGACGATCTGCGACGCCTGCTGGGCGTGGAGGTCGGCCTGGCCCACGGCCAGATGCCGGGCGCCGAGCGCGAGGCCGTCATGGCCGACTTCGCCGACGGCCGCCTGCCGGTCCTCGTCGCCACCACGGTGGTCGAAGTCGGCGTGGACGTGCCCAACGCCTCGATCATGGTGATCGAACACGCCGACCGCTTCGGTCTGGCCCAGTTGCACCAGTTGCGCGGCCGCGTCGGTCGCGGCGCCAAGGCCAGTTCCTGCATCCTGCTGTACGGCGGTCAGGACGGCGCCTTGGGCGAGACGGCGAAAGAGCGGCTCGAAACCCTGCGTCGCACCGAGGACGGATTCGAGATCGCAGAGGAAGACTTCCGCCTGCGCGGCGGCGGCGATCCCCTGGGCCTGAAACAGAGCGGTTTTCCCGCCTACCGCGTTGCCGATCCGATCCGCCACCGCAGCCTGATGCTGGCCGCCGCCGATGATGCCCGGCTGATCATGAACCGCGACCCAGATCTGACATCGGAACGCGGCCAGGCGGTGCGGGTGCTGGAAGAGCTATTCGACTGGAAAAACCACAAGGCCGGCGCAAGCTAGCCGATCACTCGGCTCCAGCCATCGAATCCGACCTCGACGTTTTTGGGAACAAGCGCGGACAACGCTTGGTAATCCATGTCGATGTGCAGGTTCGTCAGCACCGCATGCTCCACGTCTGCGGCGGCGATCCACGCTAGGGCCTGGTCCAGATGGGCATGGGTCGGATGCGGCGCATAACGCAGAGCATCGACGATCCAGAGCTTGCACCCGGCCACCGCCGCCAACGCCGCCTCGTCCAGGTCGGACACATCGCTGGAATAGGCGACATCGCCCAATCGATAGCCGACCGAGCGGATCGGCCCGTGCGCCTGATCAAAGGTCGTGACCGGGATCGCCCCGCCTGCGCCCTCGACCGACCAGGCCGTGCCATGCGGCGGAATGATCCGTCCGTCCAGCAGCGGCGGATAACCGAACTTGCTCTCGAAGATGTAGTCGAACCGATGCGTCAGCGAGCCATGCGTCGCCGCATCCATCCACGCCGGAATGCGCTTCCTTGCCCGCGCGGCGAAGGTGCGCAGGTCGTCGATGCCGTGGGTCTGGTCCGCATGATCGTGGGTGTAGAGGACCGCATCCACATGCTTCGTGCCGCTAGCCAGCATCTGTTCGCGCAGGTCCGGTGATGTATCGATCAGGACAGTAGTCACCCCCTCGGCACCGGTTTTTCTCGCCAGCATCGAACAGCGCATGCGCCGGTTCTTGGGCTCGGCCGGGTCGCAGGCGCCCCAGTCGCCGTCCCCGCGCGGCACCCCGCCCGACGACCCGCTGCCCAGAATGACGACTTCGAAACTCATTCAGGTCTTGGTATCCGGTCAAAGAGGCCGAAGAAGGCCTCGGTCGTAAGGCGATCCGCCTCCTCGGCGCTCCAGCCGCGGATCTCGGCCAGCTTGTCCAGCACATGGCCGATGTAGGCCGGCTCGTTGCGCCGCCCCCGATGCGGAATGGGCGCCAGATAGGGGCAGTCGGTCTCGACGATGATCCGGTCGCCCGGCATATCGCGGATCACCGCCCGCACATCTTCGGCCGCCTTGAAGGTCGCGATGCCGGAGACCGAAAACCAGGCGCCCATTTCAGCAGCGATTTTCGCCAGTTCCGCACCACTCGTATAACAGTGCATCAACATCTTGAACGGCCATGCGGCATATTCCTCGCGCAGAATCGACGCCATCACGTCGTCCGCCTCACGCGTGTGGATCACCAGCGGCAGACCGGTTTCGCGCGCGGCCGCCACATGCTGCCGGAACACCGCCGCCTGCACCTCGCGCGGGCTGAAGTCGTAGTGGAAATCCAGACCGCATTCGCCGATCCCGACCACCTTGGGCCGCTGGGCCAGGTCGATCAGGGTCGCCGCCGTCAGGTCCGCCGCATCCTTGGCCTCGTGCGGATGGACCCCGACCGTGCACCAGATGTCCTCATTGGCCATGGCGATGCCGTGCGTCGCCTCGAAGGTCGTCAGCCTGTCGGAGATCTCGACCATCAGCCCGACGCCCGCCTCGCGCGCGCGCGCGATCACGGCGTCCCGGTCCTCGTCGAACTGCGGCGCGTGCAGGTTCACATGACTGTCGATCAGCATCAGCCCATCCGCTCCTGCTGGGCCTGCACCCGCTTCAGGTCCGCCAGCGCGCCGGCCAGCACATCGGCCTTGTCCAGGTTCAGCCCCGCCGCCCGTTCCGGCAACGGCTGCAACCGCTCCCATAGTTCGGCCCATCGATTGCCGGCGCCCGGCGCGCTCTGCAAGGCGCGCATCCGCACCGCCGCGATCAGCCGATCCATCAGGATCTCGAAACGCTCCTGCCCCTCGGCGCCGCGGAACCGGTCGGCGATGGCCAGGGCTTCGGCCCGGTCCACATCGCCCTCGACCCAGCGCCGCGCCAACTGGTCCATCTCGAACGTCGCGCCGGACGCCAGGGCCAGGGCCGCGCCCGGCGATCCGCCCGCCATGATCGCCGCGTGTTCGGCGTCCTCACGCTCCGCGCCCGTCCGGTTACACACCAGGGTCTCCAGCCGATCCGGCGTCCAGATCGGAAAGCTCAGCCGCCGGCACCGCGACCGGATCGTCGCCAGCAACCGCCCCGGCGCATGGGTCACCAGAAACAACACGCCACGCTCTGGCGGCTCCTCAAGAACCTTCAGCAAGGCGTTGGCAGCATTCAGATTCAGGTCATCCGCCGCATCGATGATCGCCACCCGGAACTGGGCTTGCGACGGGCTCTTGGAAAAGAACTCCGGCAGTTCACGCGACTGATCGACCGAGATCGACTTCTTGGTTTTGCCCCCCTCAACCAGGCGTTCCAGCACCAGCAGGTCCGGATGCGACTGGGCCGAAATCAGCCGGCTGACCGGATCATCGCGCCGGGCGCCCAGCGGCCCGGACGCCGGATCGGCCGCCGCGCCCAGCAGCCGTCGCGCCGCGCGATAGGCGAAAGTCGCCTTGCCTGTCCCCTCGACCCCGCACAGCAGCCAGGCGTGGTGCAACCGCCCCCGCTCCCAGGCGTCAAGAAACGCCGTCTCGGCCGCCGCATCAGGGATCAGGTCGAAACGGTCGCGCGGGTGATCGCTCACAGCAGCCGGTCCTGAACCGCCTGCCAAACCCGCGCCTCGACCTCGTCCAGCGATCCGACCGCGTCGATCAGCACGCAACGCTGGGGATTGGCCTCGACGATCCTCAGAAAGCCCTCGCGCAGGCGCTGATGGAACTCCAGCCCCTTGGATTCGAACCGCGTCTCGAACAGGCCGCGCCCAAACGCCCGCTCCAGCCCGACCTCGACCGGCAAGTCGAACACCAGGGTCAGGTCCGGCTGGTCGACCCCGACCACGCCCGCGTCAATCTGTTCGATGAAGCTTTGCGCCACGCCGCCGCCAGCGCCCTGATAGGCGCGGCTGGAATCGGCGAACCGGTCGCACACCACCCAGTCGCCGGCCGCCAGCGCCGGGCGGATGGTTCGCTCCAGATGGTCCGAGCGCGAGGCGTACATCAGCAGGGTCTCGGTCATGGCCGACCACGGCTCCGCGTCCGTGGCCACAACCAGATTGCGGATCACCTCCGCGCCCTTTGACCCACCCGGCTCACGCGTGCGCACGACCTTGCGCTCGCCCAGCACCGTCTGCAGCCGCGCGACCAGCCGCCCGACCTGGGTCGATTTGCCGGCGCCCTCGCCGCCTTCGAAGCTTATGAATTGTCCACGGGTCACGCGCCTTCATGGCGCGCCGACGCCGCCCGGCGCAAGCCCGCCCGCACGATCAGCTGCCGGATATCAACAGGGCGCCGGCATAACCTCGCGCCACGACCGACTGACGCGCCGCCTCGGCGGCATTGGCGCTGTCCCACGGCCCCACCACCACATTAAACCGCCCCGCGCCCCGATCGGCGCGCACCCAGCCGCTCAGGCTGTCGGCGATTCGCCCGGCCTCGACCTGGTCCGAGAAACTGCCCGCCTGGACCCAGAAGGTCGTCACCTCCGCTACCACGGCCGGCGCGGGAGCGATAACGGGCGCGCTGACGGGCGGGCTGGCCGGAACAGCGCCTCGCGGCGTCGGCGCTGACGCCCGCAACAGCGTGCCCCCGCCCTGCTGCGGCGCCCGGCCGAGGTAGCGCACCCGCACCCGCCCCACGCCCTGCGACAGCATTCCCAGTTCGCTCGCCGCCTCGCGCGACAGGTCGATGATCCGGCTGTCCACGAACGGCCCCCGGTCATTGATCCGCACCACCAGCCGCCGCCCGTTCTCCAGGTTCGTCACCTCGACCAGACCAGGCAGAGGCAGGGTCTTGTGGGCCGCCGTCAGGGCATGCATGTCGAACCGCTCGCCGGTCGAGGTCGGCCGCCCGTTGAAGGCGTCGCCGTACCAGGACGCCATCCCCACCTCTTCGTAATCCGGCTGTTCCTTGGGCGTGTACCAGCGCCCGCGCACCTGATAAGGCCGCATCGTCCCCGACACGATCGGCGCCGGGTCCTTGACGACGGGCGGATGGTCCTCGCCGCGCCCGGCGACCGTCCCGCGCACGCCCGCGCCGCCGACGGTGGAACAGGCGGCCAGCAGCGAAAACAGCCCCAGGATCAGCGCGCCGCGCACTCCCTGTCCAAACGTCATCGACCCGCCTCGCAAAAAATACGAAAACAGGATGACTGAAGACATTTCCGCTTTGGTTAATGACCCGTTCGCCTGCTATGGCGTCCGCCTCCGCTGCGGCGGCAAGGAAGTGTGGCCGAGTGGTTTAAGGCACTGGTCTTGAAAACCAGCGACGGTGAGAGCCGTCCGTGGGTTCGAATCCCACCGCTTCCGCCAGCCTCCCATACCGCCGGATTAAAGGTCGCTCTGATCTCGTGGCATAAGCCATGCCCAAGCCGTTTGGGCTCGTTTGCTGACCATTGGTAGATCGTTGAATGAAGTATCCGGGCCGACTTGAATTTCCCGCAGAACGAGCGCGCTATCACCTAAGGATTGGAGCGACCGATGGCTGAAGGCATAGCGTTAGACGCATATGTGAAAGAGACGCTGCTGAGCATCGTGAAAGCTGTGATCGCAGCCCAGGACGACGCGGACTGCGGCGGCTTCATCGGACGCGCAGCATATGGTGCTCAAGGACCGGCGAAAGATGAACTGAAGAACGTCGTGACCGATGTTTCATTCGACCTAGCCACCACCGTGGAAGATCGGGGAACTGCTGGCGGCTCAGCGGGGGTCAAGGTCATTCCTTTCATGAAAGCTGAGGTCAGCGGCCAGACTCAGAGCGCCCAATCCACCGTTAGCCGCATAGCGTTTACGGTTCCTATCGCAATTCCTCGCCCCAAGGCGCAGCGTGAAGAGGATCAGAGGCGGGAAGCAGATCGCCAAGCTCAGGACCGTCGGAACAATGAAGAAATCCAAAGGCTGGGTCGTGACATAAATGGCGATAACGGCATGTATGGATAGCGGAGTAATAACCACCAACACACGCCAAGAGCGCAAACCGCTCCTAAGCAGCCCCGACAAATCATTGTCGGGGCTTTTTCGTGCCCCCTGACCATGTTCAAGGCCTCGAAGTTGGCTTTTCTACCTTAGCCCTTGCTATTGCCTCGTCTGCCGTTAGGAACCCGGCTCCCCTGCCTGGAGCCCTGCCATGACGGCGACGAAACCGATGACGATCGGGATCGATTTCGGCACGACCAATACGGTCGTGGCCCTGACCGATGCGGACGGCCTCGCCCATCTCGTAACCTTCGACGCGGTCGAGGGCCAGACGACCACCTTCCGCTCGGCGCTCAGCTTCCAGACCCATCCGGGCGTGGACGGCCAGCCGCCCGAGCGTGTGGTCGAGGCCGGGCCCTGGGCCATCGCCGCCTATGTCGAGGATCCGCTGGAGACCCGCTTCATCCAGTCGTTCAAGACCTTCGCCGCGAGCGCCGCCTTCACCGAAACCCGGATCGACAACAAACGCTACGCCTTTGAGGATCTGCTGGCCGCCTTCCTCTTGCGCCTGCGCCACCACGCCGGCGACGCCCTGACGGATGTCCCGCCCGCCGTCATCGTCGGCCGTCCCGTCACCTTTGCAGGCGGCAATCCGGACGAGACCCTGGCCTTGTCGCGCTATCAGACGGCGTTTCAGCGGCTGGGCTTCACCGACATCCGATATGCGCACGAGCCGGTCGGCGCCGCCTTCTATTTCGCGCGCCAGCTGAAGGCGGACGCGACGGTCCTGGTCGCCGACTTCGGCGGCGGCACCAGCGACTTCTCGATCATCCGGTTCGAACATACGCCCGACGGCCTGCGTTCGACGCCGCTGGCGCGCTCGGGCGTGGGCGTGGCGGGCGACGCCTTCGACTACCGGATCATCGACCAGCTGGTCTCGCCCGAACTGGGCAAGGGCGGTCTGTACAGTTCGGTCGGCAAACAACTGCCGATTCCCCAGCGGTATTATTCCGCCTTCGCCCGCTGGGATCAGCTAGCCCTTCTACGCGCCTCGCGCGACATGCGCGACATCCGCGCGCTGGCCCGCACCGCGCTGGAGCCAGAGAAGATCGAGCGTCTGATCGAGGTGCTGGACGACAACCACGGCCATGACCTGTACCGCGCCGTCTCAACGCTGAAGATGGCCCTGTCGGCCGACGACCAGGCGACCTTCCTGTTCCAGGCCGGCGGCGTCCATATCGAAAAGCCGGTCGCCCGCGCCGATTTCGAACGCTGGATCGCGCCGGAACTGGCCGCCATCGAGGGCGCGGTGGATCAGGCGATGGCTTGCAGCGGCCTGGCGCACGACGCCATCGACCGTGTCTTCCTGACCGGCGGCACCTCCTTTGTGCCGGCCGTGCGGGCGCTGTTCCAGAACCGTTTCGGCGCCGAGCGGATCGAGACGGGCGGCGAGTTCGAATCCATCGCCGCCGGCCTGGCCCTGATCGGGCGCGAGGCGGATCTGGACCTGTGGAGCGAAAAGGCGGTCTAGAACCCCGCCCCTAGAACCCTTGCGCCCGCGCCACTCCTTCGGCGTGGAAGCCGGCGTCGCCCAGCAGTTCGTTCAGCACCCGCACCCGCTTCATGAACAGGCCGACGTCGAACGCGTCGGTCATGCCGACGCCGCCGTGCATCTGAACCGCCTCCTGCACCGCCAGTTCGGCGACGCGCCCTGCCTTGGCCTTGGCGATAGAGGCCGCCAGCGGCGCATCCTCGCGCCCCTCGTCGATGGCGATCTGGGCGCCGATCGTGGCGGCGCGCGCCAGTTCCAGCTCCGAGAACAGATGCGCAGCCCGGTGTTGCAGCGCCTGGAACTCGCCGATCAGCTTGCCGAACTGTTTGCGGGTCCGCAGATACTCCATCGTCGTCTTGAACGCCTGATCGCCGGCGCCGGTCAGGCTGGAGGCCGCGCAGGCCCGACCCAGGTTCAGCGCGCCGTCCAGCAGCGCCTCCCCGCCTCCTACCGCGCCGATCACGGCGTCTGCGTCGACCGCCACATCAGTCAGCGTGATCCGCGCCGCATTGTGCGCGTCCACCATCACCGTGCGCTCGATTTCGACGCCCGCCGTGGCCGGATCGACCAGGAACAGCGTCGTGCCCTCCTCAGCCGTCGCGACGACGATCAGGGCGTCGGCCACATGGCCGTCCAGCACGAAAGCCTTGGCGCCGTTCAGCTTGAAACCGTTGCCCGCCCGCTCGGCCCGCGTGGTGATCCGAGACGGCGCGTGTTTCGCGCCCTCGTCCACCGCCAGCGACAGGATGGCCTCGCCCGCTGCGATCCTGGGCAGCCAGGTCTGTTGCGCCTGTGATCCACCGTCGATCAGCACCTTGGCGGACAGAATCGACGAGCCAAGATACGGCGATGGCGTCAGGGTGCGCCCCAGGCTTTCGGCGATCACCCCGGCCTCGACCGCGCCCAGCCCCATGCCGCCCAGCGCCTCAGGGATGATGACGCCGGCGAAACCCATCTCGCCAAAGGCCCGCCACAGGTCGCGCGACACCCCGTCGGCGTCTCGCTCGTCCCTCAGCTTCCGCAGATGCGCGATCGGCGCCTGTTCGTTCAGGAAGCCGTCGGCGGCGTCCTGCAACATCGTCTGTTCTTCGGTCAGGATCAGCGGCATCGTCTCACGCTCCCGGCAGTTGAAGCAGATGTTTGGCGATGATGTTCAGCTGAACCTCGCTGGTGCCGCCCTCGATGGAGTTGGCCTTGGTCCGCAGCCAGTCGCGCGCCGCCTTGCCGTCGTGCGACCGCTCGCCCTCCCATTCCAGCGCATCGGCCCCGCCCGCCGCCATCAGCAGCTCATGGCGCCGCTTGTTCAGCTCGGAGCCATAGTATTTCAGCATGGAAGCGATGGCCGGATGCGCCTGTTTGGCCTTCACCTGATCGCCCACCCGCTCCATCGCCAAGCGGAAGGCGGCGGCGTCGATCTCCAGGTCCGCGATCCGGGCGCGCAGCATCGGCTCGTCCAACCGACCGGCTTCATCGGCGCCGATGGCGTCCATCGCCACCTGCCCCACAGGCCGCCCGCCGCCGACCTCGCCCATCGCGCCGATCATGGTCCGCTCGTGCGCCAACAGGTATTTGGCCACGTCCCAGCCTCGGTTCAGCGTCCCGACCAGGTTTTCCTTCTCCACCCGCACATCGTCGAAGAAGGTCTCGCAGAAGGGGGATTTGCCGGAAATCAGGGTGATCGGCCGCGTCGTCACGCCCGGCGTCTTCATGTCGAACAGCACGAAGCTGATGCCCAGATGTTTGGGCGCCTCGGGGTCCGTGCGCACCAGACAGAAGATCCAGTCGGCCTTGTCGGCGTAGGAGGTCCAGATCTTCTGGCCGTTGACGATCCAGTGGTCGCCCCGATCCTCGGCCCGCGTCTGGATGGACGCCAGATCGGATCCCGCGCCCGGCTCGGAATAACCTTGGCACCAGCGGATCTCGCCGCGCACGATCTCGGGCAGAAAACGCTTTTTCTGCTCTTCGGTCCCAAAGGCCAGCAACGCCGGGCCCAGCATCCAGACGCCGAAACTGGCCAGGGCCGGTTGGGCCTTGATGCGGCGCAGTTCGGAGGCCAGCACCTTGGCCTCCTCGCGGCTGAGGCCGCCTCCGCCGTATGCCTTGGGCCATTCCGGCGCCGTCCAGCCCCGCGCGCCCATCCGCTCCAGCCACAGCTTGTGCGCCGGGGTCTTGAAGGTGGGGTTTCGCCCGCCCCAGATCATCTCGTCGTCGGCCATCGGCCCGCGACATTCGGCCGGGCAGTTCGCCTCCAGCCAGGCGCGCGTCTCGGCGCGGAATTGCTCCAGATCGGTCATTCCTCGTCTCCCATGGCGTGCGTCGCTGACCGGCCGAAACCGATGCGAGACATCGTTGGGAATGACCTTATCCAGGAAATCCCCGCCTTAGAAAGCGAAACCTGAATGCCGATCACTTAGCTGACGTCACGTCAGATCAGGCCGTGGCCCTTGGGCAGTTCGGCGTAGCGGTGAACCCGCGTCGCCATCACCAGACCGAAGCCGATCATGACGGTCAGCATCACCGTGCCGCCATAGGACAAGAGCGGCATCGGCACGCCCACGACCGGCGCCAGCCCCATCACCATCGCCCCGTTGATCAGCACATAGAGCGCAAACGTCGCCGTCACGCCGGACGCCGCCAATCGCCCGAAGTGACTGTGCGACAGCGAGGCGATCCTCAGCGAGATCAGAATGATGGCGGCATAGGAGGCCAGAAGCGTGAAGGTGCCCACAAAGCCGAACTCCTCGGCGAAGGCGGCGAAGATGAAGTCGGTCTGGCGTTCAGGCAGGAACTCCAGCTGGCTCTGGCTGCCCAGGCCGAACCCGCGTCCCAGCGGCCCGCCCGAGCCCATGGCGATCTTGGACTGCACGATCTGATAGCCCTTGTCCGACATGTCGGCCTCGGGGTTCAGGAAGGTCAGCACCCGGTGACGCTGATAGTCGTGCATGCCGAACATCACATAGGGCGGCACCAGCACGGCGGCGGCGATGATCAGCGGCAGGATGATCCGCCAGCTCAGCCCGGCGACGAACATGATCGCCGCGCCTGTCAGACCGATCAGCATGGCCGACCCCAGGTCCGGCTGGTGGGCGACCAGCAGGAACGGAAGGCCGATGATCCCGACGGGGAAGATCAACTTCCAGTGGAAGCTCGCCTCCTTGGCCGATGCGCCGTGATACCAGCGCGCCAGGGCCAGCACGACGCCAATCTTCATGATTTCGGACGGCTGGATGCGGGTGAAGCCCAGGTCCAGCCATCGCGTGGCCCCCAGAGCCGTATAACCCAGCGGCGTCTCCACCAGCGCCAGCATGAACAGCGCCATCCCGTAGATGGGATAGGCCAGGGCGAACCAATATCGGATGCTGATCAGCGACAGCATCAGCATCAGCGCCAGACACAGGCCGAACCGGATCAGGTGCTTCATCGCCCAGGGCGACCAGGATCCACCCGCCACCGAATACAGCATCAGGGCGCCGGTGCCGGACACCACGCACAGCAAGGCCGTCAGCCGCCAGTCAATCTGGCCCAGCTTGGTCGAGACGCGTTCGCGCTCGCCGGGACGTGACAGGGCCGAGGCGGTCATCGGCCGGACTCGGACAGATAGGGACGCGGCCCGCTGGTCGCAGACGGCGCAGGGCGGCTCGGTTGCGGCGGGGCCACGACATCGGGCTCGGGCGCAGCGCCGACCACCCCGTCCTCGACGATGGCGTCGCCGGTCGGTTCGGGCGGCAGCGGCCGTTCGATGCGGGCGCGCATGTCCGGATCCTTGAGCAGCACGGTGCGCATCACCTCGCGCGCGCGCGGCGCGCCGGCGGTCGCCCCGCCCTTGCCCCCGTGTTCGACGATGACGGCGACTGCATATCGCGGCGCATCCACCGGCGCGAAGGCCACGAACAGGTTGTGGTCCTTCAGCGCCCAGATATTGCTCTTTCGCGAGCCGGAGCCGTAGTTCCGGACCTGCGCCGTGCCGGTCTTGCCGGCCATCTGGATGTCGCCCAAGCCCAACTGGCTCTGGCGATAGGCGGTGCCGGATCGATCGTTGGCCACGGCGATCATGCCCTGGCGCACATATTCGACGTGGGCCGGATCGAACGGCAGGTCCGGCGCCTCGGCCCCGCTGGGCTGTTCGACGCCGCCGATGGACTTGATCAAGCGCGGCTGAAGCTGCTTTTTCCCGTTCGCCAGACGCGAGGTCATGACCGCCAGCTGCAGGGCGTTCACCGTGATCGCGCCTTGGCCGATGGCGACCGAGGTCGTCTCCCCGGGATGCCAGATCGGATCGCGCGGGAAGGTCCGCGCCTTCCATTCCGTGGACGGCAACAGACCCTTGCGCTGGTTGCCGACACCGATGTCGAACTCGTGCTCGAAGCCCAGCGCCAGCCCGGCCTTGCGGATATTGTCCACGCCCGCGCGGTTGCACATGGCGTAGAAATAGACGTCGCACGAGTTCTTGATCGCGTCATGCATGTTCTGGGTGCCATGCCGGCCCCAGCACCGCTGCACGCGGTTGCCGGTGCGATAGGCGCCGCTGCAAAAGACGCTGATGTTGGGATCGACGCCGGCTTCCAGCAAAGCCAAGGCCGTCGTCGGCTTGAAGGTCGAGCCCGGCGGGAAGGTGCCGTTCAGCGTCTTGTCCAGCAGCGGCTTGCGTTCATAGTCGGCCAGCGCGCGATAGGTCTTGGTCGGCACCCCGCCGACGAACAGGTTCGGATCGAACGACGGCGCCGAGACCATGCACAGGATGTCGCCGTTGCGCACGTCCATGACGACGCAGGCGCCCGACTCGTCGCCGAACACTTCCAGCGCCCGGTTCTGGACGTCGGCGTCCAGCGTCAGGACGACTTCCTTGCCCGGCACGGCCGGCCGCGAGCCGCCAATATCCTCGGCGACCACCCGTCCGCGCGCATCCACTTCGACGCGGTTGCCGCCTGGCTCGCCGCGCAGCGACGTATCCAGCGCCTTTTCGACGCCCTGGCGGCCGATGCGGAAGCTGGGGTTGAACAGCAGGGCGGGCGGCTGCTCGCCCTTGTCGCGGATCGCCTTGACGTCCCGATCCGACACCTTGGCCACATAGCCGATGACGTGGGCGAACGATCCGCCGAACGGATAGTAGCGCGCCTCGTTCATATCGACCATCACGCCAGGCAGTTCGTTGGCGTACTGATTGACCTTGGCGAACTCCTCCCAGGTCAGGTCGCTCTTGACGGGCACCGGGTTGAACTTGGACGCCGCATTGACGTCGCGGATAATGGCGCGACGGCGCTCAAGCGTGTCGGGCAACAGCCGTCCCAGAAGGTCCAGAGTCTGGTCTAGGTCCTTAGTTTCGTCGCGCACGACCAGCACACGGAAGCTCGGTCGGTTGCCGGCGATGACGACGCCGTTGCGGTCCTTGATCAGGCCGCGCGGCGGCGGCACCATGCGAAAGTTGAACTGGTTTTGCGACGACAGGGTCGCATATTCCTGAGCCTGCACGACCTGCAGCTGACCCAGCCTTCCGATCAGCGCGGTAATCCCCAGCGCCGTCGCCCCGCCCAGCACGAAGGTGCGCCGCAGGAAGGATCCCTGACGCTCATTCACATCGGCAAAGAAGATGGAAGGCTCGCCGCTCATCGGAACCGAATATCCCCGTCGTCGAATCGCTCAAGCATCCAGTTGGCGATCGGATACAGCAGCAGCGTCGGCACGACCTGTCCGACCAGCGGCAGAATCGCCGGCGCGTTCGTCGCTCGCATGGTCACCACCAGATAGGCCAGAAAGAAGGCGCCCAGCGTACAGGCGGCATAGGCTCCGAAGCGGATCAGCCCCTTATGCCCCGCCAGCAGATTGCGCGACAGCAGCACCGTTCCATAGACGCCCATCAGGCACAGCGCCCACAGACCCAGCGGCGTATTCCAGAACAGATCGAGGAAAAGGCCGATCAGAAACAGGACCGCCGGCGCCAGCATCGACGGCCGGATCAAGGGCCAGGCGAAGGCCAGGATCATCGGAATGACCGGCTCGGGCGGATGCAGACCGAACAGCTGGAGCGGCGTTCCCAGAACAACCGTCGCGGCGAGGACGAGCAGGGCCGGATAGACGATCCACTGAAGAGGTCCGACAACGCGAACCGCGACGGGCCGTCTCACGCCGCGCCTCCCGGAGCGGGCGCCGGCGCAGGGCTGGGCGCAACCGGTGCAGGCGACGGGGTCGAACCCGCAGGCCTCGGAGACGTCACGGCCGGACGGGCCGCAGTCGGCGCAGCGGCGGGCGCAGGCGTTGGCGCTGGCGTCGCCGCCGCAGCACGCGCCCGTTCGGCCTGGGCCTGTTGCGCCGCCGCGCGACGGGCGGCGGCGTCACGGATCGCCCCGACCTCGGCCGCGCTCGGCTCCGGCGCCGTCGTCAGGCCTGCGAGCGGCGGCGCGTTCAAGGCGTTCGGGCTGACCAGTTGTCCAAAGCTCTGGAACAGCAGCACGCGGACATAGTCGATCGCGCCGTGATCGCTGAACAGTTTGACCCGCCAGGCCCCGTCCACGCCCTTGGCGGCGACCCCAATCGGCAGCCCACGCGGCAGACCGCCGCCGTCGCCCGAACTCAGGATGCGGTCACCCGCCTTGATCGAACCGGATCCGCGAATGAACTCCAGACGCGGGCTGTCGCCGCCGTCTCCGGTCAGCATGGCGCGCGCATCGGTGCGCTCGATCATCACAGGGGTGCGCGACGCCACATCCGTCAGCAGCACGACGCGGCTGACGCCGCCCGTCACGCCGGTTATGCGCCCGACCAGTCCATGTTCCGTCACGACCGGGTTGCCGATCCGCACGCCCTTGGCCGAGCCGACGTCGATCAGTTTGGCGTTGGAGAAGGGACCGCGCGATTCCGAAATCGCTCGCCCCGTGGCCATGGGCACCGGCGGCTCGGTGCGCAGACCCAGCAAGGCCTCGTATCGGCCATTGATATTCTTTTGTGCGATCGCTTCGTCGCGCCAGCCGCGCAGTTCGGCGATCTCGGCCTTCAGACGGCGGTTCTCGCCGATGGCGAAGAAGTAGCCGCCGACATAGTCGCGCGCGGCCCCGGCCCAACGCACCGGCGCGGCGAAGACCCCGCCGACCGGCCCTGCCGCCGCTTCGATTCCGCCACGCGCCGCGCCCATGGTCGAGCCGCCCTCGGACGTGGTCCGGTCGCCCAGCAACAGCACGATCGCGCCGATGACAGCCACGACGACGACGACCGCGGCGGTCCACGCCAGCGGCACCTTGATATTTTCAAAAGGGCCGTCGCGAAACGCCACGGGCGACCTTCCACTCAAAGGGGTTGGAATCGGCAGGACGCCCCCTGCCGCTGAACCTGCCTATCGCAAAATCAAGGCCGGAATGGAACCGTGATCACGCAGGCCAGACAAGGATTTGCAGCCAAGCTTTCACCTGGCCGCAACGGACGGATCAGAGCGCGGAGTCGAGCACGCCCTTCATCCAGCGCGGGTGCTCCAGCACGCGGCCGCAGCCGATGGCCACGCAGGACAGCGGATCGTCGGCGACGGAAACCGGCAGGCCGGTGTGATCGCGGATCTCGACGTCCAGACCGCGCAGCAGGGCGCCGCCGCCCGTCAGCATGATGCCCTTGTCGGCGATGTCGGCGGCCAGTTCCGGCGGCGTGGCTTCCAGCGCGACTTTCACGGCCTCGATGATCTGGGTGACCGGCTCGGCCAGGGCTTCCGCCGCCTGACGCTCAGAGATGCGCACCTCGCGCGGCACGCCCTGCATCAGGTCGCGACCCTTGACCTCGATCGACAGGCCTTCGCCGTCGGCCGGGATGCGGGCGGTGCCGATGTCCTTCTTGATGCGTTCGGCGGTCGTTTCGCCGATCAGCAGGTTATGGTTGCGGCGCATGTAGCTGATGATGCTGTCGTCCATCTTGTCGCCGCCGACGCGGACCGAACGCGAATAGACGATGCCCGACAGCGACAGGACGGCGACTTCGGTCGTACCGCCGCCGATGTCGACGACCATCGAGCCGGTCGGCTCGTGGATCGGCAGGCCGGCGCCGATCGCGGCGGCCATGGGCTCGTCGATCAAACCCACGCGGCGCGCCGAGGCGTTCAGGCAGCTGTCGTTGATCGCACGACGCTCGACCGCCGTGGCGCCCGAGGGCACGCAGACGATGATCTTGGGGTTCACGAAGCCCTTGCGGTTATGAACCTTGCGGATGAAGTGCTTGATCATCTCTTCGGCGACTTCGAAGTCGGCGATGACGCCGTCGCGCATGGGGCGGATCGCCTCCATGTGGCCCGGCGTGCGGCCCAGCATCTGCTTGGCTTCGATGCCCACGGCGTGGACGACCTTGCGCCCCCCGACGTTTCTCAGCGCCACGACCGACGGCTCGTTCAGGACGATGCCCTTGCCCTTCATGTAGATCAGGGTGTTGGCGGTGCCCAGGTCCATCGCGATGTCGTTGGAGATCGCGCCGAAAAGGGAGAAGCTCATGGGAATCGATACCGTTGTTAGCTGGCAGGGCGTCTAGATGTCTCAGTCGACCTGGCGACGCCCCAACTGCCCTAACATCCCCACGCCGGACAGTTCCTGATCGTCTTCGCCACGCCTACTAGCGGCGGGTTTGCCCGTATGAAACCGGGATTACAAGCCCCGATGACAGTGTCGTCATATGCAGAGGGCTATCGAGGCGCGACGCCTGTGGACGTCATGACTAGAACGCCGCCCTGCTCCGCCCCTGTGCGCCGACATCGGAATTCTTGGCGGCCAGCATCGTCGGATACAGCGTGTCTTCCTCGCGCGCGACCCTGTGCGCCAGCGCGCCGATCAACCCCTTGGTCACACCGGCGAACCGGTCACGATCCGCTAGAATCCGGGCCTGCGTCCATTCCATGAAATAGTGCGCCCAAACCCCGCTGAGCGCCCCCATGTCCTCGACATAGTGCTGCGCAAGGTCGCGAACTGACACATCATCGGACTGCATCAGGACGGGGTAGAGTTCACCGTCCTCAATCGCCAGATGCTCGGTCAGGGCGATGTTCAGCGCGCTCATCAACTCGCGAGCGCGTGCCGCATCATCCGATGTTTTCAGAACGGCGGCAGTCCCGCCCAAGGCGCTGGCCAATCGTATGATCCGGCCGTGCTGCACTTTTAGAATCTCGACATCCATAGCGATGCCTCCCACAAGCCATAATGCAACCTGGAGGTGAACGGACTCTAAATAGCAGGCTAAGCAAATTCCCTCAGTCGCCGCGTGCGATCTCGCGCCGCTTCACCAGTTCGCGCACCAACAGCATCAGCGCCAGCCAGGCCAGCGCCACGCCAGCCAATATGGCCGAGGTCCAAATCCCGTCGCCGCTGACCGCCGTCATGAAGGAGCCGCCGAAGAAGGCGACCAGAGCGGTCTTCGGCAATACGCCTAGCGCGCACCCCGCCAGAAAGCCCGCGAATGACGCCCTCGCCGCCCCGAACGCCATGTTGACCACGATGAACGGCGCAGACGGCACGTTGCGGATCATGAAGCTGGCGTAGAAGGCGTTCTTGCCGACGAACCGTGTCAGCCGGCCGACCGTCTTGCCACCGTGCCGCGCCAGCAGCCGCGCTGTGGGTCCGCGTCCCAGCCAGTAGGTCACGCCCGCCGACACGACCGTTGCGATCCAGCTGTAGAGGAAGCCGAACCACGGCCCGAACGCCACGACGCAGGCGGCGATCAGGATGAACTGCGGCGCCCCAAAGAAAGCCGAGACCGTGAACACGACGATGGCGGCCACCAGCCCCCAGGGCCCCTGGCGGAATCCGCCCAGCCAGTCTTCCAGCCGCCCTTCGGCCTCCAGCCCCAATTGGCTCTTGCCCACAGCGAACAGGGCGATCATCGCGCCCAGCAGCAGGGCCGTCGCCAGCACGGCGCGCCAGCGACGCGCCTCCATGTTCGAAAGGAAATCGAAAAACCGACTCATGACGTCAGTCCGTGACGGAGAACGGCTCCACGGTCCAGCGTTCCAACATCCATTCCGATAGATTGGGATCCCAGACCCAGATCTGGCGATAGGGTGCAGTACGACCGCCTTCCGCTTCTACTGCGCCTTCGATCTCCGCTCGTGTTCGACTCAGCCCGCGGAATTTTGTCGGCCGAAACGACATTGGTGTTTGGCCCAGTCGCGCAACAATCGCCTCAGCCACCCGGTTGTCGCGTCCCCGATCCGTCGTTGTCACCTCGCCTTGCCAGTCCAGCGTCGGCGATCCGTTTGTGCCGAGATAGGCACGCCAGACACCGGGGTCTTTGGGATCGAGCCCATAGCGCGGTCGCCCCTCGGATTGCCGGTTCCAGAGTGTGGCCGCCGCAAAGCGATCCCCTTCTAGTCCGAGGCAAGTCTCCAGAATGGTCACGCTGTTTCGCTGTTTTTTCTCGTCGAGCAGTTGGCAAGGCCCCAAGGCTTCAACTGCCCGCTTCGCCAGATCAAAGGCGTAATCCACGGTCAGTTCGCCGTCACAACCGCTTTGAGTCGCCCTTCGAACCGGTTCGGTCTTGTGGCGCGCGACCTGGCTGTTGGCCATTTCGACCGAAACGACCCAGGCATGCAGACAAATGCTCGGCATGGACGGCGGCGAGCCTGCAGCATTTGGCTGTGACGGCAATGGCGCCAAAACGCGATCCGCGACGCGAGACCCTGCGACGATCGCGTCCCAGCTTTCAGGACCGACCGGCGCCGTCAGCTTGCGGCCGTTCGTGCCGGAAACCTCAACCGCTGGATCCTGTCCTGGCCGTCTCACGAAAGCGACAACAGGCAAATCGCGCCCGTATCCGTCCACATAACGAGCGCGGTAGACTTCTGACTCGCTTCGCGCCTCCTCTTCTATCGAAGCTATGCTGAGCAGGTTCTCGACCCGAGCTCGATCCTCGGCCGCGCAACGGTCACGCCAGTTGTCGTCGCGGCAGGCCCGAGGCGGCTCGGCCTGGCTCGTAAACAAGGCGGCAAGAAAAGTCGCGATCAGCATTCTTCATCTCCGACACGTCGGATCATTTGCGCATGCCGTTCTGCGCACGTAAACAACCCCGCCTCCCCGGCAAAAACTTCCAAAACCACGGGATAGTTCATGTCCAGTTTGCAATCTTCCGCCCTCGCCCGCGTCAAGCCTTCGGCCACCATCGCCGTCACCGCGCAGGCCCGGAAGCTGAAAGCCGAAGGCCGCGACGTGATCGGCCTGGGCGCCGGCGAGCCGGACTTCGATACGCCCGAAAACATCAAACAGGCCGCGATCGACGCGATCAACCGCGGCGAGACCAAATACACCGACGCCGACGGCATGCCCGAGTTGAAGGCGGCCATCGTGGCCAAGTTCAAGCGCGAGAACGATCTCGACTACACGGCGGCCAACATCCACGTCGCGCCGGGCGGCAAGCCCGTCATCTTCAACGCCCTGGTCGCGACGCTGAACCCAGGCGACGAAGTCATCGTGCCCGCCCCCTACTGGGTCAGCTATCCCGACATGGTGCTGCTGGCCGGCGGCGAGCCCGTCACCGTGATCGGCCAGGAGAAGGACGGCTTCAAGCTGCTGCCGGCCGTGCTGGAGGCCGCGATCACGCCCCGCACCAAGTGGCTGATCCTGAACAGCCCGTCCAACCCCACCGGCGCCGCCTACACCCGCGCCGAACTGGAAGCCTTGGCCGAGGTCCTGCGTCGCCATCCGCACGTCTGGGTGCTGACCGACGACATGTATGAGCACCTCGTCTACGGCGACTTCGAATACACCACCATCGCCCAGGTGGCGCCGGACCTGATCGACCGCACCCTGACGGTCAACGGCGTGTCCAAGGCCTACGCCATGACCGGCTGGCGCATCGGCTACGCCGGCGGCCCCAAGCCTCTGATCGATCTGATGCGCAAGGTGGCCAGCCAGACCACGTCCAACCCGTCCAGCATCAGCCAGTGGGCGGCCGTCGAGGCGCTGAACGGCCCGCAGGACTTCATCCCCGAGCGCAAGGCCGCCTTCGAAAAGCGCCGCGATCTGGTCGTGTCGATGCTCAACCAGGCGGCTGGCGTCACCTGCGCCACGCCCGAGGGCGCCTTCTACGTCTATCCGTCGATCGCCGGACTGATCGGCAAGGCGACGGAAACGGGCGTGGTCATCGACGGCGATTCCACCTTCGCCGCGGAACTGCTGAACGCCGAGGGCGTCGCAGTCGTTCAGGGCGAGGCCTTCGGCCTCAGCCCCTATTTCCGCATCAGCTACGCCACCTCGGACGCCGTGCTGGAAGAAGCCTGCACCCGCATCCAGCGCTTCACGGCCTCGCTGCGCTGATCGGTCCAGGGCGGAGGTTCAGGCCTCCGTCCGCCATCCGGTCCTATTTGCTGGGCTACATATAGACCACGCGGCAATCGCCATCGATCGTGGTGTAGCGGTTGTTGGACGCATCGACGAAAGAGATCCGGCCGCCGTCGTCATATTCGACCTTGCCGGTCGAGCGTCCCTTGAAGTTCTCCACTCCATAGGTCCAGCAGGTGATGTCCGCCGGCTTGTCGCCCCAGGTGGCGTCGTTGCGCGCCCGCTTGCTGTCGGTGCAGCCGGTCAGGGCAAGGACGGCGGCGGTATAGACGAGCGCTTTCATAGGCTCAGCCTTGCACGGACGACGCTCAAGGAAAAGGCCGCCCAAGCGATGCAAGGGCGGCCTGATTTTGTTCGATAGCGCCCGACCTTACGGACGACTGGCCATGCCCAGCTTCACCGGCTTGGCGTCGTCAGCCAAGGCGCCGCGCTTGACGCCCCACAGCAGGATGATCGGCGCGCCGACATAGATCGACGAATAGGTGCCGATGATGATGCCGAACATCAGGGCGATGGAGAAGCCGAACAGGGCCTCGCCGCCGAAGATGGCCAGGGCCGCCAGCACCATGACGGCGGTCACGCCGGTGATGATGGTCCGCGACAGGGTCTCGTTCAGCGAAAGGTCGATCACGTCGCGCAGCGGCATGGTCTTGTACTTGCGCAGGTTCTCGCGAAGGCGGTCGAACACGACGACGGTGTCGTTCATCGAATAGCCGATGACGGTCAGGACGGCGGCGACCATGTTCAGGCTGAACTCGAGCTTGAACAGCACGATCAGCCCGAACGTCAGGATCACGTCGTGCAGCAGGCCGACCACCGCGCCGAAGCCGAACTGCGGCTCGAACCGGAACCAGATATAGAGGAACATCAGGCCGATCGCGACGCCGAGAGCCAACAGGCCCGAGGTGAACAGCTCGCCCGACACCTTGGAGCCGACGACGCTGACGCCCGAATAGTTGACCTGACCGACCGCGCCGCTGATGGCGCCCTCGACCTGATTGACCACCTGGGTCTGATCGCGGCCTTCCGGCACCTGGAAGCGAAGAATGGCGGTCGAGCCGTCATCGACATTGGTGTCGCGGCGCGCGATGCCCTGAACCTGGACGTCGCCCAGGTTCAGGCCGTTCACGGCCTCGCGGACCCGATCCAGTTCGATCGTCTGGCCGGCCGGCTTGGACACTTCCATCGAGGCGCCGCCCCGGAAGTCGATGCCCATGTTCAGGCCGGGATAGAAGCAGGAGACGATCGCCGCGACGCACAGGATCACCGACAGGACGCCGGCGAAGCGCGCATATTTGACGAAGTGGAAGTTCGTCTTCTGCGGCAGCAGTTTGATCAGGGGCCATCCACGCATCGCCATCACTCCGCGATCGGCAGTTTTTTGGGCTTGGCCGTCTTGAGCCAGTAGCCGAGCAGGACCTGGGCGACCAGGACCGACGAGAAGACCGAGGTGAACACACCGATGGTCAGCGTCCAGGCGAACCCGCGAACCGGGCCTTCGCCGAACACGAACATGATGCCCGCCGCGACCAGAGTGGTCAGATTGGCGTCGATGATAGTGCCCATGGCCTTGTTGAAGCCGGCGTCCATCGAGGCGATGACGCTGCGTCCCGCCCGGGCCTCGTCACGCATCCGCTCGTAGATCAGCACGTTGGCGTCCACCGCGACCGCGAAGGTCAGGATCAGACCGGCGATGCCGGGCAGGGTCAGTGTCGCCTGGGTCAACGACATAGCCGCCACGATCAGCACGCCGTTCAGCACCAGGCCGACCACCGACACGCCGCCGAACAGAAGGCCGTAAGCCAGGATCATGAACAGCACGATGATGGCGAAGCCGACGGCGGTCGACAGGGCGCCGGCGGCGACCGCGTCCGCGCCCAGTTCGGCCGTCACGGTGCGGCGCTCCTCGACGTTCAGCGGCGCCGGCAGGGCGCCCCCGTTCAGCAGGTTCACCAGCGTCGCCGCTTCCTGGATCGAGAAGTTGCCGGTGATCTGACCCGAGCCCGAGGTGATCGCGCTCTGGATCGTCGGGGCCGAGATGACCTTGCCGTCCAGGATGATGGCGAAGGGCTTTTGAAGGTTGGCGGCGGTGGCTTCGCCGAAGCGACGGGCGCCGGCGCCGTCGAAGCGGAAGTCGATGGCCGGGCGGCCGCTCTGGTCCGAACCGACGCCGGCGCGGGTCAGGTTTTCACCAGACACCAGCACGCGCTTCTTGACCAGATAGGGCGTGCCGTCCTCGCCTTGCAGCAGTTCGGAATCGGGCGGCACACGGCCGGCCAGGGCGTCCTGGACCGAGTTCTCGACATCGACCATCTGGAAGGTCAGCTGCGCCGTCTGGCCGATCACTTCTTCCAGCTTGCTCGGATCGCTCTCGCCCGGCGCCTGGACCACGATCCGGTCAGCGCCCTGGCGGGTGATGGAGGGTTCGCGCGTACCCAGGCTGTCGATCCGGCGGCGCACCACCTCGATCGACTGGTCCACGGCCGTCGCGCCCATGCTGTTCAGCGCAGCGTCGGTATAGGCGAAGCGGATGCGGTTATCGCCCAGGCGCGTGGCGGTGCGTTCGGCCTGGCCGCCCGGTCCGACCTGACCGCCCAGTTGCTGCAGCGCCTTGAACGCGGCATCGCCCTGGGCCGGATTGGCCAGGGTGACGACAACGCCGCCAGCTTCACGCTGGAAGCCGTTAGTGGCGACGCCGGCGCCGTTCAGGGTGACCCGAACGTCTTCGATCAAGTTGGTGACGCGCTTTTCGCGCATAGCCGGCACATCGACTTCCAGCAGCAGATACGAACCGCCCTGAAGGTCCAGCCCCAGGTTCAGCTTGTTCTTGGGCATGAAGCCGGGCAGCGCCTCGCGCTGCTGATCCGACAACAGGTTCGGGAACGCCAGCAGACAGCCGAGGACGGCCGAGACGACGACGAGAATGACTTTCCAGCGCGACAGCTGAATCATGAGGGCGGTCCAGGTATCGGCGGATACGCGAGCGTATCAGGCCTTGGAATCGTTGGCGGCGATGGCGGTGCGGTTGCGCACCTCGGCGATCATGGCCTTGACCACGCGCACGTTGACGCTGGGCGCGATCTCGACGTTGACCTCGGCCTCTTCGACGCGGGTGACCTTGCCGATCATGCCGCTGCCCAGGACGACGGTGTCGCCACGCTTGACGGCGGCGATGGCGGTCGCGTGTTCCTTGGCGCGCTTCTGCTGCGGACGGATCAGCAGGAAGTAGAACAGGATGAAAATACCGATGATGGGCGCAAACCCGATCAACTGCGCCGTCAAGCCGCCTTCAGCGCCCATGGGTCGTCTCCGAACATAGAAGGGTAGCCCTCGTCGGAGCCCCCATTAAAACGAGGCGCGGAACCTAGGGCCGCGCCTCGCAGATTGCAACGCGGCGAAAGCGCTACCTGGGCAACACTGTCAAAGGATCGACCGCGACCGGATCGTCGCCGCGCATCTGACGGGTCTCGAAGTGGATCGAGGGGCGTCCGTCACCGGCCGTCAGCCCCACGGTGCCGATCTGCTGGCCCGCGCGCACGTCGTCGCCATCCTTGACCGTCGCCGAACCCAGATGGCCATAGACCGTGCGCCAGCCGTTGGCGTGCACGATCAGCACCGTCAGCCCCTGCCCTACCAGATCGCTGCCGACATAGGCCACGCGCCCGGCCGCAGAGGCGCTGACCGTCGCGCCGGCCGAGGCGCCGATATTGATGCCGTTGTTCCGCTCGCCCATGCCGACCGGGCCGAAGCGCCGCACGATGTCGCCGCGCACGGGCCACAGCAGGTTCGGCTGACCGGCAGCGGCGCCGGCGGCGTTGGTCTGATCGACAGGCCGCGTCTGGACCGGCAGCGCCGCATTGCCCGAGGGCGGCGGCGGGGGCGGCGGCACGGCGCCGTTGTTGGGCACCAGCACGCCGACGGGCGAGGCGCCGGTCGCATAAGGATCGCGGCCGGTGTCCACCGCCGCTTCAGGCAGGATGATTCGCTGGCCCGTCGTGATCGCCCCGCGCGGGCCCAGGCCGTTCAGGTCGATCAGCGACTGCACCGGGGTCTGGAAGCGGCGTCCCACGCCCGAAATCGTATCGCCCGGCTGAATCACATAGGCCGCGCCCGGCCGCACCGGGGCCGACGACGACGGATAGGACGGCGGCGTATAGGCGGGCGGCTGCGACGCCGGCGGCTGATAGGTCGGTTGGCTCGGACCGACATTGACCGTCGGCGGCAAGGCTCCGCCGTCCACCTGACCAATCGGCGCGGTCGCGGGCGGCGGCGATTCATAGGGAGCCGGCCGATAGGGCTGGTTCGAATTCTGACCGGCGTTCGGATAGGCCGGCTGCTGCGGATAGGCCCCCTGCCCCGGACCATAGGCCGGCGCCGGGTTCGCATGCGTCGAATAGCGCGGCTCCGAAGGATAGCTGATGCAGGCCGCCGTGCTCAACGCCGCCCCCGCGACCAGAACCGCTCTCATCCAGCCCGAAATCATCGCCACCGGCTGCTCCCATTCGTGGTTAAACTCGCCCGCCCGGTGTGCCCGCTCGCGCCCCATAAGCCAACCCCGCAAACCGCACGGAATTGGGGCGCGAAGGTTAACGGGCGGAGCAAGAGGTGATTGGTGACTGGTGATTCGTGAGCAGTCGCCCTCTGGCTACTTAGTCACCACTCACTATTCACGACTCACCCGTCACCCCTCCTTCGCCGTCCCCTCGACCAAGGGCACGAAACGCACTTCCGTCAGACTTTCGCGGTGGAACGACCCGTCGCCCTGCCCGACGTAGCGATGCAGCATCTGCACCGACGTGCGGCCCACAGGCGCGACCAGCACCCCGTTCGGCTTCAGCTGTTTCAGCAGTTCGGTCGGCTCGGTCGGCGAGGCGGCCGTGACCATGATCCGGTCGAACGGCGCCTGTTCGGCCCAGCCCAGGCCGCCGTCGCCGTGCTTGGTGATGACGTTCTCGATCTTCAGGACCCGCAGCCGCGCCTCGGCCTCGACCAGCAGACTGCGATACCGCTCCACCGAATAGACATAGCGCGCCAGCCGGCTCAGCACCGCGCACTGGTATCCGCTGCCGGTGCCGATCTCCAACACCCGGTGACGCGCCTGCACCTCCAGCGCCTGGGTCATCAGGCCGACGATATAGGGCTGGCTGATCGTCTGGGCGCAGTCGATCGGCAGGGCCTGATCCTCCCACGCCTGATCCAGGAACTTTTCGTGCACGAAGACCGCGCGGTCGATGCTCTCCATCGCCTTCAGCACGCGCGGGTCCGTGACCCCCTGCTGCCGCAGCGACAGGATCAGCCGCCCGGCCCGGTCGTCGTGCAGGTTCATGCGGCGGTCGCCACGCTCTTCGGCGGCGCCCCGCCCAGCACCTTCTTCAGGTCATTCACGCTGGTCATGTGCGTCAGGTCGATATGCAGCGGCGTGACCGAGATCCGCCCCTCCTCGATGGCCCGCAGGTCCGTGCCCTCGGCATGCTCCTGCTTTTCACCCCGGAAGCTCATCCAGTAATAGTCCCGCCCGCGCAGGTCGGTGCGCCGCACCGCGTGCATCTCGCCGACGTTGCGGAAGCCCTGGGTCGTCACCTCGACCTGATCGACCGCTTCGGGCGGGCGGTTGGGGAAGTTCAGGTTCATCACCACCCCGTTCGCCCATTTCTGCTCCAGCAGGCGGCTGATGATCGCCGGGGCGAAGGCCTCAGCCGTCTCCCAGTGCGCAACCACCTCGTCGTGAAACCGCTCCAGGCTCTGGCTCAGGGCGATGGAGCGGATGCCGAACGCCATCCCCTGCAAGGCCCCCGCCACCGTCCCGGAATAGCTGACGTCCTCGCCGATATTGTGCCCGCGATTGACGCCCGACAGCACCAGATCGGGCTTCTCCGGCATCAGGTCGTTGACCGCCAGCACGACGCAGTCGGTCGGCGTGCCCGTCACCGCGAACCGCTTTTCGCCCAGGTTCAGCACCCGCAGCGGCTCGGTCAGGGTGATCCCGCGCCCCTTGCCCGACTGCTCGACGGCGGGCGCGCACACCCACACGTCGTCGCTCAGCGTGCGCGCGATCCGCTCGAGGCATTCCAGGCCTTCCGCCTCGATCCCGTCGTCGTTGGTCAGGAGAATACGCATCTTTTCCTTCGTCATCCTCCGGCGAGCGCAGCGAGACCGGGGGACCCAGCGGCGCCGAAGGCGAAATGGTTGGGCATCGCGATGCCGGCAAATCGGGACCGCGACAGGTTCGCGCTCGCGCGCGCCGCTGGGTCCCCCGGTCGCTTCGCGCCGGAGGATGACGAAAGCGAGGCGTCACCCCACATGCGTCAACCCGCCCATATAGGGCTGCAACACCGCCGGCACGGCGATCCGCCCGTCGTCCTGCTGATAGTTTTCCATGATCGCCACCAGCGTCCGGCCGACCGCCAGGCCCGAACCGTTCAGCGTATGGACGAACTCGGTCTTCTTCTCGCCGGCGCGCTTGAACCGCGCGTCCATGCGCCGCGCCTGGAAGTCTCCGCAGTTCGAGCAGCTGCTGATCTCGCGATAGGTCCCCTGGCTGGGCAGCCAGACCTCCAGGTCGAAGGTCTTCTGCGCCGAAAAGCCCATGTCGCCCTTGCACAGCAGCATCCGCCGGAACGGCAGCTCCAGCGCCTTCAGCACGGCTTCCGCGCACGCCGTCATCCGCTCATGCTCGGCGTCTGAGTCCTCCGGCCGCGCGATCGACACCATCTCGACCTTCGAAAACTGATGCTGGCGGATCAGACCGCGCGTATCCCGCCCCGCCGACCCCGCCTCGGCCCGGAAGCACGGCGTCAACGCCGTCATCCGCATCGGCGTCGCCAGCGCGTCCTCAGACAGAATGGTGTCACGCACGAGGTTGGTCAGGGAGACCTCGGCGGTAGGGATGAGGAAGTGGCGCTTAGCAATCATGCGAGGCCGCAAAGCTTTAGCTAAATCCTCTGCCGTTCCTTCTCCATCAGCCAGATGAAAACGGACGCCGCCTTCGTCTGGATGGGACACCATCAAGCTGTCTGCGTTGACGAGAAAATCGTCGGTCAAAAGCGAAAAATCAGCTTCGCCTACTTCGGTCCAACGACGATGGAAATCTCCCTCGATTAAACTCGACGCGAAAAACAGGTCATTCTCGAACTTGGGCAACTGCCCGGTCCCGAACATCGCCTCGTCTCGAACCAGCAGCGGCGGGTTCACTTCCAGATACCCGTGCTGGTCCGTCTGCATATCCAGCATGAACTGCCCCACGGCCCGTTCCAGCCGCGCCAACTGCCCTTTCAGCACCGCGAACCGCGCGCCCGACATTCTGGCCGCCGCCTCGAAGTCCAGCATCCCCAGGGCCTCGCCCAGGTCGGCGTGGTCCTTGGCCGGACCGGTGCGACGCGGCTCGCCCCAGGTCGAGACTTCGACGTTGCCCGCCTCGTCCTCGCCGTCCGGCACATCTTCGGCCGCCAGGTTCTTCTGCGCCGCCAGCAGGTCGCGCAGCGCCTTGCCGACACGCGTCTCGACCTCGGCCGCCGCCGCGATGTCGCCTTTCAGCGCCTCGACCTCGGCCTTCAGCCGGTCGGCCTCGGCCATGTCCTTGCGCCCCATGGCGGCGCCGATCAGCTTGGAGGCCGCGTTGCGCTTGGCCAGGGCGTCCTGCCCCGTCGTCTGGGCGTGACGCAGTTTGGCATCCAGCTCTAAGATATCGTCCACCACCTTCTGTGCGTCATCCACCCCGCGCGACGACCAGCCCGCCACGTAAACCTGGGGGTTCTCGCGAATGGCTCTGATGTCGTGCATGGTCTGAAACTTCGGCTGGGCGGGAGAAGCCGAACGCTCTACCCGCCCACGCGGAATCGGGCAACGCGAGAAGCTCGCATCATCGTCTCCTCCCCGCTCTGCGGGCAGGGGCTCGTGGCGACTGCCCGAGGGCGCTTCCGCACGTCGAAACATCCCATTCACCCGCCCCAGAATCGCGCCTACAACCGAACCATGGCCACGCTTCGCCCCGACATGCTGGCGACCTCGCTCGCGCGCATCTTTGAAGGTCGCATGGTCGACCGGGCCAGTTGGTTTGCGCTGACCGGCGGCGAGCCGCTGTTCACGGAGGGCGACCCGGCCGACACCCTGTGTCTGGTCCGGTCCGGCCGTCTGGGCGTGTTTCGGATGGAGCCGGATCAACCGCCGCACATGCTGGGCGTCGTCAAGGCGGGCGAGCCGGTGGGCGAAATGGCCATGCTGGCCGGCACGCCGCACACCGCCACCGTCGTCGCCCTGAGGGACAGCGAAATCCTGGCCCTGCCGCGCGAAGCCTTTTTCGAGGCCGCCCGCACCGAGCCGGACCTGATGGTCGAGCTGTCGCGGCTGATGATCCACCGCGCCCGCGAACGCACGGCGGGCGCGTCTGAGCCCAGTGTCTTCGGCTTCGTCTCCGCCCGCCCCCGCCCCATCCGCGCCTTCGTCGAACGCATCGCCGCGGCCATCCAGGCCATGGGCTTCACCTGTCAGGTCATCGACCAGTCGGCCCTGGCCTCGGCGTCCGAATGGTTCAGCCGGGTGGAGGGCGACCACGACTATGTCCTCTATGTCGCCGAACAGGATCAGCCCGCCTGGGCCAGCCTGTGCGCGCGTCAGGTGGACCGGATGTTCATCGTCGGCAGCGGCCTTCTGGCGCCCCCGTCCGCCGTGCCGCGCCGTCAGGGCTTCGGCGACGGCCGCCGCCTGACCGACCTGATCCTGCTGCGCGATCCGCGCATGCATCATCCGGCCAACACCCGCGTCTGGCTGGATGCGCTCCAGCCCGATCGCTGGTTCCATTGCGTCGAGGGACTGGCCAATGACTCCGAGCGGATCGCCCGCGTCGTCACCGGCACGGCGGTCGGCCTGGTCCTGTCCGGCGGCGGCGCGCGGGCCTATTGCCACATCGGCGCGATCCGGGCGCTGGAAGAGGCCAAGGTCCCCATCGACTTCGCCGGCGGCGCCTCCATGGGCGCGGTCGTCGCCGCCGGCCCGGCCCTGGGCTGGTCCTTCGAACGGCTGGATTTCGAGATTCGACGCGCCTTCGTCGAGTCCGATCCGCTGTCGGACCTGGCCGTACCGATCATCGCCATGTCCCGCGCCCGAAAAGTCGCCCGTTTGCTGGAGCAGGCTTACGGCGACATCGACCTTGCGGACCTGGCCCTGCCGTTCTTCGCCGTCTCTTCGAACCTGACCTCGGGCCGAATCGAGGCCCATCGCACGGGCCTGATGCGGCGGGCCATGCGCGCCTCCATCGCCATTCCCGGCGTCCTGCCGCCGGTCGTGATGGACGGTCAGGTGCTGGTGGACGGCGCCGTGCTGAAGAACTTCCCCACCAGCGTGATGCGCCAGCTGAACAGCGGACCGATTATCGGCGTGGACATGTCCCAGACGCGCGGCGTCGACCCCCAGGCGCTGGAAAATCCGCCGTCCTGGTGGAAATGGGTCCTGTCCGGTGCCTGGAAGGCCGGCCCGCCCATCGTCTCGATCCTGATGCGCTCGGCGACCATCACCACCGACGCCGAGATGACCCAGTCGCGGGCCGACGCCGACATTCTGGTCCTGCCCCAGGTCGCCGGTAGCGATATTCGCGACTGGAA
The DNA here is from genome assembly GCF_000964075.1 of Brevundimonas sp. KM4. Lineage (NCBI taxonomy): Bacteria > Pseudomonadati > Pseudomonadota > Alphaproteobacteria > Caulobacterales > Caulobacteraceae > Brevundimonas > Brevundimonas sp. KM4. The sequence goes on along the minus strand of NZ_JZRG01000012.1, from coordinate 32,299 downwards.
GACCTACGACGGCCCCGTCGCCACGGGCTATGAGGCGATGAAGGCCGCGCTGGCCGAACTGACGGTCCCCGTCACCCACCTGCGGCGACGGGTTCCGGTGCTTTAGGTCACAGCGGCGCGCAGGCCCGCTTCAGCCAGTCCAGCGCCTCGCCGTCCATCAGCGGCCCGACCTTGGCCAGCGTTTCGGCGTGATAGGCGTCGACATAGGCCCGCTCGTCCGGCGTCAGCATCTCCACCGTGATCAGCTTCCGGTCGATCGGCGCGAACGTCAGCTGCTCGAACCCGTGCATCGGCCGCTCGCCGCCCTCGGGGACCACGGCCGGCGTCACCACCTGCAGGGTCTCGATGCGGATGCCCCAGTGGCCTTCGCGGTAATAGCCGGGCTCGTTGGACAGGATCATCCCTTCCAGCAGCGGCTGGGACGTGCCCCATTTCGCGATCCGCTGCGGCCCCTCGTGGACCCCCAGATAGCTGCCGACGCCGTGGCCGGTGCCGTGATCGTAATCCAGCCCTGCCGCCCACATCGGCGCCCTGGCGATGGCGTCCAGCGCCATGCCGCTGGTCCCGGCCGGGAAGCGGATCGTCGCCATGGCGATATGCGCCTTCAACACCAGGGTGAACTTGTGGCGTTGGTCCTCGCTCGGCTCGCCCACCGCCATGGTGCGGGTCACATCGGTCGTGCCGTCCAGATACTGGCCGCCGCCGTCCACCAGCAGCAGCGAGCCCTTCTCGACCTTGCGAATGCTGGCGCCGACCGGCTTGTAATGCGGCAAGGCCCCGTTCGGCCCGGCCCCGGCGATGGTGTCGAAGCTCAGATCCTTCAGCGCCCCGGTCTGCTCGCGGAACCGCTCCAGCGCCTCGACCACCTCGCGCTCGTCCGGCAGGGTCTCCTGCACCACCGTATCGACCCAGTGCAGGAACCGGCTCAGCGCCGCCCCGTCGCGGATATGCGCCTGACGGCTGCCCTCGATCTCCACCGAATTCTTGGCTGCGCGGGGAATGGCGCAGGGGTCCATAGCCCGCACCACCGTCGCGCCCGCCGCGTCCAGCCGGTCGAAATACCAGGCCGAGGACAGCGACGGATCGATCATGACCTTTTGGCCCGCCAGCCCGTCCAGCGCCGCGGGCAGCTGCTCGGTCGCCTCGATGCGAACATCGTCGCCCAGCCAGCCCGGCAAAGCATTCGTCACCTTGGCCGGATCCAGGAACAGCCGCGCCTTGCCGTCCGCCGCCAGGATGGCCTGGCCGATCGGCAGAGGCGACCGGATCACGTCCCCGCCGCGCACATTGAACAGCCAGGCGATCGACATCGGCGCCGTCAGCACGACCGCGTCTGCGCCGGCGTCCGCCACGACCTTGCCGATCCGCGCCCGCTTCGATGCATGGCTCTCGCCGGAATAGACGTCCTCATGCGGCACGACCGGCGCCGTCGGCTGGGCCGGACGATCGGCGCCCCAGGCCAGATCCAGCGGATTGGCGTCCACGGCGCGCAACTCGGCCCCCGCCTTCTGCGCCGCCGCCTTCAAGGCGACCAAGGCATCCGGGCTGTGCAGACGCGGATCGTAACCGATCACCGCCCCCTTCGCCGCCGTCTCCAGATAGGCGGCGACCTCGGTCAGATCGCGCCGCTCGAAAAGCGCCGGATCGGTCTGGGCCTTCACCTGAACGGTGTAGCGACCGTCGGTGAACATGCTGGCCCGATCCTGAAACACCACCGCCGCCCCGGCCGAGCCGGTGAAGCCGGTCGCCCAGGCCAGGCGCTCGTTGGCATCCGGCAGATATTCGTTCTGATGCTCGTCCTCATGCGGGATCAGAAACCCGTCCAGCCCCTGCTTGGCCATTTCGGCGCGCAGCAGCGGCAGGTGCTTGGCCCCGAAGGACGGATCGGTCGTCTCGTCGAAAGTCTGGCGCATGATCGATCCTCAGCCCTTGCGCAGTTGCAGCGCGCTCCAGGCGTCGTGATGTATGGTCTGCTCGACCGTGAAGCCCAGCGGCAGATAGGCCTCCAGCACACGCTCCTCCTGCGTGCGCAGCAGGCCTGACAGGATTGCGACCCCGCCGCTCTTCAGCGCCGCCCCGATCTCGGGCGCCAGATACACCAGCGGCGCGGCCAGGATATTGGCGAACACCAGGTCATACGGCTGATGCTGGGCGATGCGCGGATCGCTGAGACCATCGGCGAAATAGAAGTCGCACTTGGCCTCGTTGATCTCGGCGTTCTCATTGGCGATCCGGGCCGAGGGCTCGTCGATGTCGGTGCCGACCGCGATGGGCGTGCCCGTCTTAGCCGCCGCGATCGCCAGCACGCCCGTGCCGCAGCCGACGTCCAGCACCTTCTCGAAGCTTTCGGTCTCCAGCAGCTTGTCGAACGCCTCCAGGCAGCCCACCGTCGTGCCATGGTGGCCCGTGCCGAAGGCGGCGCCGGCGTCGATCTTCAGCGTGACGCGGCCCTCGGGCACCTTGCCCTGATCGTGCGCGCCATAGACGAAGAATCGTCCGGCCTCGACCGGCGGCAGGCCCGACAGCGACATGGCCAGCCAGTCGGCGTCCGCCAGCTTCTCCACCAGCACCGTCACCGGATAGCCCGCCAACACCGCCTTCAGCCCCTCGACCTCGTCATCGGTCGTGGGGAAGGCGTCGATGCGCCAGACGTCATTGTCCTCGTCCTCTTCCAGGATCGAATAGGTCGCGCCTTCCAGCCGCGGATCGGCGTCTACGGCCTCTGCGGCGGCCTCTGCGGCGGCGCGCGGGCCGCGTGCGATTATCTGAAGTGCGGACTCGGACATTTTTCAAACACCGGTAATATGACGAATCGTAGCGATCCGGTGCTGAACGCCCGTCGCCGCCGCGTTTTTATCAAACCGAGGGGTCGGGGAATACATGGCCAAGTCACCGTCTACGTCTAAACCTGCGTCGCCAAAGCCGGCGACCGCCGCTTCCAAGCCTAAAGCCGCGCCGAAGTCGAGCGCCGTGAAGACCGCCGCCGAGAAAACCGCTGCGCCGAAGGCCGCCGCCCCCAAGGCCGCCGCTAAGCCGGTCGCCGCCAAGCCCGCAGCCAAGCCGAAAACCGCCCCTGCCCCCAAGGCTGCTCCGAAGGCCGCGCCCAAAGCCGCCGCCCCCAAACCGGCCGCAGCCAAGCCCGCCGCCGCCAAGACGGCAGTGAAGCCTGCAGCTTCGAAAGCGGCCGCACCGAAGTCGACAGCGGCAAAGCCTGCTGCCCCCAAGGCCGCCGCTTCGAAACCCGCTGCCGCCTCGAAGGCTGCGCCTGCCGCAAAGCCGGCCGCAGCGGTGCCCAAGCCTGCGGACCCAGTCGCCGCGCCCAAGCCCGCCGCTGCGCCCGCACCCGCTGCTGCGCCCGCCGCTGCGGCGCCCGCGCCGACGCCGGCTCCCGCTGCCAAGCCGGTCGAAGCCCCCAAGCCGGCGCCGGCGCCCGCCGCCAAGCCCGAGGAAAAGGGCTTCTTCGCCAAACTGGGCGACATGATCTTCGGCAAGCGCTGATCGCACTTTCTCTCTGATCCAGCAGATCGCCGGACGGCTCGCCCGTCCGGCGATTTTCGTTTGCGGGCCGCATTTTACGGCCGGCGGCCTGCTGAGCGAAAAACCAGGAATACTTGACTTCTGCGCAGGGGCTTCTATATGCCCCCCAGCCTCGGGACAGGTCTGCGATACGCGCCGCCCGCTCGCCCAAAGAGGGGCGGTTCCGTCGCTGCTATGCACGCAGACGCTTTCTCTCCCAAGGATTCATGACAGAATTTTCGCAACTGGGCCTTTCGCCCACGACCCTTCAGGCCGTCGCCGACACCGGCTACACGACCGCCACGCCCATTCAGGAACAGGCGATCCCCGTCGCCCTCGCCGGCCGCGACGTCTTGGGCATCGCCCAGACCGGCACCGGCAAGACCGCCGCCTTCACCCTGCCCCTGGTCGATCGCCTGTCCACCGGCCGCGCCCGCGCCCGCATGCCGCGCGCCATCGTCCTGGCGCCGACCCGCGAATTGGCCGACCAGGTCGCCGAGAGCTTCGCCAAATACGCCAAGGGCACCAAGCTCAGCTGGGTCCTGCTGATCGGCGGCGTCTCCATGGGCGACCAGGTCGCGGCGCTGAACAAGGGCGTCGATGTCCTGATCGCCACGCCCGGCCGCCTGCTCGACCTGTTCGAACGCGGAAAGATGCTGCTGACCGGCGTCGAGATCATGGTCGTCGACGAGGCCGACCGGATGCTGGACATGGGCTTCATCCCCGACATCGAGCGCATTTTCAAACTGACGCCGCCGCGCCGCCAGACCCTGTTCTTCTCGGCGACCATGCCGCCGGAGATCACGCGCCTGACGACCGCCTTCCTCAAGGATCCGACCCGGATCGAGGCCTCGCGTCCGGCGATGACCGCCGACACCATCACCCAATATATCGTCCGCATCCCGACCTCGGACCCCAAGGCCAAGCGGACCGCCCTGCGCGCCTTGGTCGGTCGTGAGGATGTGCGCAACGGCATCGTCTTCTGCAATCGCAAATCCGAAGTCGATATCGTCGCCAAGTCGCTTAAGACCCACGGCTTCGACGCTGCCCCGATCCACGGCGACCTGGATCAGTCGCACCGGATGAAGACCCTGGCGGATTTTCGCTCGGGCGCGCTGACGATTCTGGTTGCCTCGGACGTCGCCGCGCGCGGTCTGGACATCCCCGACGTCAGCCACGTCTTCAACTACGACGTCTCGCACCACGCCGACGACTACGTCCACCGCATCGGCCGCACCGGCCGCGCCGGCAAGCTGGGCCAGGCCTTCATGATCGTGACCCCGGCCGACTACAAGTCGCTGGATAAGGTGCTGAAGCTGATCAAGAAGGATCCGGAAGAGCTGGTTCTTGAAGGTATCGACTTCGCCGCCATTAAAGACGGCCCGCGACGTGACGACAAACGCTCGGGCGAACGCGGTCGCAGCCCGTCGCGCACCAGCAGCGCGCCCACCCCGTCCGCCGAGCCTGTCGAGATCGCTCCCGTCAACGCTGCGCCATCGTCTGAAGAGGCTGCGGCGCCCCGCAGCCGCAGCCGCCGCAAGGCCCGCCCCGAGGCGCCGGTCGAAGTTGCAGCTCCCGTCGCCGCCGCAGTCGAGGCGGATGCGATCGTCGAACCCGTCGAAACGGCCCGCGCCCCGCGTACTGAGCGCGCAGACCGCGAGCCGCACCTGTTGCAATCGGATCGCCGCGGTGACCGCAGGGCCGACAAGAGCGATACTCAGCGCCAGGGCGTGCGTGGCTTCGGCGACGACATCCCCGCCTTCCTGCGCCGGCCGGTCGTCATCCGCGCCTGAACTCGTGCACAACGGCGCGGTGAAACGCCGCGTCGTTTACCCTGCATTACGGAACATCCCGTAGTGTGCGCCCCGACACAGCTCCAGAACAGGGGCCCAGGGGAACAAGAATGTCGAAAAAGGTCGAGACGGCGCTAAGAGCTCCTCAAGCCTATGCTTTGGCGCGCAACGTCATCGGCGAAATGGAGAAGGCGGGCGTTTGGCCCACTCCGCTGAACTTCGAGCTTTGGCTGCACTACATCAGCGATCCCGACGGCCCCCTCGCCCAGGAAATCCGCCGTCTGCTGGCGCAGTCCGCCGTCATCAGCGACAAGACGTCCGAAATGCTGGCCGCCGAGTTCCTGCCGCGCGGCCGCCTGCCGGATCAGATCCGCGACGTCGGCGCCGTGCTGGACCGCGAATTGGCCAGCGTCGCCAGCGCCATCGCCATGGCGCACAAGACCCAACACGACTATGGCGAGACCCTCGCCGACGCCTCCCAGTGCATGGAAACCGTCGATGATCCGTCGTCGCTGAAGGATCTGGTCGGCGACCTGTCGACCGCGACCAACCGCGTGCGCCGTGAAACGGCGATCCTCGAAAAACGTCTGGAAAAGTCCAACAAGGAAGTCATCCGCCTGCGCGAAAACCTGGAACAGGTGCGCCGCGACGCCATGACCGACGCCCTGACCAATCTGGCCAACCGCAAGGCCTTCGACGAACGGCTGGAGGCCGCGTGCGCCGAGGATGACGGCGCGCCGCTCAGCCTGGCCATCCTGGACATCGACCATTTCAAACGGTTCAACGACACCTGGGGCCACCAGACCGGCGACCAGGTGCTGCGATACGTCTCCACCGTCCTGTCCAACATCTGCGGCAAGACCCGATTCGCCGCCCGGTTCGGCGGCGAAGAGTTCGCCATCATCTTCCCCGGTGAAGGCGCTGGCGTCGTCATGGCCGCGTTGGAGAGCATCCGCAACGACGTGGCGTCACGCGCGCTGCGCCGTCGTTCGACCAATGATGACCTGGGCTCGGTGACTGTCTCCGCCGGCTTCGCCCAGCGCCAAAAAGGTGAAACCGCCGCCAGCCTGCTGGAACGCGCCGACGCCGCCCTGTACGAATCCAAACGTGCAGGCCGAAACTGCGTCACGCCGGCCTCCTCGCTCGAAAAGGCGGCTTAGGGTCTGACAAGGCCAAGCTTTCTGCCATAGTCGTCCCATGCGCAGCTTCGCCTTCAACGTCGCCGACTGGATCCTGTCGATCGGCTACGGGCTGACCGCCGCCTTTGCTGCGCTCGCGCCCGGGAGCGGCCCGGCCAGCTGGGTCATCCGTCGCTATGTGAAGCGCATGGTCCAGGCCATGTCGATCTTCGCCGGCATCAAGCTGGACGTGCGTGGCAAGGACCGCCTGCCCGAGGGCGCCTTCATCATCGCCTCCAAGCATCAAAGCTGGGGCGACGGCTTTGCGACCTATGACCAGTTCGACGACATCGCCTTCGTCACCGGCGATCACCTGGAAAAGTTTCCCCTGCTGGGCGGCGTGCTGAAGAAACTGGGCGCCATCGTCGTCAACTCCTGCGGCGGCCACGAAGCGCGCAAGGCCCTGGCCATGCGCGCCGCCGAGGCCCGCGCCGAGAACCGCAAGATCCTGATCTATCCCGAGGGCCATCTCGCGCCCGTCGGCAAGAAATTCAAATATCGCTCCGGCGTCTGGCACATGTACCGCGACTTCGACGTGCCCGTCGTGCCGCTCGCCACCAACCTCGGCCTCTTCTGGCCAGAGGAACAGTACGAAAAACACCCCGGCACGGCGACGTTGGAGTTCCTCGCCCCGATCCCCGTCGGCCTGCCCAAGGAGGAATTCCTGGCTCGCCTCGAAGCCGTCATCGAGACCCGCACCGCCGAGCTCGTCGCCCAGGCCACGGGTCAACCCGTGACGCCGGCCGTGCTGATCGAGGCGCCGACGAAGTAGCGCGCTTCGGCGTCTTCCCCACCGCCACGTCCAACGGCCGCCGCGTCCAGGCGACGGCTTCGTCGGGATCGTCAAGGGCCGCGTCGGTCAGTGTCCGGCAGCCCATCAGATCAGGGCCCCTCTCAGTCGGCGGCGACCGGCACGATGGTCACGCTCTCGCCGCAGCCGCAGGCGTCGGTCTGGTTCGGATTGTTGAACACGAACTTGGACGCCAGCCGCGTCGTCTCATAGTCGATCTCGGTGCCGATCAGAAACAGCACGGCCTTGGGCTCGATCAGGATGGTGACGCCCTTGTCCTCGACCACCTCGTCCATCGGCCCGATCTCGTCGGCATAGGCGAAGGTGTATTCCTGCCCGGCGCACCCGCCGTTCTTGATGCCGATCCTCAGGCCGATGTGATCGTTCTCGGCATTGTCCAGGATCTCACGCACCCGCTCTGCGGCTGCGTCCGTCAGGGTGACGGCCTTGGGGCGCGGGCGGCGCGGACGGGATGTGGCTTGAAGCTCGGTCATCAGAACAGGTCCATCAGAACATATTCAGGGCCAGCTTGGCCTCGTCGCTCATCTTGGAGGCGTCCCACGGCGGATCGAACACCAGATTGGCCTTGGCGCTGCGCACGCCTTCGACCTTCTCCACCGCCGTCTCGACCCAGCCCGGCATTTCGCCGGCGACCGGACAGCCGGGCGCCGTCAGCGTCATGTCCACCACCACGTCGCGGTCATCGTTGACGTCCACGCGGTAGATCAGGCCCAGCTCATAGATGTCGACAGGGATTTCCGGGTCATAGACCGTCTTCAGCGCCTCGATCAGCTGATCGGTCAGGGTGTCCAGCTCGGCCTGCGACAGGGCGCTTTTCTGGGGTTCGTCCCAGGCGTCCCTGAAGGCGTCGCTGTCTTGAATCGGTTGATCTGTCATCGGCTTACACGAAGAAGTTCCGCGCCTTGATCAGCGCATCCACGAAGGCGTCGGCATCCTCCACGGTGTTATATAGGGCGAAGGAGGCGCGGGTGCTCGACGTCACCCCCATTCTTTTCGCCAGCGGCTCGGCGCAGTGCAGACCCGCCCGCACCGCGACCCCGTATCGGTCCATGATCTGGGCGACGTCATGGGCGTGCGCGCCCTCGACGGCGAAGGTCAGGATCGCGCCCTTGCCTTCGGCCTGCCCCAAAATCCGCAGCCAGGTCTGACCCTGAAGTCGGTGGACGGCGTGCTGATAAAGGGCGTGCTCATGCGCCTGCACGGCCGCCCGGTCGTTTTGCGCCAGCCATTCCAACGCCGCGCCCAGGCCGATGGCCTCCAGGATCGGGGGCGTCCCCGCCTCGAACCGGTGCGGCGGCCGGGCATAGGTCACGCGGTCCTGCTCGACGGTCTCGATCATCTCGCCCCCCCCCTGATAGGGCGGCAGCGCCTCAAGCGCCTCGGCCTTGCCGTACAGGGCGCCGATGCCGGTGGGCGCAAAGAGCTTGTGCCCGGTCAGGACGTAGAAGTCGCAGCCGATGGCTTGAACGTCCGGCGTCGCATGGACCGCCCCCTGGCACCCATCGATCAGCACCTGCGCCCCCGCCGCATGGGCCAGACGGCTGATCTCGGCGACCGGATTGATCGTCCCCAGCACGTTCGACATGTGGGTGACCGCAACCATCCGCGTCCTCGGCCCCAGCAGGTCGGCATAGGCCGCCATGTCCAGCGACCCGTCGTCCTTGACCGGAATCCACCTGATCACCGCCCCGCGCCGTTCACGCAGCAAATGCCAGGGCACGATGTTGGAGTGATGCTCCATCTCCGAGACGATGATCTCGTCGCCCGGCTGGATCGACAGGCCCAGCCCATTGGCCACCAGATTGATCGCCTCGGTCCCGCCCTTGGTCCAGACCACCTGTTCGGGGCTTTCGGCGTTCAGGAAGCGGGCGACGATCTCGCGCGCCTTTTCAAAGGCCTCGGTCGCCTCGTTCGACAGGGTGTGCAGGCCGCGGTGGACGTTGGCGTAGCCGCCCTCCATCGTCGCCACCAGGGCGTCGATCACCGTGCGCGGCTTCTGCGCCGAGGCCGCGTTGTCCAGGTAGACCAGCGGCTTGCCGTTCACCTGTCGCGACAGGATCGGGAACTGCGCCCGCACGGCATAGGGATCGAAGGTGTTCACAACCGCGCCGTCAGCCATTCCCGCGCCACCTCTCTCGCGCCCTCATGCTCGATCCGGTCGATGACCTCGATCAGGAAGGCCTGGGTCAGCAGGGCGCGCGCTTCGTCGGCCGGAATGCCGCGCTGCTGCATGTAGAACAGGGCGCTCTCGTCCAGTGTCCCCACGGTATTGCCGTGCGCGCACTGCACGTCGTCGGCATAGATGATCAGTTCCGGCTTGGCGTCGATCTCGGCCCGCTCGGAGGCGATCAGCGCATGGTGGCCCATGCGCGCATCGGTGCCGTCCGCCCCGCGCTCGACCACGATCTTGCCCTGGAAGACGCCGCGCGCCGTATCGCGAGCCACGCCCTTGATCAGTTGCGAGGTCGCGCCGTCGTGTTCCACATGACGCACCACGCTGGTTAGGTCTGCATGACGCGATCCGTTCAGCAGATACAGACCGTCGGCCTGAACCTGCGCGCCCTGGGCATAGTGGGTGATGCGCGTTTCGATCCGCTGCAGCTTGGCGCCGGTCGCGATTATGGTCTGACGATAGACGCCGCCCGCCTCGACCTTCACATGGGCCTCGGCGATGGAGATGGCGTCCTCCGGCTCCTCGACCAGGACGACGCGCGTCACCTCGGCGCCGGCGGCCACATCCAGTTCCAGCGTATTGTGCGCCACATAGGCCGAGCCCGCGCCCTCGTGCGTTTCCAGCAGCAGCAGCTTGGCGCCCGCGCGCGCCGAAACCCGCGCGCTGGCCGTGTGGCCCGTGCCGACGGCGTCCGACACATAGCGCAACCGCAGTGTCCGCTCGCCCGAGGCGATGAAGTCGGTCACGCCCACGGCGCGTCCGTTGGCGAAGACGATCGCCTCCCCGCCCAGATCGTAAAACGGTCCCGGCGGCCCGACCTCGGCCGTGCCTGACGGCTCCGGCGCGGCGCGAAGGTAGCGCTTCAGGTCGCTGTATTTCCATGCTTCCGTCCGTCGCGACGGATAGGTTTCGGCGTCGCTCAGGTCGATGGCGAAGGCCGCGCTCATGCAGCTTGCGGCAGATACTTGTCGTACCCTTCCGCCTCCAGCTCCAGCGCCAGCTCCGGCCCGCCCGAGGCCACGATCCGACCGCCGGCCAGCACATGCACCCGGTCCGGTTTGATGTAGTCGAGCAGGCGCTGATAGTGGGTAATGACCAGCATGGCGCGATCCGGCGACCGCAGCGCGTTCACCCCTTCCGACACGATCCGCAGGGCGTCGATGTCCAGGCCGGAATCGGTCTCATCCAGGATCAGCAGCGACGGCTCGAGCAGAGCCATCTGCAAGATTTCCATCCGCTTCTTCTCACCGCCGGAGAAGCCGACGTTCAGCGGCCGCTTCAGCATGTCGAAGTCCATCTTCAGCGCCTTGGACGCTTCCCGCACCAGCTTCAGGAAGGCCGGCGCCGCCACCTCCTCCTCGCCCCGCGCGCGTTTCTGGGCGTTCAGCGCCGTCCGCACGAAGGTCAGAGCCGGCACGCCGGGGATCTCAATCGGATACTGGAACGACAGGAAGACGCCCTTGGCCGCCCGCTCGGCCGGGTCCAGCGCCAGCAGGTCCTCGCCCGACCATGCGACAGACCCTTCCGTCGCCTCATAGCCGGGCCGTCCCGACAGGGCGTAGCCCAGCGTCGACTTGCCCGCGCCGTTCGGCCCCATGATGGCGTGCACTTCGCCGGCGGGAACGTCGAGCGTCAGGCCCTTGAGGATCGGCTTTTCGCCGACAGAGACGTGGAGGTTGTTGATATTAAGCATTGTTTCTTCTTGATTATCCAACCGAGCCTTCAAGGCTGATCGCCACCAGCTTCTGCGCCTCGACGGCGAACTCCATCGGCAGTTTCTGCATCACGTCGCGGACGAAGCCGTTGACGAGCAGGGCCACCGCCTCCTCCTGCGACAGCCCCCGCTGCTGGGCGTAGAACAGCTGGTCGTCCGACAGACGCGTCGTCGTCGCCTCGTGCTCCAGCTGGGCCGAGCCGTTGCGCGCCTCGATATAGGGGATGGTGTGCGAGCCGCAGTCCTTGCCGATCAGCAGGCTGTCGCACTGGGTGAAGTTGCGCACCCCCGTCGCCTTCGGATGCACCGAGACCAGACCGCGATAGGTCGAGTCCGACCGCCCCGCCGACACCGCCTTGGCGATGATCCGCGACTTCGAATTCTTGCCCAGGTGGATCATCTTGGTGCCGGTGTCGGCCTGCTGATGTCCGTTGGTGATGGCGATGGAATAGAACTCGCCCGAGCTCTCCTCGCCCTTCAGAACGCAGGACGGATATTTCCAGGTGACGGCCGAGCCGGTCTCGACCTGGGTCCACGACACCTTGGACCGATCACCCCGGCAGTCGGCGCGCTTGGTCACGAAGTTGTAGATGCCGCCCTTGCCCTCGGCGTCGCCGGGGTACCAGTTCTGGACCGTCGAATATTTCACCTCGGCGTCGTCCAGGGCCACGATCTCGACCACAGCCGCATGCAGCTGGTTCTCGTCGCGCATCGGCGCGGTGCAGCCCTCAAGGTAGGAGACGTAGGCCCCCTTGTCGGCGATGATCAGGGTCCGCTCGAACTGGCCTGTCTGGCTGGCGTTGATGCGGAAATAGGTCGACAGCTCCATCGGGCATTTGACGCCCGGCGGGATGTAGACGAATGACCCGTCCGAAAAGACCGCGCTGTTCAGCGCTGCGAAATAATTGTCCGAGACCGGCACCACCGACCCCAGATATTGCCGCACCAGATCAGGATATTCGCGCAAGGCCTCGGAAATCGGCATGAAAATCACGCCGACCTTGGCAAGTTCTTCCTTGAAGGTCGTGACCACCGACACGCTGTCGAACACGGCGTCCACGGCGACCTTTGGGGCGCCCTGCACCCCGGCCAGCACCTCCTGCTCCTTCAGCGGGATGCCCAGCTTCTTGTAGATTTCCAGGATCTCGGGATCGACCTCGTCCAGCGACTTGGGCCCGTCCTTCTTCTTGGGGGCCGCATAGTAGAACAGGTCCTGATAATCGACCGGCTCGTAGCGGACCGCCGCCCAGGTCGGCTCCTCCATCGCCAGCCAGCGCTCATAGGCGGCCAGACGCCATTCCAGCATCCATTCCGGCTCGCCCTTCTTTTCGGAAATAAAGCGCACGATCTCGGCGCTCAGTCCCTTGGGCGCATATTCCGTCTCGATGTCGGACGTGAAGCCGTGCTCGTACTTCTCCAGCGCGGCGACGGCGTCGATGGTTTCCTTGACGGCGGCCATCAGGCGACCTCTCTCTCGCGCTCGGCGGCGCGCGTCTTGTGCTTGTTGTAGGCGGCGACCCAGGCGTCGGCGAACCGCACCCAGTCGCCCTCGACCGTGCCCCAGCCGCCAGAGACGCGCACGCCCCCGGTCGCCAGCGCATTCAGGCCCATGGCGCTGATGGTCTTGGACGGCTTGACCTTGCCCGACGAGCAGGCCGAGCCGGCCGACACCATGACGCCCGTCAGGTCCAGGGTGATCAGCTGCTGCGGACTGTCCCAGCCCTCGACCGCCATGAACAGGGTGTTGGGCAGCCGCGCCACGCCGCCGCCGATGATGGTCGCGCCTGCGGCCTTGACCTTCACCTCGGCCGCATCGCGCCAGGCGACGTGCGAGACCATCGTCTCCAGATCCCGCGCGGCGCAATCGGCCGCGACGCCGAACCCGGCGATGCCCGGGACGTTCTCCGTCCCGGCGCGCAGGCCCCGCTCCTGCCCCGCGCCGTGCAGGATCCGCACGCCCGACAGACCTTCCTTGAAGATCAGGGCGCCCACGCCCTGCGCCCCGCCCAGCTTGTGTGCAGACAGGGTCAGGGTGTCCGCGTCCAGCGCGCGCATATCGACAGCGATCTTGCCCGCCGATTGGATGGCGTCGACATGCAGCCAGCCGCCCGCCGCCCGCACCAGAGCCGCCGCCTCGGCGATCGGCTGGATGACGCCGCTTTCGTTGTTCGCATGATGGATGGCGACCACAGCCCGGCCCGGACGGCGCAGCGCCTCCGCCAGCCAGTCCAGATCGACCACCCCGTTCGCATCGACCGGCAGAATCTCTACGGCTACGCCCGCATTCGCGGCCGTCTCGGCAACGCACGGATGTTCCGTCGCTGAAACGATCAGCCGCTCGCACCCGGCCGCCAAGGCGCTGGCGATGCCCTGGGCATTGGCTTCGGTGCCGCCCGAGTTGAACACCACCGCCGTCGGGTCAGCCCCGACCAGATCCGCGACCTGCGCCCGTGCGGTCTCGACCCGCGCCCGCGCCCGCCGGCCCGCCGCATGGACTGCCGACGGATTGCCGTTGTCGGCCAGGGCCCTGGCCATGATCTCCAGCACTTCCGGCCGCACCAGGCCCGAGGCGTTATAATCCAGATAGACGCCAGTCATGCCGCGACCCCCACGGCCGAGGCCTGGACATTGCGCCGACGCTGTCCCGTGCGGTTCATCACCACATCCTCCAGCGAAACGCCCGCCAGATAGCGATGGATCTCGTCGCCCAGGTCTTCCCACAGATTGTGGGTGATGCAGCGTTCGCCGGCCAGCATGCAGCCCTTGGGCGAGCCATGCGCCACGCATCGCGTCGCCCGAATCGGCTCATCCACCGCCAGCACGATCTCGGCGACCACCGTCTCGTGGGCCGCCTTGGCCAGACGGTATCCGCCGCCGGGTCCGCGCACGCTCTTGACCAGTTCGCTCTTCCTCAGACGGGCGAACAACTGCTCCAGATAGCTCAGCGAAATCTCCTGGCGCGCGGCGATCTCGGCTAGCGAAACCGCCCGGATCTCACCACTCTCGCCGCGCCCGTTTTTCGCCAGATCGGCCATCGCCATCACGGCGTATCGTCCTTTGGTCGACAGACGCATTTCGCACCTTCAAAAATTGCGCGCTTTTCGGGGCTCCTGTGCTAGAACCCGCGCCTTCGCAAAGGCGGCGCGCTTGCGGAGGGACTTAGAAAGTCCCACCTCTGCGGTCAAGTATTACGCACTCGCGAAATGACAGTTGAACGGATTCCAGAGCCCCTATGCCTGAAGTCATCCTGCCCGGCGCCTCCGGTCGCATCGAAGGCCGCTATTCCCCGGGCAAGCGCCCGAACGCCCCGATCGCGCTGATCCTGCACCCGCACCCCAAGGCGGGCGGGCATATGAACAACCCGGTCGCGGTCACGCTGCACCAGCTGTTCCAGCAGCGCGGCTTTGCGACCCTGCGCTACAACTCGCGCGGCGTCGGCAAGTCGCAGGGCGAGTTCGATTCGGGCATCGGCGAACTGGCCGACGCCGCCACCGCCCTCGACTGGCTCCAGGCCAACAATCCCGGCGCCAGCCAGACCTGGGTCGCCGGCTATCAGTTCGGCGCCTACATCGGCATGCAGCTTCTGATGCGTCGCCCCGAGACGGACGGCTTCATCTCGGTCTCGCCGCCGTCGAATATGTACGACTTCAGCTTCCTGGCGCCCTGCCCGGCGTCCGGCCTGTTCCTGCACGGCACGGCCGACACCATCGTACCGCCGGTCGAGGTCGAGCGCGTGGTCAACAAGCTGCGCACCCAAAAGGGCATCATCATCGACTACGAACTGGAAGAGGGCGCCAGCCACTTCTGGCAGGACCACATGAGCGCGGTCGAAACCCGCGTCGGCGCCTATCTGGACAAGCGTCTGGAAGAAAAGCCGGCCTGACATCCGGCTTGTTATTCTGCTCGGCGTCACGGCTGATTAAGGCGCGGGCGGCATGATCGGGCGAGACATCGCTGCGAGATCCGCCATGCGCCAGCCTCTTCTGATCGCCTTGATCGCCTGCCTGGCCTCGCCCACGGCGGTGGCGGCTCAGTCCGCGCCAGAGCGCGAATTCTGCGCCGATCGCCCCGGCAAGGGCACGCCGACCTGCATCCTCGACAAGGGCCGCTGGCAGGTCGAACTCGGCCTGTTCGACGGCGCGCGTCAGACGGACGGCACGACACGGACCGACACTTGGGACGCCGGCGACCTGTTCGTGCGCTATGGCCTGACCGGCCTGACCGAGCTTCAGCTCGGGCTCGCGACCTGGAACCGCGAACGGATCCTCGACCGCGCGACCGGCGATCGTGATGTGAACGAAGGCGTCGGCGATCTCAGTCTCGGCCTGCGCCACTCGCTGAAGAACCCTGACGGCTCGGGCCTGTCCGTTGCGATTTCCGGCTTCATCACTGCGCCGACGGGTGCGCGCGATATTCGCGCCGACGGTTTCGAGGGCGGCGTCATCCTGCCGGTCTCCATCCCGCTGAACGACGACTGGAGCCTGAGCCTGTCGCCCGAGATCGACTGGGTCTCGGATGCGGACGGCGACGGCCGCCACGGCGCCTATACGATGGTCGCCGGCGTCGGACGCGGCTTCGGCCAATGGGACTTGGGCGCCGAGGTCTGGATCAGCCGCGACGATGATCCCGTCGCCCCGACCACGCCATCCACCTTCGACCTGACCGCCGTCTGGTCGCCCCCGGCCCTGCCCGACGCCCAGCTGGATTTCGGCCTCAACTTCGGCCTGAACGACGACAGCCCGGATGTGGAGTTCGGCGTCGGTCTCGCACGGCGCTTCTAGGCGAGATGACGCGGCGAAAAGGCAAGTCCAAGCCGGCAGAAACGGAACCCACGACAGTCTGAGCGTGGTTGCGGCCCAGGATCACCCTGGTCAACTATCTGCTGCTGTCGTTGCCGATATGGGCGCTCGCGCTCGTCGCGGGCAAGCTTACTCACACATCCCTGCCCTACAATGTCTGGGCTTTGCTGTGGGCGGCGCCGATGGGCCTGTATCTCGCCGCCCGCTGGATCTACTTCCTCGTCACGCTGATCTGGGCGATCCTGATCGAGATCGTGAAGGCCGTGCGAAAGCGGATTGCACGGCCCGATTAGATCACGCGGCCTCGACCACCGCCTCTTTCGCCGGCTCGGTGCGGATCATGTAGTCGAAGGCCGACAGACCCGCCTTGGATCCCTCGCCCATGGCGATGACGATCTGCTTGTATGGCACGGTCGTCGCGTCGCCCGCCGCAAAGATGCCCGGCTGCGAGGTCTCGCCGCGGTGATCCACCTCGATCTCGCCGCGCGGGGTCAGGCCCACCGCGCCGTGCAGCCATTCGGTGTTCGGGACCAGACCGATCTGCACGAAGATGCCTTCCAGATCGACGTCGTGATGGGCGTCGGAGTTGCGGTCCTTGTAGGACAGGCCCGTCACCTTCTCCCCGTCGCCATGCACTTGAGTCGTCAGGGCCGAGGTCACGATCCGCACGTTCGGCAGGGTCGCCAGCTTGCGCTGCAGCACCGCATCGGCCCGCAGCTCGCTGTCGTATTCGATCAGGGTCACATGGGCGACGATGCCCGCCAGGTCGATCGCCGCCTCGACGCCGGAGTTGCCGCCGCCGATCACCGCCACCCGCTTGCCCTTGAACAGCGGCCCGTCGCAGTGCGGGCAATAGGCCACGCCCTTGTTCTTGTACTGGTCCTCGCCCGGAACGTTCATCTGGCGCCAGCGCGCGCCGGTCGACAGGATGATGGTCCGCGATTTCAGCGATGCGCCGTTCTCCAGCACCACCTCGTGCAGGCCGCCTGGAACCTTGGCCGGGATCAGCTTGGCCGCCTTCTGCAGGTTCATCAGGTCCACTTCATACTCGCGGACGTGCTGCTCCAGATGGGCCGCCAGCTTGGGTCCTTCGGTGTAGGGGACCGAGACGAAGTTTTCGATCGCCATCGTGTCCAGCACCTGTCCGCCGAAGCGTTCGGCGACGACGCCCGTGCGAATGCCCTTGCGCGCCGTATAGATGGCGGCCGCCGCGCCGGCCGGCCCGCCGCCGACCACCAGAACCTCGAACGGATCCTTGGACTTCAGACGCTCGGCCGCGCGGGCTTCGGCGCCGGAATCCAGCTTGGCGACGATCTGCTCCAGCTCCATCCGGCCCTGACTGAACAGTTCGCCGTTCAGGAACACCGTCGGCACGGCCATGATCTTGCGGTCTTCGACCTCGTCCTTGAACAGGCCGCCCTCGATGGCGACATGTTTGATGCGCGGATTGATCACGCTCATCAGGTTCAGCGCCTGCACCACATCCGGGCAGTTCTGGCACGACAGCGAGAAATAGGTCTCGAACACATAGTCGCCGTCCAGGTCCCTGACCTGCTGGATCACCTCCTGCGCCGCCTTGGACGGATGGCCGCCGACGTGCAGCAGGGCCAGCACCAGCGAGGTGAACTCGTGGCCCAGCGGAATGCCCGCGAACCGCACGCCGATGTCCGTGCCCTTCCTGCGGATCAGGAAGCTGGGCTGCCGCTCGTCGTCATAGTCGCGGCCCATCTCGACCTTGCCGTGCGAGACCGAGACGATCTCCTCCAGCAGGGTCTTCAGCTCGATCGACTTGGGTCCCGCGCCCAGCGAGGCGACCAGTTCGACGGGATGGATGATGTTCTTGAGGTAGGCTTCGAGCTGGGATTTCAGATTGGCGTCTAGCATCGGATGCTCCTCGGAATTCAATAGGTTGAGCGCCGCCCTCAAGCCGCTTCAGGCGAGGACAGGACGCAAAAAGGCCGCGGGGCTGGAAACGCTACGCACCCCGCGGCCTCTGCGAACGCCCGAAAGGATCGGGCGTCCAGGCCGGCGACATCGAAACGCCGCCGGCCGAACCTGGGGTCTTAGATCTTGCCGACGAGGTCGAGCGACGGGGCCAGGGTGGCTTCGCCTTCTTCCCACTTGGCCGGGCAGACTTCACCGGGGTGCGAGCGCACATACTGGGCGGCCTTGACCTTGCGCAGCAGTTCGGCGGCGTTGCGGCCGATTCCTTCCGACGTCGTCTCGGTGAACTGGATCACGCCGTCCGGATCGACCAAGAAGGTCGCGCGGTCGGCCAGGCCCACGCCCGGACGCATGGCGTCGAAGTTGTTGGTCACCAGGCCCGACGGGTCGCCCAGCATCGTGTATTCGATCTTGCCGATCGCCGGCGACGAGTCGTGCCAGGCCTTGTGAGAGAAGTGGGTGTCGGTCGACACCGAATAGATCTCGACGCCCAGCTTCTGGAACTCGGCGTAGTGGTCGGCCAGGTCTTCCAGTTCGGTCGGGCACACGAAGGTGAAGTCGGCCGGATAAAAGAAGAAGATCGCCCACTTGCCCGCAACGTCGGCGTCCGTGACCGTCAGGAATTTGCCGCCCTTATAGGCTTCGGCCGTAAAGGGTTTGATGGTCGTGTTGATGAGGGCCATGCGCAAAATCCAATGCAAGGTGGTTGGGAGGCGCCCTCCCTACCGCACCGCATCAAATAAGCCCAATCACTTATTTGCAGATGCGCAATAGATTTTAGTTATGGAGCTCAATACAGCAGGAACGGCCGCCGCGCCTCTTCCCACGCCGCCTCGTCCGGCTGCGTCGCTGCATCCAGATCGCCCGGCGTCGCGCCTGCGTCGTCCACCCATTCCCGCAGGCCCGGCCCGCCGTTGATCACGTCGATGGGCAGTTTGCCGAACGCATATTCGTAAGGAAAATCCCGCCAAAGGTCATAGTCGCGATACAGCCGCCGGATCGCCTTGAAGCCCAGCGCCTGCACTCGCCACGGCTTGAAGGCGGCATGGTCATAGCCGGGGTGATCGACATGGATCTGCACCCCGCTGCACAGCTTGCCGACGTGCTTGTGGAAGGTCGGCTCGAACCACATGTCGCGCAAGACGCAGCCGCCCAGCCATCCCGGCGCCAGCGCCTGCATTTCCGCGATCACCGCCCGCGCGTCGATATCCGGCGCGCCGAACAGCTCCAGCGGCCGGGTGGTCCCCCGCCCTTCCGACAGGGTCGCCCCTTCCAGCATCACCGTGCCCGCATAGGCGCGCGCCATCGACAGGTTCGGCGCATTCGGGCTGGGATTGACCCATGACCGGTCCAGCAGCGGCCAGCCGAAGCCCGGCCCCGCCTCCGGCGCCCAGCCCTGCATCTCCACCACCCGGTAATCCACATCCAGCTTGAACTGGTCGATGAACCACAGGCCCAGTTCGCCCATCGTCATGCCGTGCCGCATCGGCATTGGCCCGGCCCCGACGAAGCTTTCCCAGCCGGGCTTCAACGTCATCCCCTCGACCGGCCGTCCCGCCGGATTGGGCCGGTCCAGCACCCAGACCGACTTGCCGTGTTTCGCCGCCGCCTCCAGCACGTACAAGAGCGTCGTCACATAGGTGTAGATGCGGCAGCCCAGGTCCTGCAGATCGACCAGCAGCACGTCGAACTCGGCCATCCATTCGTCGCGCGGCCGCCGCACCTCGCCGTACAGGCTGAAGACCGGGAAGCCGTGCACCGGATCGCGATAATCCGGGCTCTCCATCATATTGTCCTGCAGATCGCCCTTCATCCCGTGCTGCGGGCCAAAGGCGGCGGTCAGCCGGATTTCGGGACAGGCGGCCAGCGCGTCCACCGCATGGGTCAGATCCTTCGTCACCGACGCCGGATGCGCCAGCAAGGCCACGCGCCGTCCCTTCAGCTGCGCCCTCAGGGCGTCGTCGGACAAAAGGCGGTCGAGGCCGAAGTTCATGTCAGGTCCAGCGCGAACGAGTCGGGATGATGAAAGTCCGGCTTATCCGAAGGATGCGCCAGCGCCCAATAGCCGATCGCCCCGTCCACGCCCCGGATGACCGCTGCCAAGCCCGTCTTCAGGTTCGCCGCCCCGACCGCATCCTCCGACAAGGCCACGTCCGCCGTCAGCACGAACTGTCCGGGCGCCGACCGCGTCACGATGAAGGGCGCCAGCATCTCCAGCTCCCGCATCCCCTCGCGATAGCCGTCGAACCGATAGGCCGCCCACGCCCCCGACGGCGACAGATTGTATTCGACATAGCCGCCCGTCGTCCGCACGAAGGCCTCGAAACAGGTCGCCTGCCACAGCCCGTCCGTTCGCACCCGCGCCGCCGCCTCCGGCCGCCACACCCTCTCCACCGGTCCGGCCAGCACATACTCCAGGCTCAGCACCCGCCCCGCCCGCCGCGCCTCGACCTCCAGCGTCAGTCCCGCCGGGCTGGATGTCGGGTGCGGGATCAGGGGCAGGCGCATGGGGCCTTCGTATCGCAGGCCGGCCAAGTCGTCGATTGCATCAACCGAGGCGGCGCATCTACAATCTGAAGATGAAGTTCCTCGTCCTCTTTGCGCTGACATTCGCCTACAGCTTTGCGCTGTTGCTCTTGAACGAGGCCGCGCCCCCGCCTTTGCCGCACATGCTGACGGTGGCGCTTTGCGGCGCCATCGGGGCGTCTCTGGCGAACGCCACCTGGTGGCTGCTCGAGCGAAAGCTGCTTCGCAAGCCCACGCATTAAATCAAATACCGGCCTCCGACTTTCTCCCCAACGCCTCATCAACCCTTGCGGGCGTCGGACCTCCGTGGAAACATCGCAATATGCCCAAGCGCTCCCCGTACGGTCCGCAGATGACCTTCCCTGAAAAGCGCAAATTTTTTAACGATCGCCTCCACGTCTTTTTGGGCCTGCTCACGCCTTGCCTGGTCGTCAGCGGCACATCGTCCGAGCCGTCTTCCGTCTTCCTGACATGGACCGTCGTCGTCGCCCTCTTTGCGCTGGTCCTCAATCGGCTAATTCCCTGAAAGCGGACAGCTCGGCGATGAGTCGTCAGCCAGCGCACCTGCGGGCAATATCGACTGCATTTACAGCGGCATGAGACGCAGCAGCGTCGTCGTACCTATCGCGGCCTGAAACGGCGCTACAATGGTCGCGCCATGCCCAAAGCCGCTCCCCCTGAAATTGCACCACCTTGCATTTTGCACGCGTTTTCGCGTTGCCATGCAATTTCGCGCCGATCGAGATTAGACGAATTAGACACTTTAGACGGTGTTTTTCATCCTCACCGTCTGAACAGCCGACGCCGCCTCGACTAGGGGAAGACGACCCTCGTCATCCCTGCTAACCCAGCCTCACCATGACCGAACACGCCTTCAAATCCGACTTCCTCCGCACCATGCAGGCGCGAGGCTATATCCATCAGATCACCCATCCGGCCGAACTGGATGCGGCGGCCGCCGCCGGCGTGGTCACCGGCTATATCGGCTTTGACGCCACCGCCCCTTCGTTGCACGTCGGACATTTGATCCAGATCATGCTGCTGCGCCGCCTGCAGCAGGCTGGACACAAGCCCATCGTCCTGATGGGCGGCGGCACGACCAAGGTGGGGGACCCCAGCTTCAAGGATACGCAGCGCCCCCTGCTGACCGAAGAGCGGATTGCCGAGAACATCGCTGGCATCAAGGGCGTGTTCGAAAAATTCCTGACCTTCGGCGACGGCCCATCGGACGCCATCATGGTCGACAACGACGAATGGCTGTCCAAGCTGGGCTACCTGGAGTTTCTGCGCGACTACGGCACGCATTTCACCGTCAACCGGATGCTCAGCTTCGATTCCGTCAAGCTGCGCCTGGAGCGTGAGCAGCCGCTGACCTTCCTCGAATTCAACTACATGCTGATGCAGGCCACCGACTTCCTGGAGCTCAACCGTCGCTACGGCTGCACGCTCCAGATGGGCGGCTCGGATCAGTGGGGCAACATCATCAACGGCGTCGAACTGACCCGCAAGGTGGATCAGAAGGCCGCCTTCGGCCTGACCACGCCCCTGCTCTCGACCGCCTCGGGCCAGAAGATGGGCAAGACCGTAGGCGGCGCCGTCTGGCTGAACGCCGACGCCCTGTCGCCCTATGACTACTGGCAATACTGGCGCAACACCGAGGATGGAGACGTGGGTCGCTTCATGCGCCTGTTCACCGATCTGTCGGACGCCGAGATCGCCGGCTACGAAGCGCTGGAAGGCGCGGCCATCAATGACGCCAAAAAGGCCCTCGCCGACGCCGCAACGACCATGCTGCACGGCGCAGAGGCCGCCGCAACCGCCCGCGCCGCCGCCGAGAGCGCCTTCGAAAAAGGCCAGCTGTCCGCCGACCTGCCGACCGTCGAGCTGCCGTCGGCCGAGGTCTACGGCGCCATGATCGCCGCTGTCGTGACCAAGACCGGCCTGACGGCCTCCAACGGCGAGGCCCGCCGCCTGGCCCAAGGCGGCGGCCTGCGTTTGAACGACGCCGCGGTGTCCGACGGCGCCCAATTGCTGACCGAAGCCGACCTCAAGGACGGCGTCATCAAACTGGCGGCCGGCAAGAAAAAGATCGTTCTGGTGAGGCCTGTTTGATGTCCGTAACGGAAGGCCAACCCGCGCCCGCCCTCGACCTGCCCACGGACGGCGGCGGCCGCGTCACCCTCGCCGCCCTCAAGGGCAAGCCCGCCGTCGTCTATTTCTACCCCAAGGACGACACGACCGGCTGCACGCGCGAGGCCCAGGACTTCACCGCCCTGGCGCCCGACTTCGCCGCTCTGGGCGTGCCTGTCATCGGCGTGTCCAAGGACACGGTGAAGAAGCACGACAGGTTCAAGGCCAAATACGATCTCGCCGTAACCCTCGCCTCCGACGAGGACGGCGCCGCCTGCGAGGCCTGGGGCGTCTGGGTGCAGAAAAAGCTCTATGGCCGCGAATATATGGGCATCGAGCGGGCCACCTTCCTGATCGACGCCGAGGGCCGGGTCGCCAAGGCCTGGCGCAATGTGAAGGTCGCCGACCACGCCGCAGCCGTGCTGGAGGCCGCCAGGGCCCTGTGATCGGCGAGCATCGTTCGGAAGCGATGCTTGACCTTGGCCCCTCCTCCACGGCCTAGTGGGCGTCGGGGCTAATAGGGGCTTGGCCGGCCTTGGCTGGCAGATGCGGAGCGCACCATGTTCACCAAGAGCAAATCCTACGACAGCGGATCGAACGGCCTGGGCATCCCCCCGGCGCCCGAACCGACCACGCCCACGCCGACGGCTGCAAGCACGCCGTCCCTGCCCGCCACGACGCCTGCGCCGCGCGCGGCCGAACCGGCCCGTCCGGCGGCCCGGTCCAGCAATCTGTCGACCTTGTCGGCCGGCGTGAAATACGAAGGCAACATCTCCGGCGCGGGCGAGCTTCAGATCGACGGTTCGCTGAAGGGCGATGTTCGCGTCTCGCGCGTCGTGATCGGCGAAGGCGGCTCGGTCGAGGGCACGGTCCATGCCGACGTCCTTGACGTGCGCGGCCGCGTCTCGGGCGCCATCGTCGCGAAGCAGGTCAAGCTTCACGCCACCGCTCGCGTCGAGGGCGACATCACGCAAGAGCAACTCGCCATCGACCAGGGCGCCTGGTTCCAGGGCCGCTGCAACCAGGCCAAGCGCGACACGCCCGGCGCCGCCATGCTGGAAGCCCCGACGCCGAAGGCCGACAAGGCGGACAAGACCGCCGCCTGACCGCGAGCGGGCTCAAGCAGGCCGGAGGCCGGTAGTCCAAACAAAAAGGGCGGCTCGTCGGAGCCGCCCTTTTCCGTCAGTCCACGCTCGATCCGCGCGTCTCGCCGACCCGCTGGGCCAGGGCCGCGCCCATGAAGGCGTCCAGGTCGCCGTCCAGCACCCCCTGGGTATCCGAGGTCTCAACCTCGGTCCGCAGGTCCTTTACCATCTGATAGGGCTGCAGGACATAGGAGCGGATCTGGTGACCCCACCCGATGTCGGTCTTGGCGTCGGCCAGCGCCTGAGCCGCCGCCTCACGCTTCTGCAGTTCCAGCTCGTATAGGCGCGCGCGGAGCATCTTCCAGGCCATCTCGCGGTTCTGGTGCTGCGACCGGCCGGCCTGGCAGGCCACGACGGTGTTGGTCGGGGTGTGCGTCAGGCGCACAGCCGAGTCGGTCTTGTTGATGTGCTGACCGCCTGCGCCCGAGGCGCGATAGGTGTCGGTGCGCACGTCCGAGGGGTTGATGTCGATCTCGATCGCGTCGTCCACGACCGGCGACACCCCGATTGAGGCGAAGCTGGTGTGGCGCTTGGCCGCCGCGTCATAGGGGCTGATGCGGACCAGGCGGTGCACGCCCGATTCCGACTTCAGCCAGCCATAGGCGTTGGGGCCTTCGATCAGGATGGTGGCCGATTTGACCCCCGCCTGCTCGCCCTCCTCGTGCGCCTCGATCGTGACCTCGTAGCCGTGCGCCTTGGCCCAGCGGGAGTACATGCGCAGCAGCATGCCGGCCCAGTCGTTCGACTCGGTGCCGCCGGCGCCGGAGTTCACTTCCAGATAGGCGTCGTTACCGTCGGCCTCGCCGGACAGCAGGGCTTCCAGCTCGGCGCGCGCGGCGCGTTCCTTGATGCCGCGCAGAGACGCGCGAGCGTCTTCCAACGCGCCCTCGTCGCCTTCCTCGTCCGCCATCTCGGCCAGCATCACCCCGTCTTCGAGGTCCTGCTCCATCGCCTTGACGGTGTTGATCTTGCCTTCCAGCTGCGAGCGTTCGCGGCTGACGGCCTGGGCCTCGTCGGGCTTGTCCCAGAGCGTCGGGTCCTCGACCCGCGCATTCAGCTCATCGAGCTTTCTTAGAGCGACATCCCAGTCAAAGACGCCTCCTGAGCAGAGCGACGCTCTGCTCGATGTCGGCCTTCATGGCCTCGACATCCGGTCTCATCGCAATCTCCAGCGACACAACGCCCTCGAACAGGGCGGATGAAAGGAAAACGGCGCGCCACGAGGACGCGCCGTTCGATGGGCCTACCTAGAGCCTCAGTACAATCCGCTCAAGTCCTCCGCCGGCGCCTTCTTGGGCGGCGGCGGCGCAGTGGGCGCCGGCGACGAGGCGGGTGCGCCGCTGGCGGCCTCCTGCTCGCGGCGGATCACCTCATAGTAGTTCTGCGGTCCGACAGGCTGGGCCGGGCCGATCGGGCGCGGCGGCGGGGCCTGGCGCTCGGTGCCGGGACGGAAGGCCTCCTCGATGCCGTTGACGGTACGGAAGATGGCGTTCTTGGGCCGCACGAACGGGCGAGCCGGCCGTTCCTTCAACGCCGTCTGCATGAACTCCGTGAAGACCGGCACGGCGGCCGAGGCGCCGGCTTCTCCGGATCCCAGAGAGCGGTTGTCGTCAAAGCCGATGAAGACGCCGACCACGATGTCGGTAGTGAAGCCCACGAACCAGGCCGAGCGATATTCGTTGGTCGTGCCGGTCTTGCCCGCGACCCAGGGGCCAAGACCGCGCGCGCTGGCGGCGGTGCCGCGCTGAACCACGCCCTCCAGCATGGAACTCATCTGATAGGCGGTGATCGGGTCGATGACCTGGGTGCCGCGTTGCTGCAGGCGCGGTGATTCCTGGCCCGAGAAGCCCCGTCCGCATTCACGGCAGCTGCGGTTGTCGGCGCGGAAGATGGTCTCGCCGTCACGGTCCTGAACATAGTCGATCAGATAGGGCGTCACCCGCCGCCCGCCGTTGGCGAAGGCGGAATAGGCGGCCGTGATCTCAAGCGGCGTGACCTCGCCGGCGCCCAGCGACACCGACAGGTTCGGCGTCATGCCTGGCAGACCCATCTTGGCCGACTGATCCACGATCTTCTTCATGCCGACCGACTGGGCCAGCCGCACCGTCATGACGTTGCGCGACAGCTCCAGCCCGCGCCGCAGCGTCTGAGGGCCATAGTATTGGCGGCTATAGTTCTCGGGCGTCCAGCGCGTGCCGTTGGGACCGCCGGCGAAGCTGATCGGCGCGTCCAGGACGATCGAGGCGGGGGTGAAGTCGCCCTCCAGCGCGGTCGCATAGACGAAGGGTTTGAACGCCGAACCCGGTTGACGGCGCGCCTGGGTCGCCCGGTTGAAGCTGGACAGCGCATAGGAATAGCCGCCGACCATCGCCAGCACGCGGCCGGACTGCGGCTCGATGGCGACCAGCGCCCCGTTGACGCGCGGCACCTGCTTCAGCGCGAACTGGCCCCCCTGCGGCTCCACGAAGATCAGTTCGCCACGCTTCAGCTGACGATTGGCGTTGGCCCAGGCGGCGTCCGACGCCAGCAGCGTGCCCGACTTGTCGTCGCGGGCGGTGCGGATGCGAACCGTGTTGCCGCTGACGCTTTCGATGGCGGCGGCCTGCCAGCTGCGGCGCTCGGGCGGCGCCTGTTCCTTCAGCGCGACCGCCTGCCAGCCGTCGGCGAAGTCGGTCGTGCCCCAGCCGCCCCGCCAGCCGTGACGACGGTCGTAGTTTTCGAGCCCCTGCATCAGGGCCCGACGCGCCGCCGTCTGCAGCGTCGGGTCCAGGGTGGTGCGCATATAGAAGCCGCCGGCGCGAAGCTGCTCGCCGAACTGGGGGTTGGCGGCGGCCTGGCGGCGCGCCTCCTCGACGAAGAAGTCGGCGTCCTTGTAATCCGACCGCTGCGGCGCATCGCGCGTCACCAAAGGCTTGGCGCGCGCCTCGACCAACTGCTCAGGCGTGAGCCAGCCGCTCTGCTCCATCTCGCCCAGCACCCAGTCACGGCGGCCCTTGGCCGCCCCGGGGTGACGTTTGGGGTGATAGTTGTTCGGCCCCTTGGGCAGGGACGCCAGGAAGGCGGCTTCGTCGGGCGTCAGCTGCGCCAGCGACTTGCCGAAATAGTTGTAGGCCGCCGACGCGATACCGAACGAGCGATAGCCCAGGAAGATCTCGTTCAGATACAGTTCGAGGATCTGCTCCTTGGACAGGGTCGCCTCCAGGCGATTGGCCAGGATGGCTTCCTTCAGCTTGCGGTTCAGGCTGGATTCGTTGGTCAGCAGGACATTCTTGGCCACCTGCTGGGTGATGGTCGAACCGCCTTCCAGCCGGCGTCCCGACGCCAGGTTGAAGACGTTCTTGATCGACGCCCGGCCGATGCCGTCCACGTCGATGCCGCCATGCTGGAAGAAGTTGCGATCTTCGGCCGCCAGGAAGGCGTGGATGACCGGCTGGGGGATCTGGTCGTAGGAGACATAGATTCGGCGCTCGTCCGAAAACTCGCCGATCAGGGTGCCGTCGCCGGCATAGACGCGCGTTGCGGTCGGCGGGCGATAGTCGGCCAGCTCCGACGCATCAGGCAGGTCGTGGAACAGCCACGCCGCATAGACGGCGACGACCAACCCCGCCAGGGCGATGCCGCCCAGCAGAACCATGCCCGCCCACACGAACCAGCGTTCGGCAATCTTCACTGCGTACTCCGACGACGCGCCCCGAAAGGGTGCTTTAGCCCGCGTCGCCGGTATATGGCTAGAGCCGCGATGCAACGCCCCCTTGGCGTCCGCCGTTAAGCTCCCATCTCAAGCATCCCAACCCAAGGAGCCTGCCATGGAAGTTCTGTATCGCGCCCAATCGACGGCGTCTGGCGGAGGCCGCGAAGACGGTCGTTCGGCCACCGATGACGGCAAGATCGACGTCAAACTGTCGACGCCGACCGAGATGGGCGGCAAGGGCGGCGACGGCACCAACCCCGAGCAGCTCTTCGCCACCGGTTACGCCGCCTGTTACCTCGGCGCGCTGCGTCTGGTCAGCGGCAAGGCAGGCACGCCCGTCAGTCCCGACACCAAGGTCACCGCCGGCGTCGGCTTCGGCAAGAACACCAAGGGCGAAGGCTTCAACCTGGATGTCGACCTGACCGTGACCGACCACGGTCTGGACCAGGCCGTTATCGACGACCTGATCGAGAAGGCGCACCAGGTCTGCCCCTACTCGAACGCCACCCGCAACAACGTCGATGTTCGGCTGAGCGCGAAATAACCGACGCCAAGGGCCGCGCGCGTGTTGAGCCGCGCGCGCGGCGCCTCTAGATGAGGTCCATGACCTCCCCGCTCGACGCCTCCCCCGATCCCCTGCTGACGCTCGAACCGCATCGCCGCGTGACCCTGCGCGAAGCCTTTGGCGTGGACAGCGACATGACCGTGCCCGCCTTCGACGAGCGCGACAGCCATGTGCCCGAGATCGACGAGGCCTATCGGTTTGATCCCCAGACGACGATCGCCATCTGCGCCGGCTTCGCCTTCGACCGCCGCGTGATGGTCCAGGGCTATCACGGCACCGGCAAGTCGACCCACATCGAACAGGTCGCCGCCCGCCTGAACTGGCCGCTGGTTCGCGTGAACCTGGACAGCCACGTCAGCCGGATCGACCTGATCGGCAAGGACGCGATCGTCCTGAAGGACAGCAAGCAAGTCACCGAGTTCCGCGAGGGCATCCTGCCCTGGTCGCTGCAACGCCCCATCGCCCTGGTCTTCGACGAATATGACGCCGGCCGGCCCGACGTGATGTTCGTGATCCAGCGCGTGCTCGAGGCCCAGGGTCGCCTGACCCTGCTGGATCAGAACCGCGTCATCCGCCCGAACCGCTATTTCCGCCTGTTCGCCACGACCAACACCATCGGCCTGGGCGACACCACGGGCCTGTATCATGGCGCACAGCAGATCAATCAGGCCCAGCTGGACCGCTGGAACATCGTCACCACGCTGAACTATCTGGATCACGACGTGGAGGCCGAGATCGTCGCCGCCAAGGTGCCCGAGTGGAAGGACGCCGAGAGCCGCCGACGGATCGCCGCCATGGTCCGCGTCGCCGACATGACCCGCAACGCCTTCATGAACGGCGACATCTCGACCGTCATGTCGCCCCGCACCGTCATCACCTGGGCGCAGAACGCCCAGATCTTCAATGACGACCTGGGCCTCAGCTTCCGCCTGACCTTCCTGAACAAGTGCGACGAACTGGAACGCCCGACCATCGCCGAGTTCTACCAGCGCGCCTTCGGCGAGGACCTGCCCGAGGCGGCGACGCGGGTGAAGGTGGGGTGAGCGCACTCAGCGACGATGAGAAATCTGTCGCCAACGAAGCTTACGCCGTCGTTGGCGAAATAGTGCTGATGGCGTCAGCATTGGACGAAAGATTAAACGAAGTAATTCGCTTAGTTTGTTCGCTACCACCTTCGCCGTTCATGGAGCCGATAATTGGCACTATCGATTCATCTCGAAAGATCGAAATTCTTCGCAACTACGCAGGCCATATTACCGCAAGCGAATGGAAAATCGGATTGAGAAAGCTTTGCGATCAAGTAGAAAAGGTCAATAAAGCTAGAAATACTGCTTGTCACAGTGCGCTGCGATTTGAGAGCGGATCAGCAGTTCTGATTAATGTTTCGGCGGGAAAGCTGCTGAAAAATCTTCATCATAACAAGACGAAAATCTTGGATTTGAAAGTTGCGATCCGCATAGGCGAAGAGGCACTCGCTTATACCGGTGTCGTTGTCGCAAATTTCGCAGCCGTCGAAGCAAAACTTGCGGAGAAGCGAGCGAAAGGCGAAATTTAAGCCGCCTTAGCCTGATCATCGCCAGCGCATCGCGCCGTGGCGGTTGACGCCTAGCGCCGCGCCTCTTCGCCGCCGCCGATGAAGGCGCCGGCGATCCAGCTGACGACGCCGGTCACGATGGCGGCCCCGATGCCGGCCCACAGGCCGTCGACCCGGAAACCGTCCAGGAAGACGGAAGTCAGCCCGATCATGGCGGCGTTCACCACCAGCAGGAACAGACCCAGCGTCACGACGGTGATTGGGAAGGTCAGCACGACCAGGATCGGCCGGACAAAGGCGTTGACCAGGCCCAGAATGATGGCAGCCGCGATCAGCGAACCGGTGCTGGTGAAATCCACGCCCGGCACGATCCGGGCGGACAGCCACAGGCCCGCCATGGTGACCAGCGCCTGGATGATGAAACGGATCATGACAGCCCTCGTGACGTTCAAGCGTGACCATAATGCACGAATTGGACGAAGGCTCCCCCTTCGTGGACGGCGCTGCTATCGAAGGTTCGAACCGCACGGAGACCGCTCATGAGCCTGCACGGCGCCTATGACACCAACAACATCTTCGCCAAAATCCTGCGCGGCGACATTCCGTCGGTGAAGGTGTGGGAGGACGACCACGTCCTGGCCTTCATGGACGTCTTTCCCCAGTCGGAAGGCCACGTCCTGATCATCGCCAAACAGTCCCAGGCCCGTAATCTGCTGGAGATCGAGCCCGAGGTGCTGGCCCGCGTGACCGCCGCCCTGCAACGCACGGCCAAGGCGGTCGAGAAAGCGCTGAAGCCCGAAGGCCTGTCGATCCTGCAGTTCAACGGCGAGGCGGGCGGACAGACGGTCTTCCACCTGCATTTCCACATCGTGCCGCGTTGGGCCGATCGCGAGATGAAGGGTCACGGCCACGCGCCGATGGCGGATACGGCGACCTTGCGGGCGCTGGCCGACCGGATCGCGGCCGAACTGGACTAGGTGACGCGGCGCTTTTCCAGCTTTCGCGCCAGGGTGCGGCGGTGCATGCCCAACCGCCGCGCCGCCTCCGAGATGTTGAAGTCGGTATCAACCAGCGTCTCGTGGATCCGCTCCCATTCCAGCGTCTTGATCGAAGTCGGGCGCGTGCCCAGCGGCGTCTC
The DNA here is from genome assembly GCF_000964075.1 of Brevundimonas sp. KM4. Classification (NCBI taxonomy): domain Bacteria; kingdom Pseudomonadati; phylum Pseudomonadota; class Alphaproteobacteria; order Caulobacterales; family Caulobacteraceae; genus Brevundimonas; species Brevundimonas sp. KM4. The sequence continues at coordinate 1,642 of NZ_JZRG01000012.1, read as the reverse complement.
TGCGTCGCCGTCGGCCCGGCCGAAGGCGGCTTCGATATCATCGGTGCTGGCGGGCTTGGCCAGATAGTGCCGGGCGCCCAGCTTGATCGCCTCGACCGCCGTGGCGATGCTGGCGAAGCCGGTCAGGACGACGATGTTCATCTCGGGGTCGAAGGCGTGAAGAGCCTCGACGCAGGTCAGGCCGGAATGGCCGCCCAGCTTCAGATCGACGACCGCATAGCCGGGGCGATGCGTCCTCAGCACCTCGGTCATCTGGTCGGGACTTGCGGCGCTGACAACCGTATAGCCACGCCGTTCGAACGAGCGTCGCAGTGTGGTCGAGAACGATTCGTCGTCCTCGACGATCAGCAGCAATCTGGCGTCATCGGTCATGCGCGATCTCGTCTGTCGGAGCCAAGGCCGAAAGCGGCAGGGTCAGACGCACTTCTGCGCCGCCCGCTGGTGGATTGGAGGCTTCTACCCGTCCGCCCAGCGACCGGATCACATTCATGAGCAGAAAGAGGCCAAGACCGGCGCCGGGCCTGGGCTTGGTGGAGTTGTAGGGCTTGCCCCAGGCCTGAAGGATCGCCGGCGGGAAGCCCGGTCCGTCGTCGCGGACCGCAATGCCGAAATCCTCGTCCGTACGTGTCGTGGTCACGGTGATGCGGCTCGCTCCGGCCTCGACCGCATTGTCGAACAACACGCCCAGCACCTGACGCAGGGCCGGGTCGGCGATGATCGACGGGTTCTGGGCCAGCTCGTCGCGGATCTGCACCGCCACGCCGTCGCCGTTCCAACTGGCCACCACATCGGCGACGAAGGCGCGCAAGGTCGTGCGCTCGGGCGCCTGTCCCCTCGCCTCGCCGGCCGACATCAGGATGCCGGTGACGATGGCCTTGCAGCGTTCGACCTCGGCCCGCATCACCGTCATGTCCTGGGCCAGGTCGGCGTCCCGGGTCAGGGCCGGCATACGCTTCCAGTCGCTCAGGATCACCGACAGCGAAGCCAGCGGCGTTCCCAGCTCGTGCGCCGCGCCCGATGCGAGCAGGCCCATGCGGACGATATGATCATGCTCTGCCGTCTGCTGGCGCAGGGCGGCCATGGAGGCGTCGCGCTCACGCAAGTTCTGGCTGATCCGGGTGACGAACAGCACCAGCAGCACGGCCATCAGCACGAAACAGATCAGACTGCCCTGGAGATAAAGGCTGAGCAGCGAATCCTCGCGCGCCGGCGGCAGGTTCAGCGGGCGGGAATGCAGACCCAGCCCGGCGAAACACAGACTGGTGATGGCGATCAGGGCCCAGGCATAGACCGGCGCCAGCAGCACCGCCCCCAAGACGACTTGCAGCAGATACAGCGCCACGAAAGGATTGGCCGCGCCTCCGGTCAGGAACAGCAGCCAGGTCAGGGCCGCCACATCCGCCAGCAGGGCGATCATCAGCGCCTGATCCTCGACCTCCTGCCGGCGTACGGTCAACGGCGCGCTGACCAGATTGACCAGCACCAGACCCGCCGGCGCCGCCAGCAGCCACAGCACCGGTAGGGGGATCCGCATCACATATTGGACCAGCAGGATCGTCGCCACCTGCCCGGCGACCGCCAGCCAGCGCAACTGGATCAGCAGCAGCATGTTGCGGCGGTTGGCGCCGCCGTGGGTCGCGAC
>NZ_JZRG01000011.1:0-27034 GCF_000964075.1 Brevundimonas sp. KM4 | reverse complement strand
CCGTTCGAACTTTTCCTTGGCCATTTTCTAGCTCCTAAGGTCCCCGAACCGGGGTTCCTGCAGTTTGGGGGTTAAGGACGCCCGGTCCTTACGGTCCGGGCGCATATAGGCGGGCTTTCCGAAAAGGGAAAGCTTAGGCGTACTTCTTGATCACTTCGTCGGCGACGTGTTGCGGCACCGGCTCGTAGTGGTCGTATTGCATGGTGAACTGGGCGCGGCCCTGCGACATGCCGCGCAGCGTGTTCACATAGCCGAACATGTTGGCCAGCGGCACGAAGGCGTTCACGACGGTGGCGTTGCCGCGCATGTCCTGACCCTGAATCATGCCGCGACGGCCGTTCAGGTCGCCGATGACCGAGCCGAGGTATTCCTCGGGGGTCACGACTTCCACCGCCATGATCGGCTCGAGCAGCTTGGGCGAACCCTTTTCCTTCAGCTCGCGGAAGGCGGCGCGGGCCGCGATTTCGAACGCCAGCACGCTGGAGTCGACGTCGTGGAACTTGCCGTCCGTCAAGGTCGCCTTGAAGTCGATCAGCGGGAAGCCGGCCAGCAGACCGTTGTCCTTGGCCGAGTTCAGGCCCTTTTCGACGCCGGGGATGTATTCCTTCGGCACCGCGCCGCCGACGATCGAGTTCTCGAACACGAAGCCCGAGCCCGGCTCGCCGGGTTCGAAGGTGATCATGACGCGGGCGAACTGGCCCGTACCGCCGGTCTGCTTCTTGTGCGTGTAGTCGATGTCGACCTTGCGGCCCAGCGATTCACGATAGGCGACCTGCGGCGCGCCGATGTTGGCCTCGACCTTGTAGGTGCGCTTCAGGATGTCGATCTTGATGTCCAGGTGCAGCTCGCCCATGCCCTTCAGGATCGTCTGGCCCGACTCGTGGTCGGTCGAGACGGTGAAGGAGGGATCCTCCGAGGCCAGCTTGGCCAGGGCGACGCCCAGCTTCTCCTGGTCGCCCTTGGTCTTGGGCTCGACCGAGATCTCGATGACCGGCGCCGGGAATTCCATCTTCTCCAGGATGACGGGCGACTTGATCGGATCGCACAGGGTGTCGCCCGTGCGTGTTTCCTTCAGGCCGGCCAGGGCGACGATGTCGCCGGCGTAGGCTTCCTTGACGTCTTCACGGTTGTTGGAGTGCATCTGCAGCATCCGGCCGACGCGCTCTTTCTTGTCGCGGCTGGAGTTCAGCAGGCTCATACCCGTTTCCATCTTGCCCGAGTACAGGCGGCAGAAGGTCAGCGAGCCGACGAAGGGGTCGTCCATGATCTTGAAGGCCAGGACCGACAGGGGCTCTTCGTCCGAGGCCTTACGCACGACGGGCTCTTCGGTCTTGAAGTCGATGCCCGGGGTCGGCGGGATGTCCAGCGGCGACGGCAGATAGTCGACGACGGCGTCCAGCAGCGTCTGCACGCCCTTGTTCTTGAAGGCCGAGCCGCACAGGATCGGATAGAAGGCGCCGGTCAGAACGGCCTTACGGATGCACTTCTTGATGGTGGCTTCGTCGGGCTCGTTGCCTTCGAGGTAGGCTTCCATCGCCTCGTCGTCCAGCTCGACGGCGTTGTCGATCAGGTACTGACGCGCGGCGACCGCCTTTTCCATCAGGTCGTCGGGGATCGGCACGTCCTTGTAGGAGGCGCCCAGGCCGTCGTTGTCCCAGACCACGCCGGTCATGCGGACCAGGTCGACCAGACCCGACAGCGAGGATTCGGCGCCGATCGGGAACTGGATCGGCACGGCCTTGGCGCCCAGGCGGTCGCGGATCGACTCGACCGAGGCGTCGAAGTCGGCGCCGATCTTGTCCATCTTGTTGACGAAGACGATGCGCGGAACCTTGTACTTGTCAGCCTGACGCCAGACGGTTTCGGTCTGCGGCTCGACGCCGGCGTTGCCGTCCAGCACCGTCACGGCGCCGTCGAGGACGCGCAAGGAACGCTCGACTTCGATGGTGAAGTCCACGTGGCCTGGGGTGTCGATGATGTTCAGACGCTTGTTCTGCCAGAAGGCGGTCGTCGCGGCGGACGTGATGGTGATGCCGCGCTCCTGCTCCTGGTCCATCCAGTCCATGGTGGCGGCGCCGTCGTGGACTTCGCCGATCTTGTGGGATTTGCCGGTGTAATACAGGATCCGCTCGGTCGTCGTCGTCTTGCCCGCGTCGATGTGGGCCATGATGCCGAAGTTGCGGTAGTCCTGGAGCGCGTGCGTACGTGCCATGGAAACGTGCCTTGAAAGTTTTCAGGACGCTTAAGGGCGCCCACGGAAGGATGTCGGTGTTCGGATAAGCGAGTGCGGGCGATTTAGCTCAAACCGCCCGCACCGGAAACCCTTAGATAGTCAGCGCAGATGACGCTTTGAAGGCGTTACCAGCGATAGTGGCTGAAGGCGCGGTTGGCTTCGGCCATCTTGTGGGTGTCTTCGCGCTTCTTGACCGCGGTGCCGCGGTTGTTCGAAGCGTCAAGCAGTTCGGCGGCCAGCTTTTCGGTCATGGTGTTTTCGCCACGCTTGCGCGCAGCGTTCACCAGCCAGCGGATGGCCAGGGCGCGGCGACGGTCCGGACGGACTTCGACGGGCACCTGATAGGTGGCGCCGCCGACGCGACGCGAGCGCACTTCGACCGACGGAGAGACGTTTTCCAGAGCGGCGTGGAAGGTCGCGACCGGCTCCTGGTCCTTCTTCTTCTCGGCCAGGATATCGAAGGCGCCGTACACGATGTTCTCGGCGACGGCCTTCTTACCTTCGTACATGACGTAGTTCATGAACTTGGTGACGACCAGATCCCCGAACTTGGGATCCGGCAGAACTTCACGTTTCTGGGCGCGGTGACGACGCGACATGGGGTATTCCTTGCAGTGCCCGACCAGCGCCGGGATGATCTCGAAAAGGCCTCCGGGCGCGACGGCCCGGAGAAGAATGGCTTACTTCGGACGCTTGGCGCCGTAGTGCGAACGACGCTGCTTACGGTCCTTGACGCCTTGGGTATCCAGAACGCCGCGCAGGATGTGGTAGCGAACGCCGGGCAAGTCCTTCACGCGGCCGCCGCGGATCAGAACAACCGAGTGTTCTTGCAGGTTGTGGCCTTCGCCGGGGATGTAGCACACGGCTTCGTAGCCGTTCTTGGCCAGACGGACCTTGGCGACCTTACGCAGAGCCGAGTTCGGCTTCTTCGGAGTCGTCGTGTAAACGCGGGTGCAGACGCCGCGACGCTGGGGCGAACCCTCCAGAGCCGGCACCTTGTTGCGGGTGGGCTTGGGCTTGCGCGGCTTGCGGATCAGCTGGTTGATCGTAGGCATTCGAAACTCGTCTCGACTTCTGATGGAGGCGTGTGTCTTTCGACCGAAGCGCCTCTCGCCTTCTTGTGAACGGGGGACCATCCCCTCGCCCGGGTGTCATCGAGACTGATCGCGCGACCACCCAAACAGAAAAACCGGAACGCGCGCTTTGGGCGTTCCGGCGGGCACAGCCCGTCCGTTCGATTGTCACGATCTCAGCGACCGGCGAACCGGCCACGCCTCGAAAGTGGGCGGCTTCTACGCGCGATGGGCGCGAAGGTCAAGGCGGAGACGTTAACACTCCAGAATGCAGCCACTTCAATGAAGCGTAGCGGTCTTCAATAGAGCGACCTTTCGCCTGAAACCCGCCACGCTTCGCGCTCAGCTTGACGAGACGACCAACCGGGGATGGGTCATGGCGGGGCTGGCCAGTACAGGGGCGATTGCGCTCTCGCTTGCGGTGAACGCAGGCCTGCTGACGCTACTTGCGATGGAGGACCGCCGCCCGGCGCCGCGTCGGGTTCCGGGACACTCGCCTGTCTACATCGAGATCGAGCCCGTGATCATAGGGGCAAAGGCCCGCAAAGCGCCGGCGGCCGCGCCGCAAGCGCAAGACGAGCGCCGGGCGCCAGTCCGTCCGCGCGATTCTGATTCTGCGGGACCGGCGCCGACCGTGACGCCGACATCGGATCGCCCGGCCGCGCCCGCCTATGACCCGCGCTGGACAGTCCGACCGAGCCACTCAGCCGGCGCTGCCTGGCCGACACAGAACGCGGCGCGTAATGGCGAACCGGATTGCCGCCCCGAAATCGCACGGTCCACGCAGGACCGTCAGGCTTGCCGTGCGCTGGCGATCGCGGCCGATGGATCATCGCCGCCGATGGTGCGCTCCGGCGATGAGGAAAGGACGGCAGGCTTTGCAAAAGAAGCCGCCGTCAAGAAACGCTGGCGCGATTACCGCGAAGGCGACGGCGCCTACCCCGGGCTGCGGTCCCTGTTCGGCATGAACTGACGATGGCTGCCGCTGACCTCGGACTTGGGGCGATGACGCCGACAAAGGCGCCCCGCCGTCTTGGCTGGCGCAAGGCGGGCTTTGCGGCCGCCGCCGTCGGGCTGAATGCAGGCGCCGTCGTGCTTCTATCCATGACGGATCCGGGGCTGCGCGCGCGTTCGCTGCGACCTGCGCCGATGATCGTCTATCTTGAGGACGCCTGGCCCTCCCTGGTCCGCGCGCCAAGAGCTCCGTCTGTCACGTCCTCTGACGGCGCGATGGCCGCGACCCGACGCGCGCAGGCGTCGCAAGGGGAAGCGCCGAACAGAGGCGATCCGTCGGCGCCCCCGCCCCCGCCCACGTCCATGAGCCACGCGAACGCAGACGACGGGATCGACGCCCGCTGGCGGGTCGGCGGCGCTCTTGCGGGGCCGAGATTGTCTTCCCTTTCGTGCAACGCCCCGCATCGCCTCGCGCCCGAAGACCGCCGCCGCTGCGATGAGAGATGGAACGGCGGCGAAGCCGCCCCTGTCATCCGGGGAACGGGGAACGCAGAGCGCGACGCCGCCTTCGCGCGACAGGGGGCGCGTCGTCTGGCGGCCTGGGAAGCGCAGCGCGCCGATCCGCCACGCGTCCGGAGATCGTGCGAAGATCCCAACCCTGTGGCAGGTTGCCCCGACGTGAATATCCGGATCGAACTCTTTTCTAGACAGGACGGGTTCCTGCCCAATCTCAGAAAGCGTCGCGAATGACCGCCGCCTCCGCGCCCTCCCCTGGCCCATGGCCGCGACGAGCTCGCCCGGACTGGCGCAAGGTCGGCTTGGCCACAGCCTCGGTCGTCATCAACGCAGGGCTGATCGCCACCCTGTCCCTGACCGCGCTGGGGATTGACGCGCCGCCGAGCGCGCCCGATTCACGCCCCCTCTACATCGACATCAGCCCGCGCCCTCTGCTGCCGAACGAGCGGCCCCGCCCTGCGATGCAGACGCCCGAGCCCGTCTCCATGTCCGCATCGCGTGATGCTGGCGGCATCGACCCTGCTCCCACAAACAGGGTCGCGTCCGCGCCAGACAGTCGCCCCGCCCCGATCCGTCCGCGGATCGCCGCGCCCACGCCCCAGGGCGCGCCCGCGCCGCCGGATGCCTGGACGGTCAATCCGAACGACCGCGCCGGGGCCATGTCCCGCGTCCTGCGTCAGGGCCTGATCGGCTGCACCACGCCCCAACAGCTCAACGCCGCCGAGCGCGCCCATTGCCGTGAGGACGCCATGCGACGCGGCATGAACGCCGCCCCGATCACCGGCACGGGCAACCCCGAGCGCGACGCCGCCTTCGCGCGCGAGGGCGCACGGCGTCTGGCCGAATGGGAGGCGCGACGTCGTCCTCTGTCCGGCGGCGTCGGCGTGGTGGGTCCGGCGGACTGCGTCGGCTCGAACTTCGGCACGGGCTGCGCCGGCGCCCTATTGCCTGACGTTCCCGGTGTTGACATGCGTCAAGGCGCGGAGACGACGATCAATCGAGGCGAACGCCGCCGCCAGGGTTTTTCTGCAAGCGTCGGAGGACTTCAAATCGGAGGTAGGGAAGACTGATCCTTAGTGATCCTGGCAATAGGCGTCGTGCATGGCCGCGCCGAGGTTGAGCATCATCGTCTTGGCTTCCACGACGACGAAGAGCGCCAGCATCACAGCCGTTAGGCCCCACAGCACCTTGTCAGCTTTCGTCATGGCGGCCCCTACACAACCTTGACCTCGTCCGCCGCAATCTTGGTACGCGTCAAGTCATAGAAAAAGGGCGGCGCCGTCGCCGGCGCCGCCCTCTTCAGGTCTTCGCTCGGGAAGCAGAAGATCAGCTCTCGCTGCTCTCCAGCTCCAGTTGCAGATCGGCCGGCAGCGGCTCGATCGCCTCTTCCAGGGCCGAGGTCAGTTCTGCATCACGCGCGTTGGCGATCTTCTGCAGGCTGCGCAGGTAGGCGCCGGTGCCGGCCGGGATCAGGCGGCCGACGATGACGTTTTCCTTCAGGCCTTCCAGCATGTCCTTCTTGCCGTGGACCGAGGCGTCGGTGAGGACGCGGGTGGTCTCCTGGAAGGACGCCGCCGAGATGAAGCTGCGGGTTTGCAGCGACGCCTTGGTGATGCCCAGCAGGACGGGCTGGGTGGTGGCCAGACGGCCGCCGCGCTTCTCGACCTTGGCGTTTTCCAGAACGGCTTCGGCCACTTCGACGGTGTCGCCGCGGATCAGGGTGGTTTCACCCGAATCCAGCACTTCCACCTTCTGCAGCATCTGACGCACGATGACTTCGATGTGCTTGTCGTTGATCGGCACGCCCTGCAGTCGATAGACCTCCTGCACTTCGTTCACCAGATACTCGGCCAGCGCCTCGACGCCCTGGATGCGCAGCAGATCGTGCGGATCCGGGTTGCCGTCGATGATGTAGTCGCCCTTCTGGATCAGATCGCCGTCGTGGACGGAGATGTGCTTGCCCTTCGGGATCAGGAACTCGACCGGTTCGCCCTGGACGCCGTCGGCGTTGGGCTCGGGCGTGATCTTGATGCGACGCTTGTTCTTGTAGTCGCGACCAAATTCGACGCGACCATCCATCTCGGCGATGACCGCGCAGTCCTTCGGACGGCGAGCTTCGAACAGTTCGGCGACGCGCGGCAGACCGCCGGTGATGTCGCGGGTCTTGGCGCCTTCGGTCGGAACGCGGGCGATGATCTCGCCCGGCTTGACCTCATCGCCGTTCGACACGGACAGAACCGCGCCCACGGGCAGCAGATAGCGGGCGTCCGAACCGGACGACAGCTTGGCGTAGGCGTCGCCCAGGGTGACGCCCATGGCCGGACGCAGGTCCGAACCACGCGGGCTGGCGCGCCAGTCGCTGACGACGCGCTGGGCGATGCCCGTCGCTTCGTCGGTTTCTTCCTTGACCGACAGGCCTTCGACCAGGTCCTCGAAGCGCACGACGCCGCCGACTTCCGTCAGGATCGGGGTGGTGTAGGGGTCCCACTCCGCCAGGCGTTGGTTCTTCTTGACCTCGTCGCCGTCCTTGACGCGGATGCGGGCGCCGTAAGGAGCCTTGTGCGTCTCGCGGTCCTTGCCGTCCACGACCACGGTCACGATGACGTTGCGGCTCATGGCCACCAGGTCGCCGTGGGCCGCGACGACGGTCGGGCCGGTGACCTTGGCCGTACCGGCGTTGGTCGCCTCCATGAAGGAGGTTTCCGCCACCTGGGCCGTACCGCCGATGTGGAAGGTCCGCATCGTCAGCTGAGTGCCCGGCTCGCCGATCGACTGGGCGGCGATGACGCCGACCGCTTCGCCGATGTTGACGTTGGTGCCGCGCGCCAGGTCACGGCCGTAGCAGTGGGCGCAGATGCCGGCGTCCGCCTCGCAGGTCAGGGCCGAACGGACCTTGACCGACTGGACGCCCGCAGCCTCGACGGCCTCGGCGACTTCTTCCACCAGATAGGTGTCGGCGGGGAACAGGACGGTGTCTGTGCCCGGCTCCTTGATGTCCTCGGCCGCATAGCGACCCAGGATGCGCTGACCCAGCGAGACCAGCACGTCGCCGCCTTCCATCACCGCACGCAGGGTGATGCCGCGCGTCGAGCCGCAATCCTGCTCGGTGACGATGGAATCCTGCGCCACGTCCACCAGACGGCGGGTCAGGTAACCCGAGTTGGCGGTCTTCAGCGCGGTGTCGGCCAGACCCTTGCGGGCGCCGTGGGTGGAGTTGAAGTATTCAAGGACGGTCAGGCCTTCCTTGAAGTTCGAGGTGATCGGCGTCTCGATGATCTCGCCGGACGGCTTGGCCATCAGGCCGCGCATGCCGCCCAGTTGCTTCATCTGGGCCTGCGAACCACGAGCGCCGGAGTTGGCCATCATGAAGACCGAGTTGATGTCGGGGTTTTCACCCTCGATCAGCACACGCGGTTGCGCGATCTCGCCCATCATGGCGTCGGCGATCCGGTCCGTGGCCTTGGACCAGGCGTCGACCACCTTGTTGTACTTCTCGCCGCGCGTGATCAGGCCGTCGGCGTACTGTTGCTCGTACTCCTCGACCTGGGTGCGGGTCTCGGCGACCAGCTCGACCTTCTTGGCCGGGATCACGATGTCGTCCTTGCCGAACGAAATGCCGGCCTTGGCGGCTTCGCGGAAGCCCAGGCCCATCATCTGGTCGGCGAAGATGACCGTCGCCTTCTGACCGCAGTGGCGATAGACCACGTCGATCAGATTGCCGATTTCCTTCTTGGTCAGGTTCTTCTCGAGCAGGCGATAGCCGACGTTCGGGTTACGCGGCAGCAGGGCGGCCAGCTTCATGCGACCCGGCGTGGTGTCGATGACCTTGGTCACCTCATTGCCTTCGGCGTCCAGTTCCGTCCAGCGCGCCTTGATGCGCGTGTGCAGGGTGACGACCTTGGCGTCCAGCGCCGCATCGATCTCGCCGATGTTGGCGAACAGCTTGCCTTCGCCCGGCTCGCCGTCCTTGACCAGCGACAGATAGTACAGGCCCAGGACGATGTCCTGCGACGGCACGATGATCGGCTTGCCGTTGGCGGGCGACAGGATGTTATTGGTCGACATCATCAGGACGCGCGCTTCCAGCTGGGCCTCGAGGCTCAGCGGGACGTGAACGGCCATCTGGTCGCCGTCGAAGTCGGCGTTGAAGGCGGTGCAGACCAGCGGGTGCAGGCGGATGGCCTTGCCCTCGATCAGCTTGGGCTCGAACGCCTGGATGCCTAGGCGGTGAAGCGTCGGCGCGCGGTTCAGCAGAACCGGGTGCTCGCGGATGACCTCGTCCAGGATGTCCCAGACGGCGGGCTGCTCGCGCTCGACCATGCGCTTGGATTGCTTGACGGTGCCCGACAGGCCCTTGGCGTCCAGGCGCGCATAGATGAACGGCTTGAACAGCTCCAGCGCCATCTTCTTGGGCAGGCCGCACTCGTGCAGCTTCAGTTCCGGGCCCACGGTGATGACCGAACGGCCCGAATAGTCGACGCGCTTGCCCAGCAGGTTCTGACGGAAGCGACCCTGCTTGCCCTTCAGCATGTCGGCCAGCGACTTCAGCGGACGCTTGTTGGCGCCGGTGATCACGCGACCGCGACGACCGTTGTCGAACAGGGCGTCGACCGACTCCTGCAGCATCCGCTTTTCGTTGCGGATGATGATGTCCGGCGCGCGCAGCTCCATCAGGCGCTTCAGGCGGTTGTTGCGGTTGATGACGCGGCGATACAGGTCGTTCAGGTCGGAGGTCGCGAAACGACCGCCGTCCAGCGGCACCAGCGGACGCAGTTCCGGCGGGATGACCGGCACGATCGTCAGGATCATCCACTCGGGCTTGTTGCCCGATTCCAGGAAGGCCTCGATCAGCTTCAGGCGCTTGGACGCCTTCTTGGCCTTCATTTCCGAAGGGTTGTCGGCCAGCTCGGCGCGGTGCTTTTCGGCTTCCGCGTTCAGGTCGATGCCCATCAGCAGATTGCGGACGGCCTCGGCGCCGATCTCGGCGGTGAAGCCGTCATCGCCGAACTCTTCCTGGTAGCGATAGAACTCGTCTTCCGTCAGCAGTTGGTTCTGCTTCAGCGGGGTCAGGCCCGGCTCGGTGACGATGTAGTTCTCGAAGTACAGGACGCGCTCGACGTCCTTCAGCGCCATGTCCAGCATCAGCGAGATGCGGCTGGGCAGCGACTTCAGGAACCAGATGTGGGCGACCGGCGCAGCCAGGTCGATGTGACCCATGCGCTCGCGGCGAACGCGGGCCAGGGTGACTTCGACGCCACACTTCTCGCAGATGATGCCCTTGTACTTCATGCGCTTGTACTTGCCGCACAGGCATTCGTAGTCCTTGGTCGGGCCAAAGATACGCGCGCAGAACAGGCCGTCACGCTCGGGCTTGAACGTGCGGTAGTTGATGGTTTCCGGCTTCTTGATCTCGCCGAACGACCACGAACGGATCTTCTCGGGCGAGGCCAGGGCGATCTTGATCTGGTCAAAGGTCGGGGTGACCGGGACCGGGTTGAAGATGTTCAGGACTTCCTGGTTCATCTTGATTCCTTCTGCGGGGCTGACCCGCGAAAATTATTCAGAACGGAGAAAAGCGGAGGGATCGCCCTCCCCCGCCGTGGCGAGAGAGGGCTCGTGATCCGGATCAGCTGTTCCCCAGCTCCACGTTCAGACCCAGCGAACGCATTTCCTTGATGAGCACGTTGAAGCTCTCGGGAATGCCGGCCTCGAAGCTGTCGTCGCCACGGACGATGGCCTCGTAGACCTTGGTCCGGCCGGCCACGTCGTCGGACTTCACCGTCAGCATCTCCTGCAGGGTGTAGGCGGCGCCGTAAGCTTCCAGAGCCCAGACCTCCATTTCCCCGAAGCGCTGACCGCCGAACTGCGCCTTGCCGCCCAGCGGCTGCTGGGTGACCAGCGAGTACGGGCCGATGGAGCGGGCGTGGATCTTGTCGTCGACCAGGTGGTGCAGCTTCAGCATGTAGATGTAGCCGACCGTGACCGGACGCTTGAACTGCTCGCCGGTCTGACCGTCGTACAGGATCGACTGGGCCGACTTATTCAGCCCCGCCTCTTCCAGCAGACGCTCGATGTCGCTGATGTGGGCGCCGTCGAAGACCGGAGTTGCGAAGGGCACGCCCTTGGACAGGTTCTTCGCCAGTTCGACCAGTTCTTCCTCATCTTCCGGCAGCGGGGTTTCCGGGCCGTAGATTTCGGTCAAACGCTCGACCAGAGCCTGCTTCTGACCACCCCCTTGCCAGGCTTCCAGCAGACCGGAGATCTGCTTGCCCAGACCGGCGGCGGCCCAACCCAGGTGGGTTTCGAAGATCTGGCCGATGTTCATGCGCGACGGCACGCCCAGCGGGTTCAGAACGACGTCGACGTGCGTGCCGTCTTCCAGGTGCGGCATGTCCTCGATCGGCAGGATCTTGGAGATGACGCCCTTGTTGCCGTGACGGCCGGCCATCTTGTCGCCGGGCTGAAGCTTGCGCTTCACGGCCACGAAGACCTTGACCATCTTCATCACGCCGGGGGGCAGTTCGTCGCCGCGTTGCAGTTTCTCGACCTTGTCTTCGAAACGACGGTCCAGTTGCTTGCGAGCGTCCTCGAACTGGCGCTTCATCGCTTCCAGCTCGCCCATGGCCTTTTCGTCGTCCAGGGCGATCTGCCACCACAGACCACGGCTGACCTCGGCCAGCTTCTCTTCGGTCAGTTCGCCGCGGCCGATGCCCTTGGGTCCCGACACGGCGTTCTTGCCGACGATCAGCGGCTTCAGGCGGCCATAGACGTTGCGCTCCAGGATCTTGAGCTCGTCGTCGCGGTCCTTGCCCAGACGTTCGATCTCGGCGCGTTCGATGGCCATGGCGCGCTCGTCCTTGTCGACGCCGTGACGGTTGAAGACGCGAACGTCCACGATCGTGCCGGCGACGCCGGGCGGCAGGCGCAGGGAGGTGTCGCGCACGTCCGAAGCCTTCTCGCCGAAGATGGCGCGCAGCAGCTTCTCTTCCGGCGTCATCGGGCTTTCACCCTTCGGCGTGACCTTGCCGACTAGGATGTCGCCCGGCTGGACCTCGGCGCCGATGGCCACGATGCCCGCTTCGTCGAGGTTGCGCAGGGCTTCCTCGCCGACGTTGGGGATGTCGCGCGTGATTTCCTCAGGGCCAAGCTTCGTATCGCGGGCGGCGACTTCGAACTCTTCCAGGTGGATCGAGGTGAAGACGTCGTCGCGCACGATGCGCTCGGAGATCAGGATGGAGTCTTCGAAGTTGTAGCCGTTCCAGGGCATGAAGGCGACCAGGGCGTTGCGGCCCAGAGCCAGTTCGCCCAGGTCCGTCGACGGGCCGTCGGCGATGACGTCGCCGCCCTTCACCTGATCGCCCACGCGCACGATCGGGCGCTGGTTGATGCAGGTCGACTGGTTCGAACGCTGGAACTTCGACAGGCGGTAGATGTCGACGCCCGAGCGAGCGGCGTCCACATCGCCGGTGGCGCGCACGACGATCCGGGTGCCGTCGATCTGTTCGACAACGCCGTCACGACGGGCGACCACGACGGCGCCGGAGTCCACGGCCACGACCGCTTCCATGCCGGTGCCGACCAGCGGCGCGTCCGACTGCACCAGAGGCACGGCCTGACGTTGCATGTTGGCGCCCATCAGCGCGCGGTTGGCGTCGTCGTTTTCCAGGAACGGGATCAGGGCGGCGGCGACCGAAACGACCTGTTTCGGCGACACGTCCATCATGTCCACGGCGTCCTTGTTCAGGAGCTGGGATTCACCGTTGATCCGGCCGGGGACCAGGTCCTCGACGATCTGACCGTTCTTCAGTTCGATGTTGGCCTGAGCGATCGTGTACTTCGACTCTTCCATGGCCGAGATGTAGACCACCTCGCCCTGGGCCTGGCCGTCCTTCACGCGACGGTACGGGCTCTCGATGAAGCCGTACTTGTTGACGCGCGCGTGGGTGGCCAGCGAGTTGATCAGGCCGATGTTCGGGCCTTCCGGCGTTTCGATCGGGCAGATGCGGCCGTAGTGGGTCGGGTGCACGTCGCGGACTTCGAAGCCCGCGCGCTCACGCGTCAGACCGCCCGGGCCAAGCGCCGACAGACGACGCTTGTGGGTGATTTCCGACAGCGGGTTCGTCTGGTCCATGAACTGCGACAGCTGCGACGAACCGAAGAACTCGCGAACCGCGGCGGCGGCCGGCTTGGCGTTGATCAGGTCGTGCGGCATGACCGTGTCGATATCGACCGAGGACATGCGCTCCTTGATGGCGCGCTCCATGCGCAGCAGACCGACGCGGTACTGGTTCTCCAGCAGCTCGCCGACCGAACGGACCCGACGGTTGCCCAGGTTGTCGATGTCGTCGATCTCGCCGCGGCCGTCCTTCAGGCCGACCAGGATCTGCAGCACCTTCAGCACGTCTTCCTTGCGCAGGACGCGGATCTCGTCGGAGACCTCGGGGCTTTCCAGACGCATGTTCATCTTGACCCGGCCGACGGCCGACAGGTCGTAGCGTTCGCTGTCGAAGAACAGCGAGTTGAACATGGCCTCGGCGGCTTCCGGGGTGGGCGGCTCGCCCGGACGCATCACGCGATAGACGTCGAACAGGGCGTCCTCGCGGTTGTCGTTCTTGTCCACGCGCAGGGTGTTGCGCATGTAGGCGCCGACCGTGACGTGGTCGATGTCCAGCACTTCGATGGTGGTGAAGCCGTTTTGCTCCAGCACTTCGATGGTCGGGGCGTCCAGTTCGTCGCCGGCCTCGGCGTAGATTTCGCCGGTCTCGAAGTTGACGGCGTCATTGGCCAGATATTTGGTGACTAGGGCGTCGGCGGCCAGCGACAGCGAGGTCGTCGTCTCGCCCAGCTTCTTGGCGGCGCGGGCGCTGATCTTCTGACCGGCCTGGGCGACCACTTCGCCGGTGTCGGCGTCGATCAGGTCGAACTCCGGCTTAACCCCGCGCCAGCGCTCGGCCTTGTAGGGCGTGACCCAGCCTTCGCCGCGCTTCTCGTAAGGCACGGTCTCGTAGAAGGTCTTTAGGATTTCCTCGCCGTCCATGCCCAGACCCATCAGGAAGGTCGTGGCGGGCAGCTTGCGGCGGCGGTCGATGCGCACATAGACCACGTCCTTGGCGTCGAACTCGAAGTCGAGCCACGAGCCGCGGTAGGGGATCACGCGGGCGGCGAACAGCAGCTTGCCCGAGCTGTGCGTCTTGCCCTTGTCGTGGTCGAAGAAGACGCCCGGCGAACGGTGCATCTGCGAGACGATCACGCGCTCGGTGCCGTTGACGATGAAGGTGCCCTTGTCCGTCATGAGCGGGATGTCGCCCATGTAGACGTCCTGCTCCTTGATGTCCTTGACCGAACGGGCTCCCGTTTCCTCGTCGGTTTCGAACACGATCAGGCGCAGCTTGACCTTCAGCGGCGCGGCATAGGTCATGTCGCGCTGAATGCACTCCTCGACGTCGTACTTCGGCTCTTCGAACTCGTACGAGACGTATTCCAGGATGGCGCGCTCGTTGAAGTCCTTGATCGGGAACACCGACTTGAAGACCGCCTCGATGCCCTGCTCCTTGCGCTGGCCCGGACGGACCTCGCGCTGCAGGAACTGTTCGTAGGAGGCGCGCTGAACCTCGATCAGGTTCGGCATCGCGATCGCTTCGGGGATACGCCCGAAGGATTTGCGGATGCGCTTCTTGCCGGTGAACGAGGTGGCGGAAGCGATCTGACCGTTGATGGCGAGATCGTGGGCGACGTCAGTCATTCAGTATTTCCCATGGCGCACGCCCCGGGGAAGACGTGCGTGAAATGCAGCAGCCACGGCGCGCGTTTCCGCGTCCGCAGCCAGGGTTTCGGCATCCACCCTCGGCCCGCTGCCGGGCCAGGACGCCTGAAATGGACCGGCTCCCTGGGAAGGAGCCGCGCCTTCGCTCGGTCGGAGGGCGACGGACCGGGCCTCGGCGCTTGCGCGCAGACTCATATGGAGTGTTGCGGAGCGCGCACATATACGCGCATTCGCGACGAAATAAAGGCCCCGGGAACCTTTTCGACAGAGCCGAGCAATCTCGTTGCGAGCGACGATGGGCTGATCTAGCGTCGCCTTATGACACGGATCGCCCTGCCCCTTCTCGCCGCTCTCGCCCTCTCCGCCTGCGCCACCCACCGCGAGCCGGTGACCTATGCCGAGACGGCTTCGGCCGCTGCGCGCGCCGCGGATCAGGTCAACGGCCAGGGCGCCTTGACGCCGCAGCAGGCCTGGGACGCCGGCAACACCGCCTACCTCGCCTGGAACGGCGCCCGACGCGGCTGGACCACCACCGAAAGCGGCCTGCAATATCGCCGCGTCGGCAAGGCCCACCCCGAGGGCGCTCAGCCCAAGGCGACCGACACGGTCAAGGTCCACTATCGCGGGACCTTCATCGACGGGCGCGAGTTCGACAGTTCCTACGCCCGCAACGAACCGGCCGAGTTTCCGCTGAACCGCGTCATCAAGGGCTGGACCGAGGGCGTGGCCCTGATGCGCGTCGGAGAGATCTACGAGTTCGTCATCCCCGCCTCGCTGGGCTACGGCTCGCGCTGGGTCGGCGGCGACGAACTGCCCCCCAATTCCACCCTGCGCTTCTCTGTCGAACTGCTGGACGTCAAGCCAAGCTGAAGACCGAAACAGGATGGCTGGCGCCCGCGCTCCATCCTATTTCGACATCCTGACCGCTGCCTATTCAACGGCTTATGCGCTCGAAGCGTCATTGTTCCGGCCATACCCGACGCCGCCCGCATCATGGGCGGCATGACCGATGACATCTCCGATCCCAATCCAAACTCGCCCGACTGGACCCGACGGTCCGCCGCAACCTGGGCCGCCGCCCGCAAAGACTATCTCGCCGGGGGGTTCGCCCAGGAGGTCTGCGCGCGCCACGGTCTCAGTCTGTCGACCTTCCGTTGGCGCGCTCGCACGGAGGGCTGGCGCCGATCGGACCAGCCGCACGGCGCGGTTTTCGAACCGCTCGACGCCTATGAGTTGGACGCCATCGACCAGCGCCTGCCCTGCAACGCCGCCGACATGGCGCGTCTGGCCTGGGCCAATGCTTCACGGGCGATGATCGACGGCAAGCTGATCGAGGCGCGGGGCTGGTCCCGGCTGCACAAGGATCTGGAGGCCATCGCCAAGATCGACGACCATGCTGTGCGCTACTACCGGGGCATGGCCAACGACCCGAAACGACAGCACAACCTGCCCACCACGCCGCCCCTGCGTCCGATGGAAGAAGACTGATCGAAATTGCACCTCCTTGCATTTTGCACGCGTTTTCGGGGTGCAGTGCAATTTCGGATCAGCGCTGACGCTTGACGCCCCGCCCCCTGCGTCGGACTGTCGCGGCTCCCCCAGTCGCCTGAAGAGTATTCGATGATCCGTTCTTGCCTGCGCGCCGCCCCTCTCGGCCTCGCTCTTCTGCTCGTCTCGACCGCCCCGGCCGCCCTGGCGCAGCAGGCCTCGACCACACCGCCCGCCCTGCCCGCGCCCCTGCCTGCGATTCCGGACGCGCGGGACGTCGCCTATCCCGGCGTCATCACCCTGGACGTCGACGCCACCAATCTGGCCCAGCACATCTTTGCGGTGAAGGAAACGATCCCGGTCGCCCAGGCGGGACCGATGACCCTGTTCTTCCCCGAATGGCTGCCGGGCAACCACGGCCCCGTCGGCCCCATCGCGCAGCTGGCCGGCATCGAGATCACCGCGAACGGCCAGCGCGTGCAGTGGGTCCGCGACACCCTGCATCCCTTCGCCTACCACGTGGTCGTCCCGGCCGGTGCGACGACGCTGGACATCACCCTGCAGCACCTGTCGCCGACGACCGGCAATCAGGGCCGCATCACGATGACGCCCGAGATGCTGAACATCCAGTGGGAGAAGATGCTGCTCTATCCCGCCGGCCACTGGTCGCGGAACATCACGGTCCAGCCCACGGTCAAATTCCCCGCTGGCTGGCAGTTCGGCACGGCGCTGGAGCCCGACAGCAAGGCCGGCGACGTCCAGACGTTCAAGCCCGTCAATCTGGAGGTGTTGATCGACAGCCCGGTCTTCGCCGGCGTCCACTATCGCCAGATCGACCTCGATCCCGGCGGCCGCTCGCCCGTTCGCGCCAACATCGTCGCCGACAAGGCCGACAGCCTGAACGCGACGGACGAGCAGATCCAGATCCTGCGCAATCTGGTCGCCCAGATGGACCGCCTGTATGGCGCGCGCCATTTCGACCACTACGACTTCCTGATCGCCATGACGGACAAGCTGGGCGGCATCGGGCTGGAGCATCACCGCAGTTCGGAAAACTCGGTCGATCCCGCCTTCTTCACCGGCTGGGATACCCATCTGTCCGACCGTGACCTGCTCAGCCACGAAATGAACCACTCCTGGGACGGCAAATGGCGCCGCCCCGCCGACCAGTATGTGCCCAACTTCAACAGCCCCCTGCAGAACAGCCTGCTGTGGGTCTATGAAGGCCAGACGCAGTACTATGGCCAAGTGATCGCCGCCCGCTCGGGCCTGCTCAGCAAGCAACAGGCGATGGACGCCCTGGCCATGACCGCCGCGACCTTCGACACGCGCGTCGGCCGCGAATGGCGCGCGATGCAGGACACGACCAACGACCCCATCATCAGCCAGCGCCAGCCCAAGGGCTGGCTGTCGTGGCAACGCGACGAGGACTACTATTCCGAGGGCCAGTTGATCTGGCTCGACGTCGACACGACGATCCGCGAAAAGACCGGCGGCAGGAAGTCGCTCGACGACTTCGCCCGCGCCTTCTACGGCGTCCAGGACGGCAGCTATACGCCCGCTCCCTATACGTTCGAGGATGTGGTCGCGGCCCTGAACGGCGTCGTCGCCAATGACTGGGCGACCTTCCTGCGTACCCGACTGGACGCCGACGGCCCCGAGGCCCGCGCCCCGCTGGACGGTCTGGCGCGCGGCGGCTGGCGGCTGGCCTATTCGGACAAGCCCACCGATTATATGAAGACCCTGTATGCCGAGCTGAAACGCAACGACTTCACCTATTCGCTGGGCTTCCAGACCGGCGAGGGCAACAGGATTCGCAGCGTCCAGTGGAACGGCCTGGCCTTCAAGTCGGGCCTGGCCGCCGGGATGGAGATCGTCGCCGTCAACGGGCAGGCCGCCAGCGCCGAACGCCTGACCGACGCCGTCACCGCAGCCAAGGATCCGTCGACGCCCGTCACCTTGATCGTCAAGGATGACGAGCAATACCGCACCGTCGTCTTCGACTACCACGACGGTCTGCGCTACCCCCGCCTGGAACGCATCCCCGGCACGCCCGACCGCCTAGGCGACATCCTGACGCCGCGTCGGCGCTGAGTTACTGCCCTTCTCCCGTTGGGAGAAGGTGGCCCCGAAGGGGTCGGATGAGGGTCGGATGGCGGGCCGACTCGCGCACCCGACCCTCACCCTTTCGCGCCAGAACGCCGGCTTCGCCGTCGTGCGCTCAAGCCCTCTCCCAACGGGAGAGGGGTCAGGGTCGCGGCCATCTGTCCCTTGACGCATCGCCCCTCGCCCCCGACGGTGCGGCTCCCCTGCCGATGTGGATGACCGAATGCCGCGCACCCGCCTGACCGCCTTCTGCCTCTCCGTCCTGATGACGGCCGCATCCGCTCCCGCGATAGCTCAGACCTTCCAGTCCACTCCGGTCGTCACCGAGGCGACCCAGGCGCCGCTGGCCCTGCCCCGCGCCCAGCCGGCCATCCCGGCGCCGCAGGACAAGCCATATCCGGACGTGATCCAATACCGCGCCGACATCACCGACCTGGACCGCCGCATCATCCGCGTCAGCCAGACCATACCGGTCGCCGGTCCTGGCCCGCTGACGCTGCTCTATCCGAAGTTCCTGCCCGGCAACCACGCCGCCACCGGCCCGATCCAGCTGTTGGCCGGCCTGACCGTCACCGCCGACGGCCGACGCATCGAGTGGCTGCGCGACACGCTGGACCCTTACGCCTTCCACCTCGACATTCCGGCGGGCGTGACCAGCATCGAGGTGCAGTTCCAGCAGCTGACCCAACCCGACGCCTCCAACTGGCGCGTGCTGATGACCCCGGCCATGGTCAATCTGCAGTGGGAGAAGGCCATCCTCTATCCGGCCGGCTATTTCAGCCGCCAGATCCGGGTCGCCCCCTCGGTGGTCCTGCCCGCCGGCTGGAAATACGGCACGGCCCTGACCACGGCGTCTCAGGACGGCGACGTGGCGACCTTCGCCCCGACCGACCTCTACACCCTGATCGACAGCCCCATCTTCGCCGGCGCCCATTATCGCCGCGTGGACATCGACCCCAGCGGCGCCCCGTCTGAATCAAGGGTCCACCTGAACATCCTGGCCGACGAGGCCAAGGGTCTGGCCGCCACCGACGACCAGCTGAAACTGTTCGAGAACATGGTCCAGCAGGCCGACCGCCTGTTCGGCGCCCGCCACTTCGACAACTACGAATTCCTGTTCGCCCTGACGGATCAGATGGGCGGCATCGGGCTGGAGCATCATCGCTCGTCCGAGAACACCGGCGCGCCCGACTTCTTCACCAACTGGACCAAGAGCGCCGGCGACCGGGGCCTGCTGCCGCACGAATACACCCACTCCTGGAACGGCAAGTTCATGCGTCCGGCGGACGAGCTGACCGCCAACCACAACGTCCCGACTCAGAACACCCTGCTGTGGGTGTATGAGGGCCAAACCGAATATTGGGGCGACGTACTGGCCGCCCGTTCCGGCCTGCATTCCAAGGACGTGGCCCTGGCGACCCTCGCCAGCGTCGCCGCCTTCTATGACAACCAGCCGGGCCGCCAGTGGCGCGCCTTGCAGGACACCAACAATCACAATCTGCTGGGCTATCGCGTGCCGGGCCAGTTCACCTCATGGATGCGCGGCACCGGCGACTACTACCGCGAAAGCCTGCTGGTCTGGCTGGACGCCGACACCCTGATCCGCGAGGGCACCAACGGCCGTAAGTCGCTGGATGATTTCGCCAAGGGCTTCTTCGGTCACGACGACGGCGAATGGGCGCCTCAGGGCTACACCTTCGAAGATGTCGTCGCGGCCCTGAACGCCGTCTATCCGCACGCTTGGGCCGCCTTCCTGCGCACCCGTCTGGACGCCGTCGGTCCCGACGCCCGCGCGCCGCTGGCCGGGATCGAGCGTGGCGGCTGGCGACTGACCTACACCGACACACCCTCGGCGGCGGCGAAGTCGGTCCAGAGCGGCTGGGCCAACGACTTCCAATATTCGCTGGGCTTCACCCTGTCGGGCGACAAGCTGACCAACATTCGCTGGGGCGGCCCCGCCTTCGAGCAAGGCCTCGGTGCCGGCTGGAGCTTGGTCGCCGTCAACGGCAAGACCGGTTCGGCCGAGGTGTTGCGCGACGCCGTCACGGCGGCGAAAGGGACCGACGCCCCAATCGAACTGTTGCTGAAGTCCGGCGATCGCTTCCGCACAGTGGCCTTCGCCTACCACAACGGCCTGCGCTACCCGCGGCTGGAACGGATCGAAGGCGCGCCGGATCGCCTGTCCGACATCCTCGCGCCCCGCCGTCGCTGAAAGCGTCTCCTCCCCGCCTCGCGGGGAGGAGACACGTCCCTTACTTCAACAGCTTCAGCAGCGCCTCAGCCGCCGCGTGCGACGAGCCGGGGTTCTGCCCGGTCACCAGCTTGCCGTCGGTCAGAACATAGGAGCCCCAGTCCGGCCCCTTGGAGTAGTCGCCGCCGTTGGCGGTCAGCACGTTCTCGACCAGGAACGGCACCACGTCGGTCAGGCCCACGGCCTCCTCTTCAGAGTTGGTGAAGCCGGTCACCTTGCGGCCGTTGACCAGCGGCTTGCCATCCGGCCCGTTCACGGACTTCAGCACGCCGGGCGCATGACAGACGAAGCCGGTCGGCTTGTCGGCCTTGGCGAAGGCCTCGATCAGGGCGATGGAGTCGGCGTCGTTCGCCAGGTCCCACAGCGGTCCGTGGCCGCCGGGATAGAAGACGGCGTCGAAATCCTCGGCCTTCACCGACGCCAGGACGACGGTCGAGGCCAGGGCGGCCTGGGCTTCGGGGTCGGCCTTGAACCGGCGCGTGTCGTCGGTCTGGGCGTCGGGGTCGTCGCTCTTGGGGTCCAGCGGCGGCTGACCGCCCTTGGGCGAGGCCAGCACGATCTCCGCGCCCGCATCCTTCAGCGCGTAATAGGGCGCCGCCAGTTCTTCCAGCCAGAAGCCGGTCTTCTTGCCCGTGTCGCCGAGTTGATCGTGCGACGTCAGCACCAACAGAATTTTCATAGGGGATGGCTCCGTCTTGGGGTGTCCACAGATGGGAAGCCGCACGGCGCCGCTCAAGACTGGCCTCGATGCCGAAAACACCCCAACCTGCCGGCTTCGATCAGCGGAGACGACGTCGCATGAAGCCTTGGTTCGGTCTGTTCGCCGCCCTGATGGGCCTGATGATCTTCAGCCCGTCCGCGCACGCGGCCGGCCCCTGCAACATCGGACAGGCGGGCGCGACCCAGGCCGTCGCCATCGGCCGCACTGGACGCACAATGCGGATCCACCTGCCTGATGGTTTCGACCCTGCAAAGCCGGCGCCTCTGGTCTTCCTGCTTCACGGCAGCGGCGGCACGGGAGAGAAGATGCTGGCGTCTTCCGGCCTGGCTGAGGCGGCGGATCGGCACGGCTTCATCGTCGCCGCGCCCGACGCCGGGATTCCGATCGATCAGGGTTTCGTCTGGAACATCCCCGGCGTGCCGACCGTCACCGGCGCCGTCCCCGGTCCCGGCGATGCGGACGATGTCGCCTATCTGACGGGAGCCATCGATTATCTGGCCGACCAGGGCTGCGTCGATGACGGCCGCGTCTATGCGACGGGCCTGTCGGGCGGCGGGCGGATGGCGTCCTGGCTGGGTTGTGTCGCCGCCGACCGTTTCGCAGCCATCGCCCCGGTCGTCGGCTTGCGCGCCGGCAATCCCAGAAAGGACCGCCCGCAGGAGCCGGATCCCGCCACCTGCCGCCCTTCGCGCCCCATGCCGGTCATCGCCTTCGCCGGTGACGCCGACACCACCAATCCGATCCAGGGCGGCGGCGCAGGCTACTGGAGCTACACCATGCATGCCGCCGAACAGCGCTGGGCCCAGTTGAACGGCTGCACCCAGGCACGCGACACCCGCTGGATCGCCGACAAGGTCTATGAAGAGGGCTACGCCGCCTGCCGCGACGGCGCCGACGTGGTGGGCCGCATCACCTCAGGCGGCGGCCACAGCTGGGTCGCCGACAACGACGCCCTGTGGGCCTTCTTCGCCGCCCGCACCCGCCCGCAGCGCTGAGGCCAGAGCCCCCAGACGCCTCGCCGCTGTCCAACGATAGCCAATCAATCGGCCTCAAGCAGCGCTCCGCGCGGTAGGCCCCAAAAGAAAAAGACCCGGCGGTTTCCCGCCGGGCCTTTCCGATCTTCAGCAAATGCCGAAAGTCAGATCTTACTTGATCTGGACCTTGGCGCCGGCTTCCGTCAGCTTCTTGGCGATTTCGTCGGCTTGTTGCTTGGAGACGTTCTCGACGACGTTCTGCGGAGCGCCTTCGACCAGGTCCTTGGCTTCCTTCAGACCCAGGTCCGAACGGACGCCGCGGACTTCCTTGATCACGTTGATCTTCTTGTCGCCGCCGTCGACCAGGACGACGGTGAATTCGGTTTGCTCTTCGGCAGCTTCAGCCGGAGCGCCGCCGCCGGCGGCCGGAGCAGCCATGGCGACCGGAGCAGCGGCGCTGACGCCCCACTTTTCTTCCAGCAGCTTGGAGAGTTCAGCAGCTTCGAGGACGGTCAGAGCGGACAGGTCTTCGACGATCTTGGCGAGGTCAGCCATTGTCAGTTTTCCTTCGGAGGATTGGTTTTAGAGAGTGATGCAGAGATGAAAGGCTGGGCCGCTTACGCGGCTTCCTTGGTGGCGTAGGCGTTGAACACGCGAGCCAGCTGACCGGCGGGTGCTTGCAGCACGCCGGCGATACGAGTCGCAGGCGCGTTGAGCAGGCCGATGAGTTGACCGCGAACCTCGTCGAGCGTCGGGAGCTTGGACAGTGCGTCCACGCCCTTCTGGTCGACGATGGTCGAGCCCATGAAGCCGCCGACGATCTTGAAACGATCGTTGCCCTTGGCGAACTCGGTGGCGACCTTGGCGGCCGTACCGGGGTTCTCGGAATAGGCGATGCCCACGGGACCCTTGAACAGGTTGTGGTAGTCGCTGCCTTCCTCGGCTTCGAGCGCCTTCAGCGCCAGGCGGTTCTTGACCACCTTGAACGCGCCGCCTTCTTTACGAAGACGGCCACGCAGATCTTCCATTTCCGCAACGGTCAGACCCAGGTTGTGGGTCACGACCACGCTGCCGGCGTCGGCGAAAACGCCCTTGAGCGATTCGATAGACTCGGCTTTTTGAGCGCGATCCATTGCGGTCTCCAGTCTTGGTATTCGCCGCCGGGCTTATTCCCGGCGCCGGATTGGCCAAAGCGCATCGCATCGCTGCGAAACGTCGGGCCGGTCTTATTGTCCGAAGGATGCGTCTGACGGCGTCCATCCCGGAATGCGGGCTGACAGCGCAAGGTCGCGTCCCCATCTCCCCACGGCGTCAGAGGGCTCTCTGACAGTTATGGCCTGGGTGACCCCCACGCCCCGAAGTTCTCGGACAGGACCGTCAGAAGATGAACCTCCGACGGGAAGCGGCGCTCTTACAGGCGCCGCCGCTGGAAATCAACCCGGCTTAACGCCGGCTGGGCTTGGCCCCGGTCTGCTCAGCCTCGCCGCAGTCGAACCGGGCGCAGTATTTGCTCTCGAACTCCTCCATAAGGTTCGTCATCGCTGCGGTCTCGACCTCCTGTGACGCCATGCTCAAGGATATCGTCTTGGCTGCGACAGAGCGACCTACTGCCGTGCGATAAAATGCGATCTGAGCGACGAGTTCTTCTTCGGTGAAGACGGAGCCGTAGACCGGGGCCAAGTCATCCATGAACCGCTCGATCATTCTGCTCGCCATGGACGGCATGTTGGTGCGGACCCAGATCGCTTCTTCGCCGCCCTTCTTATCCAGTTCACCCATCTGCGTGACCATGAAGCGCTCGAACTCCTTCATGAAGTTCGGGCCGACGGACAGGTCGATCAGTTCGCGCGCCAGGGCGCTGCGGCGCGCCAGGCCGGCATCCTGCGGCGCCGGCTCGACGCGCGTGACGACAACCGTTTCGGACTGAGCCTCCGCCTGCGCGTGCGCGCCTGTTGCGCTCAGACCCAGCGCCAGACCCAGCGACGCGGCCAGCGCCAGTTTGCGTGTGATGATCATGATGGCCTCCCCCGCCCTCTTATCGGGAGGCTCAGGCCCGCAGGCCAGTCGAATTCGACCGACGGTTGCTCAATCTTCCAGCGGCGTGGCGTCGAAGTCGCGGATCAGCGCGGCCAGGTCTGGCTCATGAACCAGATCCGCCGCCTCACTTAGGCTCATCCAGCGGCGCTCGCGCTGATGTGCTTCGGGCCAGGCGCCCATCTGGATCAGCACTTCCAGCGGATAGACCGACACCACGCACTGGCGCACGCCGCCGTCTTTCAAACCCTTGACGTAGCGGAACACGCCGATGGACTGGACGTCGATGTCGCCCTTGACCCCCGCCTCTTCCATCGCCTCCTGGGCGGCGGCCTCGGGGTCGCTCTTACCGACCATACGCCCGCCCTTGGGGATCACCCAGCGCCGCGTCTCGCGCGAGGTGATCATCAGGATGCGACGCTCGCCGTCCTCCAGCCGCCACGGCAGGGCCGCGACCTGCCGGGTCTCGGAGCGGGTGGTGCGTTTCGACCGGGCCTGAGCCACGCCTCAGCCCTCGCCCATCGCGTGAGCGGTCCTGACGATTCGTGCTGGCGCTCGCCCAATCTTCACGTCTGGTTCCAGGTCTGCCGGTCGCGGCCGCCCTCGAAACGGGATCGCGACGCCCGCGTCAAGTTGTCAGACCACGGACGGTCCCATTTATTTCTCGCCGGGCGCCTTGGCCTTGGGATCGCCCAGCACGTCCTGACGATACAGCATGGTGATCAGAGTGTGCAGCACCAGCGCCAGCGGCGTGGCGAACAGCACGCCCAGCGGCCCGAACAGGGTGCCGATGCCCACGACGGCGAAAATGCCCAGGACGACCGGCAGATTGGCCACATTCTTCTGCACCATCGGCGTGATGAAGTTGCTCTCCAGCTGGGACACAACGACATACAGCGCCAGCGTCATCAGGGCCGTTTGCCACCCTTGCGTGGCGCCGACCAGCACAGCCGGCACGGTGGAGACGATGGGGCCCACGATCGGCACGAACTGCGCCAGTCCCGTCAGCAGACCCAGCCCCAGCGCCGACGGCACGCCGATGATGGCCAAACCGACCCCGGTCAGCGTCCCGACCAGGACCATCGAGAACAGCTGCGCCTTCAGCCAACCCTTCAACGCCTTGCCACAGCTGTTCAGCACTTCGCGCATCCGCGGCCGCCGATCCATGGGCAGCATGGACAACAGCCCCTCGCGCGACTTGGCGGGTTCGATCGCCAGGAAGACGCCTGCGACCACGACCAGAACCAGGGTGGTGACGCCCGATGCGAGACCCAAGGCGAACTTCTGAGCGACCTGCAGCGCCTGACCGGCGCGGCCGCCCAGCCCTTGCAACTGTTCCAGCAGCTGCGCGGCATAGGGTTGGGCTTGGATCCACGACTGGACCTGCTCCCACCCTTGCGGCACCACGGCCGACAGGGCCACGACCTGTTCGGCGATCTGGGTTCCGAACAGGGTCAGCACGCCTGCCAGCACCGCAATCACGATCAGCAGCGACAGGAAGACGGCCAGCGGATCCGGCGCCTTCAGCCAGCGCACGATGGGATCGGCCAGGGCGCGCAGGATCACCGACACCACGATGGCTCCGAAGATCAGCAGCCACAACGTCTGCAAGGTCACGATCAGCTGGACCGCGAAATAGGCCGCCACCAGCACGATGGCGCCGAACGCGAGGCGCCCCTTCCACGGGTCGTGCCCGCCTGCACCGGGCTTGTCGCCCATCAGTTTTCCCAATCCGAACATGTCGCCCCCTTCAAGGTCGCGACAGGAACGCGGGTCGAGCGTGGCCGTTCGCCGCGCGCGATAAAAAAGTCAGTGGGCGTCGGAGGATCGCTGATCGTAGGCCGTTTGCGCGGCCGCGACTTCCGGCATCCGGGTCTCGGCCCAGTCGATGATCGACTGCATCGCCGCCATCAGGGTTCGGCCCAGCGGCGTGACCGCATAGGTCACCGACACCGGCACGGTGGCCACGACGGAGCGTGACACCAGCCCGTCGCGCTCCAGCGATTTCAGCGTCTGGCTCAGCATCTTCTGCGACACCCCATCGACCCGCTGCTTCAGGGCGTTGAACCGGATCGGCCCCTCGCCCAGCACGATCAGGATCAGGGTGCTCCATTTGTCGGCGATCCGGTCCAGCAGTTGCCGCGTCGGACAGTTCGCTGCGAACACATCGCCGCGCAGCCAGGTTTCTTGAAGGTGACCAGGTGTCTGAGAGGTGCCGTCTTGCATGGGCGCACTCCGTAGCGCACCTGGTATCCATTGGATACCCAAAGGAGCCTTCCATGAAAGTCGCAGTTCTCGGCGCCAGCGGTCGCGCCGGCTCGGAAATCACCAAGGAACTGGCCGCGCGCGGTCACACGGTCACCGCCATCGCCCGCAAGCCTGAGGCGATCCCGAGCGCCACCGGCGTCACGCCTGTCGCCGGCGACGCCTCGGACGCCGCCGCGCTCGCCGACCTGATCAAGGGTTCGGACGCGGTCATCAGCGCCCTGCACTTCGATGTTCCCGCCGCGACGATCCTGGGTGCGCTGAAGACCGCCGGCGTCCCGCGCCTGCTCGTCACCGGCGGCGCCGCCAGCCTGGAGGTCGCGCCTGGCGTCCTCCTGTTCGACACGCCGCAGTTTCCGGCCGAATGGAAGCCCATCGCCAAGGGCGGCATCACCTTCCTGGACGACCTGCGTCAGGAAACGGACATCGACTGGACTTTCTTCTCCCCCGCCGCCCTGATCGAGGAAACGCCGCGCCTGGGCCGCTATCGCACCGGGACCGACCAACTGGTCGTGGACGCCAACGGCGACAGCAAGATCGGCTTCTCCGACTACGCCATCGCCATGGTCGACGAGCTGGAGAACCCCAAGCAGAGCCGCGCCCGCTTCACCGCCGCCTACTGATCCGGGCAAGAAAAAACGGCGGGGATCGCTCCC
>NZ_JZRG01000010.1:0-134893 GCF_000964075.1 Brevundimonas sp. KM4 | reverse complement strand
TCCACTTTTACGGGGGAAGATCAGCCTCGCTTAGTCTTCTTGACTATGAGAAAGAGGTTTCCGCCGTCCCCATGGGGCCCAAGACGGGTTTCAGTTGCCACACGGCGCGCGCTCAGTTTCTGAATTACCTTGGCCATTCATTCCGGCTGATCGCCGCTCCCTGCCCCACCCTAAAAGCCACCCTAAAACTGCACGCGAATTGCACCGGATGACGTGGAACAGGTTGAAATCACTGGTCTGAAATTCAGTCAATATACCAATGAGTTGGTGAACAAGGCGGGACAATTCAGGACACTAATTTTCTGGTCCTCGGCTCCACCAGGCGTTCCTAGTCAGACCCGAGATACAAGCCGATCGGCCCGCTCCCTGGCTCAATTGCCGCGGTAGGTGCTGTAGCCGTAGGGGCTGACGACGACAGGGACGTGATAGTGGATGCTGGGGTCGCGGACCTGGAACACCACGTCGATCTCTGGGAAGAAGGGCTGGGCGTCCTTGTCGCCGTATTGCGACATGTCGAACGTCAGCTTGTAGGTTGCCGCTTGGGTCGTGATCTGATCGCCGAACGAGCGGACGCGACCGTTCTCGTCGGTGCGCGCGGTCGCCAGTTGTCGCCAGCCGCCGTCGCCGTCCTTGATCGCCAGGGTGACGGGCACGTCGCGGCCGCCGACGCCGCGCGCCAAATCCAGGACGTGGGTCGAAATGGTCTCGGCCGAGGCCGATCCTGCGGACACCAGAAGGGCCGACAGGGCGGCGAGCGTTGCAATACGCATGGATGATCCTTGAAGGTGGCTTCGGGGCGGCGCGAGCCGGTGATCAGTGTTGGGTCGGCCGGACCAGCGTCAGGTCATAGCCAAGGGCGCGGGTGCGGTTGAGAATGGTCTCGCGGGTCTGGGCCGAAGGTTGCGCCGTGCGGCTGAGCAGCCAGAGGTAGCGGCCCGACGGCTCGCCGACGATGGACCAGGAATAGTCGTCGGCGCGGTCCAGCACCCAATAGTCGCCGACATAGAAGGGGCCGAAGAAGGACACCTTCAGCTTGGCGTTTTCGCTGCCCTCGACGATCTTCGCCTTGCCCTCGGAGGTCTTTTCCGGACCGTCGACCGCACCCTGGCGGCAGGTGTTCAACACCCCGACCAGGCCGTCATCGCGCACCGTATATTGAGCGGTCACCCCTTCGCAGCCGCGCTCGAACCCGTTCTCGTAGCGCCCGATCTCATACCACAGGCCGGCGTAGCGGTTCAGATCGACCGGCTTGGCGGGTTGGGGCACGGCGGCGTTGCCGACGGGACCGCGTTGCAGGGTGGCGCAGGCGCCCAGCGTCAGGGCGGCGCCGGCGATCAGGGCCATGGAAGCGATGCGAGCGATTTTCATGGCCGCAGAACGAGGACGAGGGCGCCCGGTTCCGCACATGCCGGCGACGCGGTCACCTCAGGGCGACGTATCCCCGTTCGATGATGCGGCGCAGCGCCTCATAAGCCTCGGCCAGCTCGTCGAAGGCGGTGCGGGCGGCGGTCAGGCGGGCGACCTGATCGGGCGTGACGGCCGAGCCAGAATGAGCCAGACGCAGCGATTCCGCGACCCATTTGGCGCGGGCCGTCGCCGTCATGACCGCCAGCTTTTGCAGCGATGCGGCGTCCACCCCGTTCAGGGCGTGACCGATCACCTCCTTGTTGGCGACATAGGCGGCGTAGTCGATCTGCTCCAACTGGCCGCGCAGGCGACGCTGCTCGTGCGGATCGGTGTCCTGTGGTTCGAAATGATCGCTGTGGCGGCGGATGCTGGAGGTCATCTTGGTCGGCATGGGCGGGCCCTTCCCGGCCTGTCCAAACGGGTGCTGGCGGCCGCTCGGACACGAAGGTGCGCCGCGTCGGTTAACGCCGCGTTGCGCCGGACGGGCCGGCGTCCGATATGCGAAGCTGGAAACCGGAGCCGGAGATCGACCATGGACCTGAAACTGAACGGCAAGCGCGCCCTGATCTGCGGCGGCTCATCCGGCCTCGGTCGCGCCGTGGCGACGGCCCTGGTCGCCGAGGGCGCGCATGTCGCCCTGCTGTCGCGCGATGCGGAAAAGCTTCAGGCCGTGGCGGATGCGCTGAACGCGACCGGACCGGGCAAGGCGGTCGTGGCGGCGGCGGACCTGGCGGATCATGAGGCGCTGCTGAAGGCGGTGGATCGAGCCGAGAATCTGTTGGGCGGGCCGATCGAAATCCTGCTGAACAACACCGGGGGGCCGCCGCCGTCGGGCGTGTCGGGGCTAGAGGCGGCGGTGTGGCGCGATCATTTCGAGTCGATGGTGCTGTCGATCTTCCGCCTGACCGATCGGGTGCTGCCGGGCATGCGGGCGGCCGGCTGGGGGCGGATCCTGAACGTCGCCTCGATCACGGTGGTCGAGCCGTCGGCGGCGCTGGGCGTGTCCAACACCTTGCGGGCCTCGGTCGCGGCCTGGGCCAAGACGCTCGCCAACGAGGTCGGACCGGACGGTGTCACGGTCAACACCCTGCTGCCGGGGCGGATCGATACGCCGCGGATCGAAAGGCTGGACCAGGCGACCGCCGAGCGCACCGGCACGACGCCGCAAGAGGCGCGGGCCGAATCCGTCAAATCCATCCCCGTCGGCCGCATCGGCACGACCGAGGAGTTCGGCGCCACCGCCGCTTTCCTGTGCAGTCCGCTGGCGGCCTATGTCACCGGCTCTCTGATCCGGCTGGACGGCGGGGCGATCAAGGCGATCTGATCAGCTGGGCGCACGACGGCGCAGCACGCCGCCGAAGGCCACCCGGCTGCGGCCGTAATCCAGGGTGATGCGGCTGAACCGGCTCAGGATATCGGCGCCCAGCAGCAGGGCCGGCTTGTCGATCAGGTCCATGACCTGAAACACATGCAGGTCGGCGAACAGCAGCGGGGTCGGTCCCAGCGATCGTCCCGCGATGTGCAGGGCGGGCGTCGTGCCGGTGCGGGCCGTCACCGCGCCGCCGACGATGCCGACCATGCGCACAGGCTCGGACGGGGCGGCGGCCTGGCCGATGTCGATCGCCTGCATCAGGGCCAGATTGCCGATCGAATATTCCGCGCCGCTGTCGATGAAGGCGGCGACCTCTACGCCCGCGACCTCGATCCGGGTCAGGATCAGCTGACCGAAGCGACCGCGACGACCGGCGACCAATACGTCCTGTTGCTGGGGCCGCGTGGCGTCGGGGCTGGTCGTCAGCGCGATGCTGGTCGAGCCTGACTGAGACAGGGCGACCTGGCGGGCGTTGACGTCCAGCGTCAGGCGAAAGCGGGACAGCAAGTCCAGACCGAGCAGGCCGTCGGCGCCCAGGGCGTCGCGCGGAAAGACCGGCAGGGTCAGGTCGGTGAAGCGTCGGCGTCCGATCTCGATCTGCGCCAGTTGTACGGTCGGCGTGACCTCGGCCGCCGTGATCCCGTGCACCACGACGGGGCGGCCGGGCGGAAGGGCCAAGGCCTGGGCCAGCTCGGCCGAGACCGCGCTTCGCTCGGCGCCGGTGTCGATGACGAAGATCTGCTGGACGCTTCCGTTCAGCCGCACGCCGACGCCCATCCGCGTCAGCAGATTTTGCAAGAGCCGGACCTGATCGGGCGGGTCCGCCGGGACGGCGGTCTGGGCGGATACAAAAGGAACAGCCGCCAGCAGGCCCAGCGTCTTGCGCCGCGACGTTTTCACGCTCGATCCTTCGCCAATCCCTGGCCGCACTTGCCTGTCCTCCTCAAGCCTTCGCCAGGGCTGGGCACGCTACGCTCATTCGGCGAAGAGCCTGAGACATATTCTTGTCCGTCGTGTCTCGGCGCGGCTGCGCCTTCCCGCCCGGCGCTCGTCGCCGTCTGGTCAATCCGGGGTTGTCGGCGTAGCTTCCCAGCTGAAACAGGAGGATGCGATGCTGACCTTGCTTATGCTGGCCCTGTCCGACCCTGCGGCGGCGTCGTCCAGCGCGATCACCAGCCGTGATCTTGGCGTTGTGTCGGCACCGAGAGAGGACATGCATCGCTGCGGCGATCCGCTGATGCAGGCTCGCCAAGGCCACGTCGGCGCCATGACGCTGGATCGCTCGCTCGATGACGGGCAGGTCCGGCGCTATCTGCTGCTGGACCGGCGCGACCAGAAGAACTGTCCCCTGCCGATCAGCTACGCCGTGCCGGATCAACGGGCGCTGGGTCGAAACCTGATGCCGTCCGAGCCCGACGTCGGCGCGCCGCCGGCTCCGCCCGCGCCGCGTCGCTAGGCGCGGGGATGGGCGGCCGCATAGGCGTTCAAAAGGCGATCGGCGTCGACGCCGGTGTATTTCTGGGTCGTCGACAGGCTAGCGTGGCCCAGCAGTTCCTGAATGGAACGCAGGTCGGCGCCGGCGCCCAGCAGGTGGGTCGCGAAACTGTGGCGTAATGCGTGAGGCGTGGTGCGTTCGGGCAGGCCCAGCCGGCCGCGCAGCTTCTGGACCGAGGCCTGGACATGACGGGGGCTTAAGGGGCCGCCGCGTCGGGCGCGGAACAGGGCGTCGGCGGGTTGGAGCGGGAAGGGCAGCAGGGCCAGATAGGCGTCCACCGCCTCGCGCACGGCGGGCAGGATCGGCGCGATCCGCGTCTTGGATCCCTTGCCCACGATGCGCAGCGTCTCGCCCAGCGGCGCATCTGCGCGGGTCAGGGACATGGCTTCGGAAATGCGCAGGCCGCAGCCGTAGAGCAGGGTCAGCACCGCCCGGTCGCGCGCGGCCTCCCACGGTTCGGCGTCGGGGTCGGCGTCCGGCTCGGCCAATAGCCCGCGCGCCTGATCCTCGGTCACCGGCCGGGGCAGGGACGGCTTGACCTTGGGGCCGCGCACCAGGGCCAGCTGCGGCGCGGGCGTGTTCAGCCGCCGATCGAGGAAGGCATGAAATCCGCGAATGGCCGACAGGCTCTGGCTCAGCGACCGGGCCGCCAGTGGGTGATCGCCGGATCGTCGCTCGGCCATGTGGGCGCGCACCTCGGCGGCGGTGATCGTGCCCATGTCTTTCAGCGACAGGGTCTCGCCGCGATGGCGTTCGAGGAAGGCGACATAGAGCCGCCCGATGTGGCCATAGGCCTCCAGCGTGCGCGGCGACAGCCGACGCTCGTGCGCCAGATGGTCCAGCCAGGCGCGCAGGGCGTCGGAGGCGGTCAGTTCAGAACCGGCCATCGCTCGGCCATCCGCTCCGTCACTCGCGCCAGGAAGGCGGCCAGTTCGCAGCCCATATTAGGCGTGAAGCCTTCAGGCTCGGGCGAGCCGAAGGCGCAGATGCAGGGGCGCGGCGGTCCACCCGGCGTCAGGTGCGGGGCCATGCGGACCAGGGCGATGGACCGCACCTGATCCTCGGCCGCGCCGAAGAAATTCAGTCCCGAGATCATCGGGCCCAGCCAGGTCAGGCCGTGCTCGCCCAGCAGATTGTCGACATCGCCCTCTTCCAAGGCGCGCCAGCCGAAGGGTACGCCGCCGGGCTTTTCCAGGGCGATGGCGGCGCCGGCCAAGCCGAACCGCCCCTGCGCCGCCGCATCCAGTCGCCGGGCCAGGTCGGAATGGTTCTTGGCCTCCATCAGGTCCAGCGTCGCGACGTGCGTCTGGGTCTGGGCGGCGAAGTTGGCGCGGGCGATCAGTTCGATCTCGCGCCGGGCGCCGGTCTCGCGCTCGACCACGGCCTCCAGCCGCGTCAGGGCGGCGGCGCCGAACTCGACCACATTGCGACCGTGCGGACGCAGGCCGATCTCTTCCAGCAGAGAGCGATCGTCCAGCAGGGTCTGGGGATGGGTCTGGAGCCAGCCGCGCACGTCGGGCCAATGCAAGCCGTCGCCGATATGGGGCGTTGCGTCCGATTCCGACGTTTCGAAAAGGTCCAATGAGCCGCTCAAACAGACCTCTCCGGGAACCGCGATGCTACAGAATAGACTGACCCGTCTTGGCCCAGTCCGACACGAAGGCATCAAGACCCTTGTCGGTTAACGGGTGGTTCACCAAGGCCTTGAATGTGTCGGCGCCGAAGGTGGCGGCGTCCGATCCGGCGACGGCGGCGGCGGCGACATGACCCACATTGCGCAGGGACGCGGCCAGGATCTGGGTCTCGAAACCGTGCACGTCATACAGGACGCGGATTTCTTCCAGCAGGCCGATGCCGTCCGCGCCATTGTCTTCCAGACGTCCGACGAACGGCGAGACGAAGGTGGCGCCGGCCTTGGCGGCCAGCAGCGCCTGGGCGGCCGAGAAGCACAGGGTGACGTTGGTCTTGATACCCTTGTCGGTGAAGACGCGGCAGGCGCGCAGGCCGTCCCAGGTCAGGGGCAGTTTCACCACCACGTTCGGGGCGATGGCGGCCAGCTTGTCGCCTTCCTTGACCATGGTCTCGAAATCGAGCGAGACGGCCTCGGCGGAAATCGGCCCCTCGACCAGGGCGCAGATTTCGGCGATGACCTCGGCGATGTTCCGACCCGACTTGGCGATCAGCGACGGATTGGTGGTGACGCCATCCACCATTCCGGTGGGGACCATGTCCTTGATGACGGCGACGTCGGCGGTATCGAGAAAGAGTTTCATGGGCGGCTTCATAGCCGAGGGCGCAGTTCGGTGAAAGTCGCCTCGGTCCTCATTCCCCTGCCGGTGCCGGAGGCCTTCGACTACGAGGTTCCCGAGGCGCTGAGCCTGGCCAGCGGAGATTTGGCGCGGGGCGATCAGGTCGCCGTGCCGCTGGGGCCGCGCCTGATCCGGGGCGTGGTGTCCGAGGTGTTCGAGACGACGGGATCGAACCGGCGCCTGAAGGCGATCGACAGCCGCCTGGACGATCCGCCCCTGCCGGCGGGCGTGATGGATTTCGTGGAATGGGCCGGACGATGGACCTTGTCGGCGCCCGGCGAGATGGCGGCGACGGCGTTGAAGGGCTTGCGCGCGCCCCGGCCCCGGCCGGAACGCCGGGTGCGTCGGGTGGGCGAACGGTCGCCCTCGCGCGCCACCCCGGCCCGCACAGGCGTGCTGGAGGCCCTGGGTGATCGCGCCATGCCGCCGGCCGACCTGGCGCGGGCGGCGGGCGTGTCGTCGGGCGTGGTCAAGGGCCTGATCGACGAGGGCGTGCTGGAGATCATCGAGATCGCGGCCGAGGCGGCGTTCGACCGGCCCGATCCCGACCACGCCCCCGCCGCGCTGAACGGCGACCAGGCGGCGTCGGCGACGGCGATGGCGGAGGGCGTGGCCGGCGGCGGCTTCCGCCCCTTCCTGCTGGATGGGGTCACGGGGTCGGGCAAGACCGAGGCCTATCTGGAGGCCATCGCGCGGGTGCTGCGGGCCGATCCAGCCGCGCAAATCCTCATCCTGCTGCCCGAGATCGCCCTGACCCAGGCCCTGATCGAGCGGATCACGGCGCGGTTCGACGCCGCCCCGGCCGAATGGCATTCCGGCGTCGCCCCGCCGCGCCGCCGCCAGGTGTGGGAGGCGGTCGTCGCCGGGCGCTGCAACATCGTTGTCGGGGCGCGCTCGGCCCTGTTTTTGCCCTTCGTCAATCTGCGCCTGATCGTCGTGGACGAGGAGCATGACGGCTCGTTCAAACAGGAGGAAGGCCTGGTCTATCACGGCCGCGACCTGGCCGTGGCGCGGGCGCGGATCGAGGGGGCGGCGGTTGTCCTGGCCTCGGCGACGCCGTCGCTGGAGACGCTGTGGAACGCGCAGAGCGGGCGCTACGACTGGCTGAGGCTGGGCGCGCGGCACGGGACGGCGGTCCTGCCGGACATCGCCCTGCTGGATTTGCGGCAGAACACGCCCGATCCGCAAACCTGGCTGTCGCAGCCGCTGCGCCTGGCCATCGGCGAAACCTTGGCGCGCGGCGAGCAGACCCTGCTGTTCCTGAATCGGCGCGGCTATGCGCCCGTGGTCCTGTGCCGCGCCTGCGGCCATCGGCTGACGGCGCCGGACACCGACAGCTGGCTGGTCGAGCATCGCTACACCGGGCGACTGGTCTGTCACCTGACCGGCTTTTCGATGGCGCGGCCCAAGCTGTGTCCCTCGTGCGGGGCCGAGGACTCGCTGATCTCGGTCGGGCCGGGGGTCGAGCGGGTCGAGGAAGAGGTGCGCCAACTGTTCCCCGAGGCGCGCACGGCGGTCTTCAGTTCCGACACCGCGCCGGACGCCCGATCGGCGCGCGCCCTGATCCAGAAGATGACGGACGGGGAGATCGACATTCTGGTGGCGACGCAGGCCGCAGCCAAGGGCCACAACTTCCCGCGCCTGACGCTGGTGGGCGTGGTGGATGCGGACCTAGGGCTACGCGGCGGCGATCTGCGCGCGGCCGAGCGGACCTATCAGCTTTTGGCCCAGGCGACGGGCCGGGCGGGGCGCGCGGATCGGCCGGGGCGGGCGCTGCTTCAGACCTGGACGCCCGAGCATCCGGTGCTGACAGCTCTGGCGGCCGGCGATCGCGACGCCTTCGTCGAGGCGGAAATGGCCGAGCGCGAGGCGGCGTCCCTGCCGCCCTATGGCCGGCTGGCGGCGATCATCCTGTCCAGCGAGAATGCGGCTGCGGTCGAGAAGACGGCGAACGACTTGGCCCAGGCTATTCCCAACGCCGAACGGCTGGAGGTCTATGGCCCCGCCGATGCGCCGCTCGCTTTGGTGCGGGGGAGGCGGCGCAAGCGGCTGCTGGTGCGGGCCGACCGGGACGTGAACCTCCAGGCCTTCCTGCGCTCCTGGCTCCAGCGGGTGAAGGTGCCGGGCTCCGTCCGCCTGACGGTGGACGTGGACCCCTATTCGTTCTTGTGAAGTCTCAGACGGCCATCACTGTGCCGAGCAGCAGACGGGCGCCGGGGCGGCCCAGGGTTGCGTTGGTCGCCGCCTGAAGCGCGGCCGACAGCTGGTCGATGTCGGGCACGACGCCGGGGCGCAGGCCGTTGGCGAAGCGCTGGGCGGCGGTGTTGTAGGCGGCGCGCAGGCGCGGCGCAGACTGCTGGGCGCGGGTGCGCAGGGCCGCATCGGGCACGTCGACCCCGGTTTCGATGGTCAGCACGCCCCGACGTCCGTTCGCCTGAAGGATCGAGGCGGTGATGACCGGCAGGCGGATATAGGTGTCGGCCGACGGCGCCGCGCCGCCGCTCGAAGCGCGGGCGGAGGTCGAGGCGGCGGCCGTCGCGACGACGGCGAGACCGAGAAGAGCGCGGCGTTCCATGGCGAACTCTCTACCGGCCAGGATTTAAGAAACTGCTGAGCCTAGATCGCATAAGGATATCTTTATGTGTTTGTTGATACTCGGCGCGCGCCGGGCTATGAGGGCCCAAACTCATTGCGGCCAGGAGCCCAAGCCATGACCGACTACATCGTTCGCGACATCACCCTGGCCGATTGGGGCAACAAGGAAATCGAGATCGCGGAAACCGAAATGCCGGGCCTGATGTCCCTGCGTGACGAGTTCGGCGCCAGCCAGCCGCTGAAGGGCGCCCGCATCGCCGGCAGCCTGCACATGACCATCCAGACGGCGGTCCTGATCCAGACGCTGGAAGCCCTGGGCGCCGAAGTGCGCTGGGCCTCGTGCAACATCTTCTCGACCCAGGACCACGCCGCCGCCGCCATCGCCGCCAACGGCACGCCGGTCTTCGCCACCAAGGGCGAGACGCTGGAAGAGTACTGGGACTACGCCCACAAGATCTTCGAATGGGCCGACGGCGGCTATCCGAACCTGATCCTGGACGACGGCGGCGATGCGACCCTGCTGTGCGTGCTGGGTCCGAAGGCCGAGAAGGACATCTCGGTCCTGGCCAACCCGCAGAACGAAGAGGAAGAGGCTCTCTTCAAGGTCATGAAGCGCTATCTGGCTGAGAAGCCGGGCTTCTATTCGGCCATCCGCGACGCCATCGGCGGCGTTTCGGAAGAGACGACCACGGGCGTTCATCGCCTGTATCAGATGGCCGAAAAGGGCGAGCTGCCCTTCCCCGCCATCAACGTCAACGACAGCGTCACCAAGTCCAAGTTCGACAACCTGTACGGCTGCCGGGAATCGCTGGTCGACGCGATCCGTCGCGGCACCGACGTCATGCTGTCGGGAAAAGTCGCGGTGGTCTGCGGCTACGGCGACGTGGGCAAGGGCTCGGCCGCCTCGCTGCGCCAGGGCGGCGCCCGCGTGATCGTGACCGAGATCGACCCGATCTGCGCCCTGCAGGCCGCGATGGAAGGCTATGAGGTCCAGACGCTGGACGACACCGCCGGCCGCGCCGACATCTATGTGACGACGACCGGCAACAAGGACGTCATCACTGTCGACCACATGCGGCAGATGAAGAACAACGCCATCGTCTGCAACATCGGCCACTTCGACTCCGAGATTCAGGTCGCCGGCCTGAAGAACTTCAAGTGGGACGAGATCAAGCCGCAGGTCCACCACGTCGAGTTCCCGGACGGCAAGAAGATCATCCTGCTGTCGGAAGGCCGCCTGGTGAACCTGGGCAACGCCACGGGCCACCCGTCCTTCGTGATGTCGGCGTCCTTCACCAACCAGACGCTGGCCCAGATCGAACTGTGGACCAACGCCGACAAGTACGAGAACAAGGTCTACACCCTGCCCAAACACCTGGACGAGAAGGTCGCCATGCTGCACCTGGCCAAGCTGGGCGCCAAGCTGACCGTCCTAACCAAGGACCAGGCCGACTACATCAACGTGCCGGTCGAAGGCCCGTTCAAGGCGGATCACTACCGTTACTAAGCTCTCCCCGAGGCTGGAACCGCGAGGTTCCAAGTGACGAGGGCGTCTTCGGACGCCCTCGTCGACGTCCTGGTGGTCGGGGCCGGCGCGGCCGGGATGATGGCCGCCATCGAGGCCGGGCGACGCGGGCGCCGGGTCAGGGTCGTGGACCATGCCGACCGGCCCGGCGAGAAGATCCGCATCTCGGGCGGCGGACGCTGCAACTTCACCAATCTGGGCTGCGGACCGGCGAACTTTCTGGGCGAGAACCCCCGGTTCGCGACCTCGGCCCTGCGCCGCTACACCCAGCACGATTTCGTCAAGCGCATCGATAGGGCCGGGATCGCCTGGCACGAGAAGACGCTGGGCCAGCTGTTCTGCGACGACAGCGCCAAGCAGATCGTCCGTATGCTGACCGACGACATGGCGGCGGCGGGCGTGACCCTGAGCCTGAAGACCGGGGTGGAGCGGATCGCACGATCCGGCGAGGGCTTCACGGCGATCCTGTCGGACGGATCACAGGTCACGGCGGCGTCGCTGGTCGTGGCGACCGGCGGCAAGTCGATCCCCAAGATGGGGGCGACCGGCTGGGCCTATGAGGTCGCGCGCCAGTTCGACATTCGCGTCACCGAGACCCGGCCGGCGCTGGTCCCCCTGACATTCGAGGCGGGACTGCTGGAGACGCTGACGCCGTTGGCGGGGGTGGCGGTGGACGCCTCGGTCGCCTCGGCGCCCGAAGGGGCCAAGGCGCGCAAGGCCAGCTTCCACGAGGCCATGCTGTTCACCCACCGCGGCCTGTCGGGTCCGGCCATTCTTCAGATCAGCTCCTACTGGCGCGAGGGCGAGGCGGTGGTGGCCTCGATGGCGCCGGGCCGCGACGTGTTCGAGGAGTTGAAGGCGGCCAAGGCGTCGAACGGAAAACAGGCCGTCCACACCGCGCTGGGCCATATCGTGCCGCGTCGTCTGGCCGAGAGCCTGTGCCAGCGCGAAGGGGCGGCGGGCAATCTGGCGGACCTGTCGGACAAGGTGCTGCGGCGACTGGATCAGGCGGTCAACGCCTGGGCGGTCAAGCCGGTGGGGTCCGAAGGTTACAGGACCGCCGAGGTGACGCTGGGCGGGGTCGATACGGCCGCGCTGGACCAGCAGACGATGCAGGCCAAGACCGTGCCGGGGCTGTATTTCATCGGCGAGGCGGTCGATGTGACCGGCTGGCTGGGCGGCTATAATTTCCAGTGGGCCTGGTCGTCGGGCTGGGCCGCCGGGCAGGTCTGCTAGAATTTTCGAGTGCAATCCGTGCACATCGGCCAGCGGGTCCGCTGACAAAAACACCGTCTAATTCGTCTAATCTGTCTAATTCGGCGCGGGTTCTGGCGGCGCGCGAAGATGTCAAAGACCGGGGCGCCACTCTAACACGGTTTGCGACCATGACCGGCAAAGGGTCGCTGGTCGATCGTAAGGCCCGGTAAAGGCGCGCAATCGTCATCGTCGATAGGATGGCAGGGGCGGCCCAAGCCCCTGCGGCCCCGCGACGCATGGCGGCGGGCGGCGACGGCGCCTAGCTTGATGAGGCGGAACGGGCCCCTCTGGCGTTCTCGCGGTCCGGCGTCCCCCTTCCTTGCGCCGGATCGTGTGACGCGATGTCGGACCGCACGGGCGTGTCGATGCGGCGAAGCTTTCCCCTCCTGGCCTGTCGCATCGACCGCCCATTCTTTTTCGATCGGAGCCCGACATGCCTCTTCTGATGTGCCCAAACGACAACGCCGCCATGCAGACGCTGGAGCGCAACGGCGTTCAGTTCGACATGTGCCCCGACTGCCGGGGCGTCTGGCTGGATCGTGGCGAGCTGGAAAAGCTGATGGCCGCCGCAGTCGAGGAGGGCCACGCCACGGCCCCGGTCGTGCCCGCGCCGCAGGCCTATGCGCCGCCGCCTCAGCCCTATGCCCAGCCTCATGCTCACCCTCAGGCCCAACCGTGGGGCGGCGGGGCGTCGCAGCCGTATCGCGACGATCGGGGCTACCGGAGCGACAAATATCGCGACGACCGGCATCGCGACGACGACTATCGCTACAAGAAAAAGAAGCGCGACAGCATCTTCGATATCTTCGACTGAGGTCGGCTAGGCCGCCAGGCCCGCCTGCTGCATCAGGCCTCTCAACGCCGCGACGTTTTGCGGGGCGGCGGTCAGGGCGGTGCGGACGTCGGGCGAGCGCAGCAGCTTGATGGCCTCGGCGCGGGCACGGTCGGCGACGGGGCCGAGCGGGCCGGCTTCACCGGTGGCCAGTTTCAGCAGGGCTGTCAGCTTCTGAGGCGCAGCCGCCTGGGCGCGGACGATCTGCGCGATCAGATGGGCGTCGGCCTCCAGATTGGCGCCGACCGCGCCGATGGCGTCCATGATCTGGGTCTGGTCGTGATCGGCCAGATGCGCGGCCTGAACCGAGCGTTGAAGACGGGCCAGGGTCGCGAGCTTGTGCGAGGCGGTCGGGCCGCCCGGGACGGACTGGCGGATTTCGGTTTCGAAACGCAGCGAGCCGATACAGGCGCTGAGCCAGCGCGCGGCGGCGCGCTTGTTGGCTCCGCCGGTGACGTTCTCGCACAGGCGGGTCAGCTGCTCGGCCTCGGCCAGAACCGTGGGGCAGGGGTTGACGTAGGCGCCGACGAAATCGGCCGTGACCAGGCTCTTGGAGCGTTCGACGAAGGCGGTCTGGACCTCTTCCAGCGTCAGCAAACGGCCGGCCGAGGCGGTCAGAGCCATGGCCAGAAGACGCAGGATGTCGATCTCTCCGACCGGATCGTGGGGCCGAAGGCGGCGCTGGCTGGTCAGGTCGCGGGTGACGAGACGGGCCAGGGACGCGGCCAGAAGCGGAAACTCGCCCGAGGCCAGATGCAGGCCCAGGCGCGCGGCCGGTCCCTCGACCTGGGGCATCATCAGGGCGAGGCGCGGGTCCATCCGCAACAGGGCGTCCATCTCCTCCGGCGCGACCATGCGGACGATGGCCGCCAGATTGGCGCCCTGGTCCAGCGACGGGCCCAGAATCTCGGTCAGGTTGGTGCGCACGGCCAGCATTTCGGCGACGATCTGCTCGACCACCACCACGACCAGGGCGCGCGGCGGGCCGTCGGCGGGCGCGGCGTCCATCAAATCCATCAGCACGGTCAGGCGATCACGGGCGCCGCGCCGATCCTTCAGCGCGCCGGCGACCACCCCGCCCATGCGCAGCGCCCGATCCGGCGCGCCGGTCAGCCGATGCGCCAGATCGGCGATGGAACGGTCGTCCAGCGTGGGGAACAGGCCGTCGCGCCCGGCTTTGCGCAGCCGCGCCATCGCCTGTTCGGTCAGCTTTTGGTAGTGGCGCACGACGCCGTGCACCTCCTGGCCCGTGGCCTGGCTTTCGGGGACCGCGACCTTCTGGATGGCGTGCTGAAGCTCGACCCCGGCCGCCTCCAGCCGTTCGGCCACATCGGGGCGATGCAGCAGTTCGAAGGCGGTCACGCCCTCGCGTTTCAGCCAGTCCTCCAGCACCCGGCCGATCAGGGTGCGAGCATGGGGCGAATAGAGTTCGGCCGGACTGCTGCAGGCCGGCGGGACCGCCTTGTCGGCGACCTTCTTCTTTCGCTCCTCCGGCGCGCCCAGCGTCAGGATGGTCAGGGAGCTGAACTCCATCGTCTCGGGATCCAGCGTCTCCTTGGTCACGCGCGAGGCGATGGCGAGACGGTCCCGAAGCTGCTCCTCGGCGGTCTCGATGGCGTGTTTGCGGTCTTCGGTCGCGATCAGCAGCGTCCACGACGACGGGGCGCTCTTGCGGACATAGACTTCGTAATGGATCGGACCCGCCATGGGCCGATCCTGCATCCCAAGCCTTTAAGGCGAGGTTTTCGAAGCCGGAATGTTTCTGTGCACGCCGGAAGGACGGCAAGTGCGCGTTGAAAAGAGGCGCCGCCGTGACCATTTGGCTGTCACCGAACCGCTTTCGGGTTGCAGGCGATTTTCATTCGGCCCGAAACGCTCTAGCCCTAATGTGACCGAGATCGAACGGTTACGCTTGCTGTGCGTTCTTGCTCGCGGGAACGTAAAGTTCAGGAGAAGACACCCTTGGCCAACATCACTCTGGTCGATGACGACGAGAACATCGTGGCGTCCGTTTCGCTGGCGCTGGAAAGCCATGGCCACAAGATCACCGCCTATCACGACGGGGCCTCGGGTCTGGCCGCGCTGGAATCCTCGCCGCCCGATCTGGCGATCCTGGACGTGAAGATGCCGCGCATGGACGGGATGGAGGTGCTGCGTCGTCTGCGCCAGACCTCGCAGATTCCGGTGATCATGCTGACGTCCAAGGACGAGGAGATCGACGAGATCCTGGGCTTCAACCTGGGCGCCGACGACTATATCCACAAACCCTTCAGCCAGCGTCTGCTGATCGAGCGGGTCAAGGCGCTGCTGCGTCGCACGGGCGCTGACGGCGGCGAGCCGGAAACGGCGGCCGAAGTCTCGGGCCGGGCGATCAAGCGCGGCAAGCTGTCGATGGACCCGGCGCGCCACGAGTCGACCTGGGACGGCAAGCCCGTCAAGCTGACGGTGACCGAGTTCCTGCTGCTGCAGGCCCTGGCCCAGCGTCCCGGCTTCGTGAAGAGCCGCGACAACCTGATGGACGCCGCCTACGACGATCAGGTCTATGTCGACGACCGCACCATCGACAGCCACGTGAAGCGGATGCGCAAGAAGTTCCGCGCCGTGGACAATGAGTTCGACGCGATCGAGACCCTGTATGGCGTCGGCTACCGCTACCGCGAGAGCTGAACCGGGCGGGCGCGAGCCCGACGAGGAGCCCCAGCGCCGGCCGTTGTTCCGCTTCGGCGGATCGCGGCTGGGCGGCTTCATCCTGGTGCTCAATCTGCTCAGCCTGCTGATCCTGTTCGGCGGGGCGTTGGCGATCAATGAATGGCGTCCGGGCCTGATCGAGGCGCGTCAGGAATCGCTGACGGTCCAGGCCGAGCTGCTGGCCAATGTGTTGCGCGAAGAAGGCGTGACGCGAGGCGAACCGACGCCTGAACTGGACCCCATCCGCGCGTCGATCTGGCTGACCGACCGATTCATCCCGGCGGGCCAGCGGGTGCGACTGTATGATGTGAACGGCCTGTTGCTGGTCGACAGCTATCAGGTGACCGAGGCCATCGGCGGGCGGCCACTGCCCGACGCGCAGCCGGCGGGGACGGCGACCGAGGACGCCGCCAAGGCCAATCTGCTGTCCGAGCGCCGGGTCGCGCGCGCCGACAGCGAACTGGCGGCGGAGGTGGCGGCGGCGCTGGACGGCTCGCCCCAATCGACCCTGCGTCGCAACGAATCCGGCGACCGCGTCGTCTCCGTC
This sequence comes from Brevundimonas sp. KM4, assembly GCF_000964075.1. Taxonomy (NCBI): domain Bacteria; kingdom Pseudomonadati; phylum Pseudomonadota; class Alphaproteobacteria; order Caulobacterales; family Caulobacteraceae; genus Brevundimonas; species Brevundimonas sp. KM4. Next base: position 118,866 of record NZ_JZRG01000010.1, on the reverse strand, counting down.
TCCATTCCGGTGCGCCATGTGCGTCAGGTGCTGGGCGTGCTGACCGTCGAATCCGGGGACGTGGATGAAATCCTGGGCGCTCAGCGGCAGGCGCTGTTCCCGTTCGCCCTGGTGGCGTTGGGGGTCAATCTCTTGGGATCGCTGCTGCTGCATCTGTTCGTGGCGCGGCCGATCATGCGGCTGTCGGCGGCGGCGGATCAGGTGAAACTTCAGCGCGCGCGCGCCATCTCCCTGCCGGATCTTGAGGATCGCAAGGACGAGATCGGCGATCTGGCGCGATCCTTGGAATCCATGACCGACACCCTGTCGACGCGGATGGACGCCATCGAACGGTTCGCGGCCGATGTGTCGCACGAGATCAAGAACCCCCTGACCTCGATCCGGTCGGCGCTGGAGACCCTGCCGTTGGTCAAGACCGATGCGCACCGCGAGAAGCTGACGGCGTTGTTGCAGCAGGACGTGCGTCGGCTGGACCGGCTGATCACCGACATCTCCAACGCCTCGCGGCTGGATGCGGAGCTGTCGCGCGATCGGCCGCGGCCGGTCGATCTGAACCGTCTGTTGGTCGATATCGTCGGCGTCTATGAGACGACGGCCAAGCCGGGCGACATTCCGGTCTTGCTGACGGCGCCCGAACAGGCCCTGCGGGTCATGGGGCGCGACGGGCCGCTGGGTCAGGTGTTTCGCAACCTGATCGACAACGCCCGCTCGTTCAGCCCCGCAGGCGGCGTGGTGCGGGTGACGCTGGAGGACATCGGGGACGATCTGCCGATCCGTGTGCGGGTCGAGGACCAGGGGCCGGGCATTCCGGCCGAGAACCTGGAGACGGTGTTCGAGCGGTTTTATACCTCGCGGCCCAAGGGGGCGGTGTTCGGCTCCAACTCGGGCCTTGGGCTGTCCATCGTGCGTCAGATCGTCGAGGCGCATGGCGGTCGCGTCCACGCCGAAAACAAGGCCGAAGGCGGGGCGCGGTTCGAGATCGTCTTCCCGGCGGTCGGCCGCTGGTCGTGAGCCCTGGCCAGCCGGTCCACGCCACCACCGTCGCCGTGCGCCGGCGCGGGGCCTGGCGGGGGGTGATGATCCTGGGGGTGTCAGGCGCGGGCAAGAGCGATCTGGCGCTGCGGCTGATCGGGCGCGGCTGGCGCCTGGTCAGCGACGACTACACCCAGGTCTGGGCCTCGGACGGGGCTGTTCATGCGTCAGCGCCGGCCTCCATCGCCGGTCGGATCGAGGTGCGCGGCCTCGGAATCGTGGCCGCCAGAACACGCCCGGTCTGTCGCGTGGCGCTGGCTGTCGCCTGTAGCGCGGAAGGGGTCGAACGGCTTCCGGAGCCGCAGACACGGGCTTTCGCGGGGGTCGATCTGCCCCTGCTGACGCTGGATCCGCGACCCGCCTCGGCCGTCGATGTGGTCGCAGCGGCGTTGGAGACGCTTTGAAACCCCGAAAGACGGGTCTATGACACGCCCCTTGCGGTCCATAGAGGGCGGCGTCCGGCCTCCCTTGCCGGGCGGGGGAATGCCTGGGACGGTTCGGGGCGGGATGCGAGTGAAGTCCTCATGATCGGTCTGGTGATCGTCACCCACGGCGGGTTGGCGTCCGAGTTTCTCTCCGCCATGGAGCATGTGGTCGGCCCGCAGCGCGGCGTCGCGGCCATCTGCATCGGCCCGGAAGACGACATGGAGCGTCGGCGCCGCGACATCGTCGATGCGGCCGCGGCCGTGGACGACGGCGAAGGGGTCATCCTGCTGACCGACATGTTCGGCGGCACGCCGTCGAACCTGGCCATCTCGGTGATGGAACAGACGCGCGCCGAGGTCATCGCCGGGCTGAACCTGCCCATGCTGATCAAACTGGCCAGCGTGCGCGGGCGCGAGACGCTGGAATCCTGCGTGGCCCATGCACAGGACGCCGGGCGCAAATACATCTCTGTCGCGTCCTGGGTGCTCGCAGGCGAAAAATGACCGTCACCGCGACCCTGAACATCTGCAACACGCGCGGGCTGCACGCCCGCGCCTCGGCAAAGTTCGTCAAACTGGCCTCCAGCTTCGAAAGCGAGATCCACGTCACCCGCGACGGCGTGACGGTGGACGCCCGCTCGATCATGGGCCTGCTGATGCTGGGCGCCGGCATCGGCTGCAGCATCGACGTCTCCGCCGAAGGGCCGGACGCCGAAGAGGCGATGGAGGCCTTGACCGATCTGGTCGCGCGCAAGTTCGACGAGGATCAGTAGCCAGCGGCGTCCGTACTGGTCGCGGCCGCTGCTGCGCATTTTCAGACCGACGAAACGACCTCGCCGTCTTCCTTGGTGAATTTCGGCGGCGGGTTGTCGAGAAGTTCGAAGACCACTTCCGATGGCCGGCAAAGCCGCGTTCCCTTCGACGTCGCCACGATGGGGCGATTGACGATGACGGGGTGGGCGATCATGGCGGAGATGATCTGGTCGTCGCTTGCGTCATCTTCGAGCAGGCCGAGTTCGCCGGCCGGCGTGCCCTTTTCACGAACGAGCGCCTTGATCGGCATGCCCATCTGCGCGGCGAGCGAACGCAAGAGATCCGGCGACCAGCCCACGGCCAGATAGTCGACGACGACCGGGTCTTCACCAGAGGCGCGGATCATGGCCAGCGTGTTCCGCGACGTGCCGCAGTTCGGGTTGTGATAGATGGTGACGGTCATTGCGCGTCTCTGTGCTGGGCGCGCCGCACGGCTGCGCCGGATTCATACCAAGGCTTTGTGCGGTTCACGAGGGCGACGACCGACAGCATGACCGGCACCTCGATCAACACCCCGACAACCGTCGCAAGGGCGGCGCCGGATTGGATGCCGAACAGGCTGATCGCCGCGGCGACCGCCAGTTCGAAGAAGTTGCTGGCGCCGATCAGGGCGGACGGCCCGGCGACGCAGTGCTGCTCGCCCGATGCGCGGTTCAAGAGGTAGGCCAGCCCGGAGTTGAAATAGACCTGGATCAGGATCGGGACCGCAAGCAGGCCGATCACCAGTGGCTGGGCCAGCAGCTTTTCGCCTTGGAAGCCGAAAAGAAGAACGAGGGTCGCCAGCAGGGCCAAGATGGAGACCGGCTGGAGGACGGCCAGAAGGCGGTGGAGCGCGTCGCCGCCGCGCTTCATCAGCAGGCTTCGCACGATCTGGGCGATGACGACCGGCGCCACGATGTAGAGCAGCACAGACAGGGCCAGCGTGGACCACGGCACGGTGATCGCCGAAAGGCCGAGCAGAAGACCGACGACCGGCGCGAAGGCCACGATCATGATCGCGTCGTTCAACGCCACCTGCGACAGGGTGAAGTTGGCGTCGCCCTTGATGAGATGGCTCCATACGAAGACCATGGCCGTGCAGGGCGCCGCCGCCAGAAGGATCAGCCCGGCGATGTAGCTGTCGATCTCGCTCGCCGGGAGCCAGGGGCGAAACCAGACGGCCAGGAACAGCCAGGCCAGCAGGGCCATCGAGAACGGCTTGACGGCCCAGTTTACGAACAGGGTGACGCCGATTCCGCGCCAGTGACGGCCGATTTGAGCCAGGGCGGAAAAATCGACCTTGAGCAGCATCGGGATGATCATCAGCCAAACCAGCCCGGCGACCGGCAGGTTGATCGACGCGACCTGCGCCGCCGCGAGGGCCGCGAAGGCGTCTGGCGCCAGCGCGCCAAGCGTAACGCCGACGAGGATGCACAGGAGCACCCAGAGCGACAGGTAGCGTTCGAAAACTGACATCATCCGACCTGCGGTTGGCAGCACATTGCCTTGGCGATCACATCGCCCAGGGGGCGCAGACATCGGGCGACCCTTCGCAGCAATTCTGCATCAGAAACGTCAGCAGATCCGTCATCCGTCGATAGTTGGCGCTGTAGATGATCGAGCGGCCATCGCGCGTGGACGTCGTCAGCCCGGCTCGGGTCAGCACTGTAAGGTTGTTCGACAAGGTGCTGCCGGCCATGCCGACGACGTCGCCCAGCCGGCCCGCCGCCAGACCGTCAGGACCCGCACGAACGAGGGTGCGAAAAATGGCCAGTCGCCCCTCGTGAGCGAGGGCAGACAGCGCATCGACGGCCGGTTTTGATTCCATACTTCACGAATATACGAATTGTATGGCATGGAAAAGCCATGACCGATTTCCCCGCTCTCGACCCCGACTTTCTGGATCAACCGACCTTGGACCGGATGCAGGGGATGTCCCTAGATCACCCGCCCCGCTTCTTGCTGCTTTATGGATCGTTGCGGGAACGCTCATTCAGCCGGTTGCTGATTGAGGAGGCGGATCGGCTTTTGAGAAGCTTTGGAGCCGAAACCCGTATCTTCGACCCGCGCGGGCTGCCGCAACCCGACGACGCCGATCCCAGCCATCCCAAGGTTTGTGAGTTGCGTGAAGCGTCGATCTGGTCCGAGGGCCATGTCTGGTGCAGCCCCGAACGTCACGGCGCCATGACGGGGATATTCAAGTCGCAGATCGACTGGCTGCCCTTGGAGAGCGGCGGTGTTCGGCCGACCCAAGGTCGCACTCTGGCCGTGATGCAGGTCAACGCCGGGTCGCAGTCGTTCAACACAGTCAATCAGCTGCGTGTACTGGGCCGCTGGATGCGAATGATCACGATCCCCAATCAGTCGTCGGTGGCCAAGGCCTATAACGAGTTCGATGACGCCGGCCGGATGCGCCCCTCACGCTACTACGACCGGCTCGTGGACGTGATGGAAGAACTCTACAAGTTCACCCTGCTGACCCGAGGCCGGGCGGACTATCTGGTTGATCGCTACAGCGAGCGTAAGGACCGTGGCGCCTCTGCGGCGAGCGCTGATCCTTTCGCTTCCATTTCTGCGACGCCGTCGCTTTGAATAGGCGTATGGGGGCGTGGATTGCGGCCGCTACAGCCCCAGCGCCCTGCGGATGTCGCGCCAGTCGACGTATTTGAAGTTCTGGGTGCCGACATCGTTGACGTCGTCCTGGATGACGACAAGGCCGTCGGGGAAGGGGCCGACCTGGCCGCTGGCGGCGGCCAGGCCGTCGGTGCCGGTGACGCCATCGACTGCGCCGTCCACGACCTTGAACCGGCCCTTGTACTCGGGCGCCGCGCCGTCGATGCGCCAGACGGGGAGGGTGGAATCGCCCTGGCTGGAGGCGATCAGATAGCGGCCCGTGGCGTCGGCGATGGTGGTCAGGCCTTCGGCGTCGGCGACCAGAATGTCCTTGGCGATGGGCTGGATCAGGGTGCGGGTCCCGCCCGACGCCGGGTTCAGGCCATAGCGCCACAGGCCGACGTTTTCCTCATTGATATAGAGGGCGTCTGTGGCCTCGTCGGCGGCGCAGCCTTCGGAGATGGTTCCGATCTCGGCCCGGCGGACCAGACGCGCCGTGGGCTGGCCGGCGGCGTCCACGCCCAGGACGAACTGGCGCAGCTCGCCCTCGTGCCCGACCAGGATGGCGTGGACCTCGGCGCCGCGACGCGCAAAGCAGAAGCCATAGGGTTCGACCACGTCGGTGGCGACCGCGCCCCAATAGCGCACGCCGTTCTGGCCCGTCCCGGCCGGGTCGAAGGTATAGAGGGAGATGCCCGTCTTGCCCGGCGTGCGGTCGCTGGCGCCCAGCACCACCTGCGGACGGCCGCCAACCGACAGGCCCTCGACCACATCGACATTGTTCAGCAGACCCTCGGGCAGGAACTGCAGGATCTGGCCGTCGAACCCGTAGATGTAGAGGCCTGACTTCTTGTCCGTGCCGGCGACGAAGCCGGGCGTGGATTGGCCCATGATCGTGACCGGCGCAGCGCTGGTCCAGACGGCGGGATCGTCGGCGGCGTCCTGACCCGCCGTCCCGACCGACGGGGTTTCCAGCACGGCCTGAACCGGGGCGCCCGGACCGACGAGGCCCGCGCCCTCGCCCTGATAATCGACCTCGTGCGTGGCGCAGGCGGCGAGCAGGGCCAGGGCGGCGCAGGCGCTCAGCGAGCGGGCGAGGGAAGGGCGCATGTCGGTCTCCGGACGATCTGGACGTGTCCCTGTGACCAAGCCGACTGCGGGTCAACGGCGTGGGCGTGACGGTTCGGCGTCGGTTCGATGACTGATGTTCCGTCAAGGGATCAAGCGTCGCCGTTTCGTCGGAAAACCGCGAACGCGGCGTCGCGAAATCGTCGCGGTCGCGTCGCCGCCAAAGGTTAAGCGGCCCCTCCATCGGCTGAAGCGAAACGTCGCTCGCCGAAGGGGACCTGACATGAAACTGAACCTGCTGATGGGCGCCGCCTTGGCCCCGATGATCCTGGCGCCGCTGGCCATGCCCGCCCATGCCGATGTCGACGCCGTGGCCTCGGCATCAGCTGCGGCCGCCGGCGACGTGATCTACGGCCGGGTGACCAACGCCGCCGGCGCGCCCCTGCCGGGCGCCGAGGTCCTGGTGCGCGGGACCAGCCAGCGGGCGGTGACCAACACCCAGGGCGAGTTCACCCTGCCGACCGCCAGCGGCGCCATGGTGCTGGAGGTCAACTATCTGGGCCTGCCCTCGACCAGCCAGACGGTCGTGACGACGCCGGGCGAAGACGCCAATGTCGCCATCCTGCTGGGCGCCCAGTCTGCGACCGACGTGGCCGATGTCATCGTGACCGGCGTCATCACCGACGGCGTCGCCCGTTCGCTGAACCAGCAGAAGAACGCCGACGGCACGGTCAACGTCCTGTCGGCCGACGCCATCGGTCGCTACCCCGACCCCAATGTGGCGGAATCCCTGCAGCGCGTTCAGGGCATCGCCATCCAGCGCGACCAGGGCGAGGGGCGCTATATCAATGTGCGCGGCGCGCCGGCCGCCTTCACCGCCGTGTCGGTGGACGGGGTCGCCATCCCGGCCGTGTCGCCCACGACCCGCGCAGTCGATCTGGACACCCTGCCCTCGGACATTGTCTCCAGCGTCGAGGTGTCCAAGACCCTGACGCCCGCCCAGGACGCCGATTCCATCGCCGGCGCCGTGGACATCAAGACCCGTTCGCCCTTCGACAAGCGCCGCCTGGCTGTCAGCGGCTACGCCGGCGGCAGCTACAACGACTACGGCGGCCAGGACTATCGTGCGGGCGCGAACGTCTCCAACGTCTTCGGCCCGGATCAGACCTTCGGCGCCCTGGTGTCGGTCAGCTTCTCCGAGACTAACCGCCGGCCGGACAACGTCGAGAATGGCTGGGTCCTGATCAATCGCAACGCCGCGCAGGGCGGCGGCCAGATCTGGGGTCTGGAGAACACCCTGTTCAAGGATTACGAGACCGAACGAACCCGCAAGGCCGTGACCGGCGCGCTTGAATGGCGGCCCAGCGACGCGATCCGTCTGTGGGTCAAGGGCTCCTACGCCCAGTTCCGCGACGACGAGTTCCGCAATACGCTGAACTTCACCTATAGCGACGGAACGCTGCAGCCGGGTTCGACCGACACCAGCGCGACCTTCACCAACGCCCGCATCTACAAGCAACTGCGTCACCGCACCCAGGAAAACGACATCTCCACCCTGGTGCTGGGCGGCGAGCAGACGTTCGGCAATGGCGCGGTCTGGGATGGCGTCCTGTCGTTCGCCAACAGCAAACAGACTTATCCGCACCGCGACGAGCTGGTCTATCGCTCCAGCGCGACGACCCTGTCCTACAACACGGCGGACCACTATCATCCGACCTATTCGGCCTTCAGCGAGCCGACCGGCTTCTATCTGAACGCCAACAACTACAGTTTCCGCGAAAACACCTTCCGCTCGAACACGACCGAGCAGGACGATGTGGCGTTCAAGACCAATCTGTCGCTGCCGACCGTGATCGGCGGCCGCGAGGTCGAGCTGAAGTTCGGCGCCAAATACAGCACCCGCGACGTCACAGCCGATGAAGAGCGGTTCCGCGACCGGAGCGCGGCCGCCAGCGCCGGCGCCCTGGCCCCGCTGCTAAGCGATCGTCCGTCGCAGAACTACGACTACAATCTGGGCTTCAAGTTCGATGCGGGGCTGGTGACCGACTATTTCGATCGCGTCCGCGCGGGCTCGACCAACCCCGACCCGGCCGCCGGCGTGCGCCGAATTCCGCAGTCAATCACCGCCGACTATACGGCGCAGGAGGATATTCTGGCGGGTTACGGCCAGGCCCGGTTCGATGTCGGCGCGACCAATGTGCTGATCGGCCTGCGTGTCGAGAAGACCGACTTTGAAGGCTCGGCGACCAGCGTGGCCCTTTCGGGTGTGCAGACTCCGGTCAAGGTCGATCGCGACCAAACCGACTTCTTCCCGAACCTGACGCTGCGCCACAGCTTCAGCGATCAGCTGGTCGGTCGTTTCGCCCTGACCCGCGCCATTTCGCGCCCGGACTATACCGACATCGTTCCGCGCGTTCTGGAAACCACCGACAGCGGCCGCACGACGGTGACGCGCGGCAATCCCGATCTGAAGCCGACCCTGTCGAACAACGTCGATCTGGGCCTGGAATACTATCTGCGTCCGCTGGGCGTCATTTCGGCCAACGCCTTCTACAAGGACCTGTCGAACTACCGCTTCACCCTGGTGACGGACGGCGTGCCCTATGTGACCCCGACCACCACGGTCGCCCAGGTCACCGAGGCCCGCAACGCCCGTGACGGCCATATCGCCGGCATCGAGTTCAACTGGCAGCAGACGTTCGACTTCCTGCCGGGCTGGGCTTCGGGCTTCGGCGTCTTCGCCAACTACACGCTGACGGATGCGGAGATCAAAACCAGCCGCGCCTTCGCCGGTCGCGACACCTTCGTGCTGCCGGGTCAGTCGGACGAGACCTATAACGCCGCCCTGTTCTACGAACGGTACGGCTTCAGCGCGCGCGTCTCCTACACGCACCGCAGCGACTTCCTGGAGGCGATCGACGCGACCAACCCCGGCAAGGATCTGTATGTCGAGGGTCGCGGCCAGCTGGACTTCACCGCCAGCTACGACTTCGGCAACGGGGTGGAAGTGTTCGGCGAAGCCAAGAACCTGACCGACAGCGCGGGCGTGCGCTACTACGGCGTCAAGGAGCGGACCTATGAGTACGAGAAGTTCGGCTACAACGTCTTCCTGGGTGTGCGCTTCAAGCTCTGAGCGCGGCGGTCAGACATGATCGAAGGGGCCGGGCGGCGACGTCCGGCCCTTTTTCGTGGTTTCCGCCTCTCCAATTGGTCGAAACGCGGCCCCATATGGGCTCCAGCGGTTGACCCGTGCGGGGTCGGCGCTAGTGTCCGCGCGCCTTTCCCCGCGCGCCAGAAGACCAGAGGATACCATGGCCGAAGCCACCGCCGCCTACGACGTCGTCATCATCGGCGGAGGCCCTGGCGGCTATAACGCCGCGATCCGGGCGGGCCAGCTGGGCCTGAAGGTCGCCTGCGTGGAGATGCGTTCGACGCTGGGCGGCACCTGCCTGAACGTCGGCTGCATGCCGTCCAAGGCCCTGCTGCACGCCTCGGAACTGTGGAACGCCGCGAATACCGAGTTCGCCAAGATCGGCATCGAGGTCCAGCCCAAGCTGCACCTGGACCAGATGCACAAGGCCAAGGACGACAGCGTCACCGCCCTGACCAAGGGGATTGAGTTCCTGTTCAAGAAGAACAAGGCTGACTGGATCAAGGGCAAGGGCAAGATCGTCGGAAAAGGCAAGGTCGAGGTGACCGCCGCCGACGGTTCGGCCCAGACGCTCGAGGCCAAGAACATCGTCATCGCCACCGGCTCGGAGCCGACCCCGCTGCCGGGCGTCGCCTTCGAAGAGGGCAAGGTGATCGATTCCACCGGCGCCCTGTCCCTGCCGGCCGTGCCCAAGAAGCTGATCGTGGTCGGCGCCGGCATCATCGGCCTGGAGCTGGGCTCGGTCTGGCGCCGTCTGGGCGCCGAGGTGACGGTGGTCGAGTTCCTGGACCGCATTACGCCCGGCATGGACACCGAGGTCGCCACCGCCTTCCAGCGCACCCTGACCAAACAGGGCATGACGTTCAAACTGGGCGCCAAGGTCACGGCCGCCAAGTCGGGCAAGGACGGGGTGGAACTGACCGTCGAGCCGTCGGCCGGCGGCGCCGCCGAGACGATCAAGGGCGATGTGGTGCTGGTCGCCATCGGCCGTCGTCCGTACACGGATGGTCTGGGTCTGGAGAGCGTCGGCGTGACGCCGGACAAGCGCGGCTTCATCGATCATGACCACTTCAAGGTCGCCGATGGCGTCTGGGTGATCGGCGACGTGACCCACGGCCCGATGCTGGCGCACAAGGCGGAAGAAGACGCGGTCGCCGTGATCGACACCATCGCCGGCAAGTATGGCCACGTCGACTATGCGCTGGTCCCCAGCGTCGTCTACACCTTCCCCGAAGTGGCCTGGGTCGGTCAGACCGAGGACCAGCTGAAGGCGGCCGGCGTTCAGTACAAGAAGGGCAAATTCCCCTTCACCGCCAACAGCCGCGCCAAGATCAATCACGAGACCGACGGCTTCGTGAAGGTTCTGGCTGACGCCGCGACCGACAAGGTGCTGGGCGTCCACATCATGGGCCCGCAGGCCGGCGAGATGATCCACGAAGCAGCCATCACCATGAGCTTCGGCGGCGCGTCGGAAGACATCGCCCGCACTTGCCACGCCCACCCGACTCGTTCGGAAGCCGTCCGTCAGGCGGCGATGGATGTCGAAGGCTGGATGATGCAGGCCTGATCCGAAACGGATCGAGACTTAAGCTAGGCCCGGACGGCGACGTCCGGGCCTTCGTCACATCAGGCCAGACCCTTCAGCCGATAAAGCGCCTCCAGCGCCTCGCGCGGGGTCAGGTCGTCAGGATCGACGTCGCGTAGGGCCAGTTCCAAGGGCGAGGGGCCGCGCATCGGTTCCGGCTCGGCGACGGCGAACAGGGGCAGGTCGTCCAGGCGGGCGGCGGCGGCCTTTTCGCCTTCCAGCCGGTTCAGCACCGAGCGGGCGCGGGCGACGACGGAGGCGGGGACGCCGGCCAGTTTCGCGACCTGGACGCCGTAGGAGCGGTCCGCCGCGCCCGGCGCCGCCTCGTGCAGGAAGACCAGTTCGCCGTTCCATTCGCGCGCGACCATGGACAGGTTGCAGACGTGGTCCAGTCGCGTCTCCAGCTGGGCCAGCTCGTGATAGTGGGTGGCGAACAGGGTGCGCGCCCGGTTGGTCTCGTGCAGGGCCTCGGCCGTGGCCCAGGCGATGGCCAGACCGTCGTAAGTGGCGGTGCCGCGCCCGATCTCGTCCAGAACGACGAAGCTGTGGGGCGTGGCTTGGGTCAGGATGGCGGCGGTCTCGACCATCTCCATCATGAAGGTGGAGCGGCCGCGGGCCAGGTCGTCGCCGGCGCCGACACGGCTGAACAGCCGGTCCACGACGCCCAGCCGCATCGCGCGGGCAGGCACGAAGGCGCCGGCCTGGGCCAGGATCACCAGCAGGGCGTTCTGGCGCAGGAAGGTCGACTTACCGGCCATGTTCGGCCCGGTGACGATGGCCAGGCGTGAGCCGTCCTGGCCCGACCCGTCCAGCCGGGCGTTGTTGGGGGTGTAGGGATCGCCGCCCGCCTTGACCGCCGCCTCGACCACCGGGTGGCGGCCGGCCTCGACGCAGAAGGTCAGGGTGTTGTCCACGATCGGGCGGGTCGCGCCGACTTCCTGGGCCCATTCGGCGAGGGCGGCGTGAGCGTCCAGTTCGGCGAGCGCCTCGGCGACGGCCTGCAGCGGCTGGGCCAGGCGGGCGGCCTCGCGTCGCCAGCCCTCGAAGGTCTCGCCTTCGATGGCGAGAGCCCGGTGGCCGGCCTGGCTGATCTTGGCGTCCAGCTCCGACAGTTCGACGGTGGTGAAGCGGACCTGATTGGCCAAGGTCTGGCGATGGATGAAAGGACTGTCGGGACCGGCGCGGAGCAAGGATTCGGCGGCCTTGGCGCTGGTTTCGAGGAAATAGCCCAGGACGGCGTTGTGCTTGATCTTGAACGGCACGCCGGACTCGGCGACGGCGCGGGCCTCCAGATCGGCGACGACGCGGCGGCTGTCGTCGCGCAGGGTGCGGGCGGCGTCCAGTTCGGGGCGATAGTCGGGGCGCACATAGCCGCCGTCACGCGCCAGATGCGACGGCTCGTCCACAAGGCCGGCGATCAGGTCGGCCTTCAGCCGCGAGACGTCGGGGGACAGGGTCAGGCGGTCCAGCGCCGAGGCGATGCGGGGAGGCTGGCCGGTCAGGGGATCGACCTGGCCCACGAACAGCCCGGCGACGCCCTCGGCGATCGACAGGCCAGTGCGCACGGCGGCCAGATCGCGCGGGCCGCCCCGACCCAGCGCCAATCGTCCGACGGCGCGGGCGATGTCGGAGGAGGCTTTCAGCGCGTCGCGCAGATCGCGACGCAGGTCGCGGCGCTCCAAGAGCCATTCGACGGCATCGAGCTGTTCGTTGATGGCCAAAGGATCGCGCAAGGGCCGGGCGATGCGTTCGGCCAGGGCCCGGGCGCCGCCCGAGGTGACGGTGCGGTCGATGCAGGCGAGCAAACTGCCCTCGCGCTCGCCGCGCTGGGTGCGGTCGATCTCAAGGCTGGCGCGGGTCGCCGGGTCGATGGCCAGAAAGCCGCTTTCGCCCAGGCGGCGGGGCGGGGCCAGGGCGGGGACCTTGCCGGCCTGGGTCGTCTCCAGATAGGCGGCGATCAGACCCAGGGCCGAGACCTCGGCCTCCTCGAAGGCGCCGAAGCCGTCGAGCGCCGAGACGCCGTACAGCCGTTCGACGCGGGCGCGCGCGGCCTGGGGTTCGGCGATGGCCGAGGCCAGCGCCTGGACCACGCCGCCCGAGCCGTCCAGGGCGTCGCGGGTGGTCTCGTCGGAATACATCCGGTCGGTGACCAGGACTTCGGACGGGCGGAAGGCGGCCAGGGCCGCGCCCAGGTCTTCGATAGAGCAGGCGACGCTGTCGACCGCGCCGGACGACAGTTCGACCACAGCGACGGCGGCTCGACCCTTACGCACCGCGACCGCCGCGAGACGATTGGCGCCGCGCGCGTCCAGCAGGCTGTCTTCGGTCAGGGTGCCGGGGGTGACGACCCGGACCACGCCGCGATGCACCACGGCCTTGCCGCCGCGCTTCTTGGCCTCGGCGGGGTCTTCCAGCTGTTCGCAGATGGCGACCTTGTGGCCGATGCGGATCAGGCGGGCGAGATAGCCCTCCATCGCATGGACCGGCACGCCGGCCATCGGAATGTCCTCGCCCTGATGCTTGCCGCGCTTGGTCAGGGTGATGCCGAGCGCCGCCGCCGCGACCTCCGCGTCCTTGAAGAACAGCTCGTAGAAGTCGCCCATGCGGAAAAACAGGATGGCGTCGGGCTGGCCCGCCTTGGCGGTCAGATATTGCGCCATGAACGGCGTCGCGCCCTCCAGCGAGGCGGCGATTTCGGGGGGATGAGAGACGGGGGCGTTCATGTGGCTGCAGGGTGACGGATCGCGCCCGGCGGCTCAAGGCCGTTGACCGGCTCTTGCACAGGCTTGTCGGCCCTGCGATAGGCCGCGTCAGGCGGTTAAGGGAACACGGTCTGACGCCGTGGCTGTGCCCGCAACTGTAGGCGGCGAGAGCGTCGTCCGTCCGGGGTTTCGATCCCGGCGCCACTGGGTGACTGGGAAGGCGAGGACGGCGGTTTACGACCCGCAAGCCAGGAGACCTGGCCGCCGACGTCGCTCGCTCCTGTCCGGGACCAGACAGCAGCGCGGTTTCTCCGTGGAAGCGACCCGACCTTGCGCCGTCCAGACCCTGAAGCGGTCTGGCGGGTCGGTTCGCTCATGACGGTCTCTCGCGCGCATTCGCGGGACCGAACACGGGGGTATCGCTCAATGAAGCGTTCCATTCTTCTTTCGACGGTCGCGATTGCGGCCGCCTTCGCCGCGCCTGCCTTCGCCGAGGACGCGACCCAGCTGGACGAGGTGATCGTCACGGCCACCCGCATCCCGGCCATCGTCGCCGATACGCCCGGCGCCCGCATCATCGACGGCAAGACCATCGAACAGCGCGGCGCCATCTTCGCCGCCGACATCCTGGCCGATGTACCGGGTCTGTCGGTGACGCGCTCGGGCGCTTTCGGCGGCGTGGCCCAGGTGCGGATGCGCGGTGCGACGCCCGGAAAGACCCTGGTCCTGGTCGACGGCGCGCCGGTCAACGACGCGGCCGAGCCGAACGGCGCCTATGACTTCTCCAGCTTCGAACTGGCCGATATCGCGCGGATCGAAGTGCTGAGCGGCCCGCAGTCGTCTCTGTGGGGATCCGACGCCATCGGCGGGGTGATTTCCTTCACCACGCAAGAGATCGACGGCCTGCGCGCCGAGGCCGAGGCCGGCAGCTTCGACACCGTGCGCGGCCGCGTGTCGGCGGGCGTCGCCAACGAGACCTATGCCTTCAGCGCCTATGCCTCGCGCTTCGACACCGACGGGATTTCGGCGGCGGACGAGGCCGATGGCAACACCGAGGCCGACGGGTTCCGCAGCACGACGCTCGGCGCCAAGGGGCGATATGTCCTGTCCGATGCGGTCAAGGTCGATGGATCGGTGCGCTGGAACAAGTCCAAGGCCGATATCGACGGCTTCCCGGCGCCGACCTTTGCGTTGGCCGACACCGACGACACGCAGGAAAGCGAGCAGTGGTCGGGCCTTGGCCGGGTGACGGCCAAGGCGTTTGGCCTGACGCATCAGTTCAGCGTTTCGGCGTCGGATCTCGATCGCAGCTCGGTCAGCGGCGGCTTCGGCTCGTCCTTTACCGGCGACCGTCAGGCCTATCGCTGGCAGGCGAACGGCCAGGCGCAGGACATCGACTATGCGTTCGGCGTGGAGCGGAACGAGGCCTCGGCGGCGCTGTCGTCGGGCCTGTCGCGCGACCTGTCGATCACCTCGGTGTTCGGCGTGGCCCAATACGATGTCGGCGCGCTGAACCTGACCGGCGGGCTGCGTTACGACGACACCGACGATTTCGGCTCCAAGACGACGGGGCGGGTGTCGGCGGCCTATGATCTGGCCGGCGGCTTCATCCTGTCGGGCGCCTACGGCACGGGCTTCAAGTCGCCGACGGTCAGCCAGGCGGTCTGCGACTTCTGCTTTGCGCCTCGGCCCTATCCCGAGCTGAAGCCGGAAACGGCCGACAGCGTCGAGCTCGCCTTGGGCTGGGCGTCGGCCGATGGTCGGTTCGACGGGCGGGCGACCCTTTATCGCCTGAACGTCGAGGACCAGATCACCTATTCGGCCGGTCGCTACATCAACGTCGCCAAGACGCGTTCGGACGGGTTCGAGCTGGAAGGCCGCGCCCTGCTGGGCGGCGGGTTCGACCTAACCCTGGCCTATGCCTGGACCGACGCGACGGATCGCACGACGAGCGCGCGCCTGCTGCGCGTGCCGGAACACGCCGGTTCGGCGACCCTGGGCTGGACGGGCGACCGTCTGTCTGGCGCGTTGACGGTGCGGGCGGAAGGCGATCAGGACGACAGCGGCGGCTTCTCGACCGTGGCGCGCGACGGTTTCGTCACCGCCAATCTGAACGCGGCCTATGAACTGACCGACCAGGTCACCCTGACGGCGCGGATCGAGAACCTGGGCGACGAACACTATCAGCAGGTGTTCGGATACGGCGAGCCGGGACGGTCCGGCTATGTCGGGATCAGGCTGCGCTACTGATCCGGGCGCGGGCGTCGGCGGTGAAGGCCGCCGGCGCCTCGAGCGCCAGGGCCGCCCAGTCCAGATTGGGGCAGGGGGCGTGGGCGGCGGCCAGTATGGCGCGCAGTTCGGCGGCGGAGGCGACGCTGGCCACGACCTTGTCGACGCCGGGCAGGGCCAGGGCGTAACCCAGAGCCGCCTGCATCGGATCGCAACGCTGCTCGGCCAGACGCCGGCGGGTGCGCGACAGGGCTTGGGCGTGACTTGCCAGTTCGGCGGGCAGATCGTCGCCGCCGGCGAACAGCAGGCCGCCAGCGAAGACCGAAGACAGATGGACCGAGGCGCCCGTGTCGGCGATGGCTTCCAGCACGCCGTCCTGGGCCGCGCGCTGATCCAGCAGGCTGCACGGCACTTGGACCACGTCGGCTTCCAGACGACGCGCCAGAAGCGCGGGCCCGTCCTCGATCGTGGCGCAGAAACCGATGCGGCGGAACAGGCCGCGATCCTTCAGGCTGCGGGCACGGTCCCACAGGGCGCGGCCCTCGGCGCCGGCCAGATCGGCGGCGTTGGAAATCAGCAGAACATCGCCGCGCGGCAGGCCCATCCGCTCCAGCGAACGACGCGCGCGGGCCTCGACCCGGTCCAGACCTTCGCTGAGCGGCACGGTGCGGACCGTGACCTGGAAAGGCGAGGGGAAGGGCCAGGCCTGGCCCAGCAGGCGTTCGCCGTCGCCCTCGGGCCGGGTGGCGATCAGTTTGACCCCGGCGTCGGCCCCGGTTTGCAGCAGGAAACGCATGGCTTCTTCGCGAGCGCCGGAGGGCGCGCTCATGAAGGCGCCGGGCGCGCGCTCGGGCTCGGTCACCACGGCGAGGGCCAGGCGATGGATGGGCGACGACGCCGAAGGTGTGGCGGGGGAATACGACACGTCCGGCACTATGATCGCCAATGCTTAAGGGACGCTGAGCGAGACCTTAAGCGAACCCTACTTATCCACCGCTGATATGCGCTCTGAGGCGAAAATCAGGCGTCGGCGTCAGGCTGCAAGTCCGGGTGGGCCGAGGCGAAGGCGGGGTGGGCCAGGGCGGTCTGTTCGACCGCCAGCAGGCGGGGCCAGGGCGACAGGTCCATGTTGAAGCGTCGTGCCGAATACATCTGTGGAATCAGATAGCAATCGACCAGGGTCGGGGCGTCGCCGAAGCTCCAGCCGGCGCCGTGACGCGCGACCAGCGCCTCCAGTGCGTCGAAGCCCGGTGCGATCCATCCTGCGGCCCAGGCGTCCACGGCGGCCTGATCGGCGTTGAACTCAGACCGAATGGCCTTCAACACGCGCAGATTGTTGAGCGGATGAATGTCGCAGCCGATCAGCGCGGCCATGGCGCGCACGGTCGCCCGGTCGTTCGCCCCCTTCGGCAGCAGGGCCGGTGCGGGGTGGGTTTCCTCCAGCCATTCCAGAATGGCCGGGCTTTGGGTCAAAATCAGATCGCCATCCTGAAGCGCGGGGACCATGCCCTGCGGGTTCAGCGCCACATAGTCGGCCGCCTTCTGCTCGCCCTTGCGCAGGTCGTGAGCGGCGTTGTCGAAGGCCAGCCCCTTAAGGTTCAGGGCGATGCGAACGCGGTAGCTGGCCCCCGACCGCCAATAGCCGTGCAGGATCATGGCTGGATCTCGAAATTGAGCGTCTCCAGACCGTCGATGGTGACAACGACGCGGTCGCCCGCCTGAACCGGGCCGACGCCGGACGGCGTGCCGGTGAAGATCAGGTCCCCGGGTTGCAGCGACCACAGGGCGGCGGCGGCCGCGACGATCCGGTCGGGGTTCAGAATCATGTCGTTCAGGACGCTGTCCTGTCTGGTTTCGCCATTGACGCTCAGGCGGATGGCGCCGTCGGGCGACGGCAGGGCGCCCAGGGTGATGGACCCGCAGGGCGCGGACTGATCGAACCCCTTGGCGGCGTCCCAGGGCCGGCCGGTCTTTTTGGCCTCGGCCTGAAGATCACGGCGGGTCAGGTCGCAGCCGACGGCCCAGCCGATAATGGCGACTCCGCCGTCTTCACTCGGCCCGATCGCGGCGACCAGTTCGGCCTCGTAGTGCAGGTTTGCGGTCGCAGACGGATAGGACGGGTTTGCGCCGTCCGAGACGATGGCGTCGCCCGGCTTGGTGAAGAAGAAGGGCGTCTGCTTGTCGGGGTCCGACCCCATTTCGCGCGCATGGGCGGCGTAGTTCTGGCCCACGCACAGGATGCGGCGAACGGGGAAGCGCTGGTCCGATCCGACGATCGGCAAGGACGGGGCGGGGCGGGGCGCGAACAGCCATTTGGTCATGGCGACCGTTCTAGTGCGGCGAAAAGCCCGTGGCGAGAGGCGCACGTCCGACCCAACTAAAGGAACCTCGTTGCGCATGTGGCGTTGCAACACGGGGTTCTCTATTCTACCGCCAAGCTTTCAACGGAGCGCGCACCATGGCCACCACCAAGGCCCGAGAAGATATCAAGGCCGACCTGAAGACCCTCAAGGAGGATCTGAAGACCGGCGCCCGCGAAGAGACCCAACGCCTGCGCGACAAGGCCGCCGAGGCTGAAGCCAAGCTGCGCGCCAAGAGCGACGAAGTCCGCGAGCAGGCCCGCAGCTATTACGACGAGGCCCGCGTGAAGGGTCGCGAGTATTACGACGACGCGGCCGAACGCTTCGACGAGGCGCAACGCTATGTCGTCGAACGCGTGCAGGAGCGTCCGCTGCAATCGACCGCCGTGGCGCTCGGCGTCGGCGTCATCCTCGGCATGCTGCTGGCCGGCCGCCGCCGCTGATGTTCAAGAGCATCGTCAAAAAGCTGGTGGCGACGGCTGTCGTCGCCGCCAGCGTGTTTCTGGCCGTCGTGTTTCTGGGCGTGGCTATCTTCTATGCGCTCAGCCTGGCGCTGACGCCGCTCGGCGCGGCGGCGGTGACATTCGGTCTGTTCGCCCTGGTCGCCCTGATCGTGGCGCTGGTCTTCCTGAAGGGCGACAAGCACGACGAGGCGGACGAAGAGGACGAGCCGGAAGGTCTGCTAGGCAAGATCATCCACATCGTGCGCGAGCGTCCGGTCGTGGGCGCCGTGGGCGGTTTGGGCGCGGCCTTCCTGCTGCTACGCAACCCGGCCTTGGCGGCGATCGTCGCCAGCATGGTCGCGGATCGCAAGATGGATCAGGGCGGCTATTCGCGGCGTCGCCGTCGATAGGCGATGGAACGGTGGGGCGACCCTGGCGTTGATGATACAGACCGACGAACGGCTCCCGGGTCGCCGACGGCAACATCAACTCAGGAGAGCTAAACCCATGATGCGCTGGGCAATTATCTTCCTCGTCGTGGCCCTAGTCGCGGCCGTTCTCGGCTTTGGCGGCATTGCGAACTTCTCGTTCGAGATCGCCAAGTTCGTCGCCGTCGTGGCCATTATCCTGTTCGTCATCGCCCTGGTGGCCGGCGGACTGCGTGGACGCGGCGCACCACGACTTTAGGCTGCAGACACGAAGTCGAATGAGGGGCGGAGCCGAAGGCTTCGCCCCTTTTTCATGCGCAGCGTGGACGCGAAAGAAAGAACTTTACAACACAAAGCAAATGGGCGATCCTGTCTCAACGGTTCGAGGAGGAGAGCATCATGACCCGCGAGACCCAAGCCATTCAGGACGACATCGCCTATATGCGCAGCCTGGCCCACGAAGGGCGGCACGCACCGCTTTTGGCCGGCCCGATCCTGGTGACGGCCGGCATCGTGTTCGGAGCGACCAGTCTGATCCAATGGGCCATCCAGTCGGGCCTCATTCGGCTGAACCCCTGGTCCCAACTGTGGGTTTGGATCGTCGCCGGCGTGGTGTTCGCCATCGCCCTGACCGTCCTGATCGGCCGCATCAAGTCCAAGCCCGGCGTCAACTCCGCCGGCAACAAGGCGGTCGGAGCGGCGTGGGAGGGCGTGGGTTACGGGATCTTCGTCACCTGGCTGGCGCTTGTCGCTCTATCCCTAAAGACCGGCCAGTGGTCCTGGATGGCGGTGATGCCCACAGTGGTTCTGGTCGCCTATGGTTCGGCCTGGATGATCGGCGCGGCCATGACCAAAACGCGCTGGATGTCCTACACGGCCTTGGCTTCCTACGTCGGCGCCGTCGCCGTCGCCTGGTTCATGGGCAGCGCCACGATCTATCCGGTCTTCGCCGTGATCCTGTTGGCCGTGGCCCTGGTCCCCGGCATCGTCCTGATGCGTCAGGAACCGTCGGAGGTGGTCTGAGCATGGCCGACGACTTCGACATCAGCCGGATCGACGACGTCATTCACGGGCGCATCCGGCTGGGGATCATGGCCTATCTGTCCGGGGCCGGATCGGCCGACTTCACCACCCTGAAGACCCGGTTGCAGACCACGGACGGCAATCTGTCGGTCCACCTGCGAAAGCTGGAAGAGGCGGGGTTCGTCGCCGTCTCCAAAAGTTTCAACGGTCGCAAGCCGCTGACGGAGGCCAGTCTGACCGATCAGGGACGCGACGCCTTCGTCGCCTATCTGGACGCGATGGCAGGCCTGCTGCCACAGCGGTGAACATAGGCTAGAAGCGCGGTCATGACCGACCGCCTTCACGCCTTCGAGGCCATCGACAACTTTCGGGACTATGGCGACTACGCCAGGGCGGCCGGGCGGCGCATAAAGCCCGGTCGACTGCTGCGTTCGGCCCACCACGCCCGGGCCAGCGAGGCGGACCTGGAGCGGCTGAAGGCGCTGGACATCGGAGCCGTGGTCGATCTGCGCCGCCCCGGCGAGCGCCGCGACCAGCCATCACGCCGGCCCGACGGCTTCAGCGGGCAGATCATCGAAGGCGGCGTGGACGACGGCGCCGAGGCGCCGCACATCACCTTTCTGAAGACCGCCGACCTGACGCCGGACTCCGGGCGGCGCTTCATGACCCAGACCTATCGCAGCCTGCCGTTCGACGCCTCGCATCAGGACGTGTTCGGCCGCTATTTCCAGGCCCTGGCGGATCAGGACCGGACGGTGGTGATCCATTGCGCGGCGGGCAAGGATCGGACGGGTTTTCTCGCCGCCCTGACCCACCACCTGCTGGGCGTGTCGCGCGACGACATGGTCGAGGACTATCTGCTGACCAACACCGCCGTCGATCTGGCGGGCCGGGCGCCCGGCATCGCCAAACAGTTGCACAAGATGACGGGTCGGGTGGCGTCGGACGACGCGATCGTGGCCTTCCTGGGGGTCGAGGTTGCCTATCTGGACGCCGCGTTCGCCGAGGTCGAGGCGCGGCACGGGTCGGTGGACGCCTATCTGAAAGAGGCGCTGGGCGTCGATACGGCGCGTCGCGATCGGATCGTGGAGCGGCTGACCGCGTGAGCGAGGTTTTCAGCCACACCGTCACGCGCGACGCGCCCTGGATCGATCCGGTCGCGGTGGCGGCGGGTCTCGGCGGCGATGACGGCGCCTTGGCCCTGCTGTCGGACGGCGGGCCGGGCGGCCGGTGGTCCCACGTCGCCCAGGCGCCGGACGTGGTGCGGGTTGGCCCGATAGATGACGCCGCGCCGTTCGAGGCGCTGCGGGATCCGCTGTTCGCCGCCGGCGTCGTGGGTCTGGCCGCCTATGACGCGGGCGCCCGGCCGGCCACCGGACCGCGCGAGACGGTCTGGCCCGACCTGATGCTGGCGCGCTATCCCGCCATGCTGAGTTTCGATCATCTTGAGCGCTCAGTGTGCGCCACGGGAAGAGGTGCGACGGCGGAGCAGGCGACAGCGGCGGCCGAGCGGGCCCTGGCCTGGCTCTCGACGGCCGCACGGGTCGTGACACCCTCTGCGCCGGCCGACCAGTTTGAGGCCGAGGCGCCGGCGAGCGCCTACCGCGACGCGGTCGCGGATGTGGTGGAGCGCATCGGGGCGGGGGAGCTGTTTCAGGCCAATATCGCCCGGGCCTGGTCCGGGAAGCTGAGCCCCGGCCGCGATCCGTTCGACGTGTTCCTGCGACTGCAAAAGGAGCGGGCGTCGCCGTTCGGGGCCTATTGGCGGGTCGGGAATCGGGCGCTGGTGTCGAACTCGCCCGAACTGTTCCTCGCCTTCGATCCCGCCAGCCGCCGCATCGAGGCGCGCCCGATCAAGGGCACGCGCGCGCGTGCGAGCGACCCCGATCAGGACCAAGCTCTGGCGAGCGAGCTTCGGGCCAGCCTGAAGGATCGAGCGGAAAACCTGATGATCGTGGACCTGATGCGCAACGATCTGGCGCGCGTGTCACGGCCCGGATCGGTCCAGGTGGAGACGCTGTTCGAAGTCGAACACCATCCGACGGTGCATCATCTGGTCTCGACCGTGACGGGCGAGGCCCAGCCCGCAGCGGGTCCAGCCAACTTGCTTGAGGCGACCTTCCCGCCCGGCTCGATCACCGGCGCGCCCAAACATCAGGCGATGAAGGTGATTGCCGCGCACGAACGGCCGCGTGGGCCTTGGTGCGGTTCATTGTTCCTGATCGCGGACGGCGGCGCCCTGACCGCATCGGTCTTGATCCGAACCGCCGGTTTCGAACGGAAAGACGGCGTCTGGAAATATCGCACCCTCGCCGGCGCCGGCATCGTCGCGGACAGCGATCCGGCCGCCGAAGAGGCGGAAACGGACGTCAAGATTTCAGCAATGCGACAGGCGCTGGTCGGCTTTTGAGCCTAGCAGTCAGTGCAGACGATCAAATCTGTGGTGCGAGGACGCAAATAGGCCATTCGCTTGAAGCGAGTGGCTGAGGGCGCGATCTGATCGAAGGGCGAGTCGAAATCGTAGTTGGCCTCGGCGATGATGACCGACTCGTTGGCGGCCAGCATGTCGGCGGGGATCTTCGCCTCCGCCACTGTCAATTTGTTCGTAATCCCGTCCCCAATGCTCCAATCGACCCGGTAGCTGTTGGTGTCTACGCGGGTGACGCTGCTCACCCTCTGCCTCAGGGTCGTTGCAGCAAAGGGCGACATAATCACATTGCCGATGGCGAAGACGTCACCCATCTGGGCCTTAGTAATCCTGTCATTCTGCGATGTCAGATCGGCGACCATCGCCGCGACGTGGTCAGTACGTTTCAACGCCATATAGGCCTGACAGTATTCGACCATGCTGAAATACATGATGATCAGGATCGGGGCGAGGAAGGCGAATTCGGTTGCAGCGACACCGCGGGTATCGAGCGCTAGCATACGCCAGCCAAACTGCCTGCTGGGTTTAGGACGCATTCCACGGCTCGTTCTGGAAAGCAGTGGCAGCCGTCAGCAAAACTTTGCCGGTGCCAACGCGCGACACGGCTTGGCTAACGAAGGGTGTGGCGAGGGGATGCACATACCAGACACGCACCAGAACGATGTTTCCTGGTTTGCCGCCATTGTAGATAGTTTTGGTGTCGTCCAGGCCGCCATTCGCAACCGGATCGGTGGTGTCCGGCTTCGAGAACGCCGGGATGACCCGCACATCGACGGTGGCGCGGCTGGTGCAATCGTTCTTGAACAGGATCATGCGATTGCAAAGTTCGGTCTTGAACGCCGCCTTGTCGAACCCCTTCGCCTCGGCCTGTCCCGTTCGGATCAGGCGACCGCTCTCCATCGTCGCCGTTTCCAGAACGGAATCCAGAATGAAGACGACGCCCAGTTCCAGGATCGAAAAGATCATGAGGAAGAAGGGAATGGCGACCATGGCGAACTCGACCGCAGCCGCGCCTTCGCGTTTGCGCTTCGAGCGCGCCGGATGCGATGTCGATGATCTCCAGGCCGGCATGACGGAAGTCAGGGCGCGGTCGAAGCGGCGGCGGCCGACGAGGATGAGGATCGGACGCTGGGCGTGCAGGAGGCGCCGCAGGCCATTTCTGTGGCCTGGGCTCCGCGCCAGACCCGAACCGAACCGGTCGAGCCGCCTGTCACCACGACCTCGCGCTGGAACAGGGTGCGACCCACGCCGTCGACAGCGACGACTTCGGTCACGCCATAACCCTTGCCGACGATGAACATGGTGTTGGCGTCCACCAGCGAGACATCGGCGATCTGGGGGTTGCCGACGATGATGGACGCCGCTGCGCCGCGAAGCTGAACGCGCGCCGAGCGATCGATCTCGACGTTCAGCGCGCCATCCTGGGCGTTGACGGCCATGGGGGCGGCCAGGGGGGCAGCAACGAGGGCGGCGGCGATCAGGAAAGACGGGATGCGAGACATCGGCGGCTCTTGATAGTGGCGCGTGTGAACGCGGACGCGCGCATGATGCAGCCGTGATCCTCAACAAAGGCTGAAGCGTCGGTATGAGAATTTTCTTTGGTAAATCTGCGCGTAACCAAACCTCGTGACTCAGATTTAACGGGCCTCGTGCATTTTGATCCTGCGTTTGGGGGTCAAGCGGGCTACCGGCTCCCCCCGCCAAGTTGCTCGCTAGACCATTTGAAAAAGGAATAACCCATGACCAAGTTCATCTCGCGCTTCGCCAAAGACGAATCGGGCGCCACCGCCATCGAATACGGCCTGATCGCTGCTCTGATCGCCGTCGCCCTGATCACCGTCCTTGGCACCATGAGCGGAAGCCTGAAGAACACCTTTACGAAGGTTTCGACCAAGCTGGACGCCGCAAACAACGCTGCATAACAGCGAAGATTGCTACATTGCGAGGGCCGGGACGCAAGTCCCGGCCCTTTTCGCATGGTGGAAACCCAACCTTAAGTCCTGTCGAACAAGATGCCGGTCATGGATATTCTGCTGCTCACCCTGCTCGGCGTCTTTCCGGCCCTGGTCATCGTCGGCGGTCTGCACGACCTGATCACCATGAAGATCCCAAACTGGATCTCGCTGGCTCTGATCGGAGCCTTCTTCCCCATCGCCTTTCTGATCGGCGCCGCGCCGATCGATGTCGCCGTCCATGTCGGCATCGGGTTCGCAGCCTTGCTGGTCGGCATGGGCATGTTCGCCGCCGGCTGGATCGGCGGAGGCGACGCCAAGCTGTTGGCCGCGAGCTGCCTGTGGATGGGGATGAGCGGCGTCGCGCCCTTCTTGATCTACACCGGCATCGCGGGCGGGGCCTTCTGCCTGCTGCTGATGACCGCGCGTCAGTATTTTCCGATGGTCGCCCCGTCGGTGTCGCAGGGCTGGGTTATCAATCTGATGCAGCCCAAGGGCGACATTCCTTACGGCGTCGCCATCGCCATCGGCGCCCTGCTGGCCCTGCCCGAGAGCGGGCTGCTGCTGACCTTCGCCTCGGGTCGCTGACACCCCGTTGACCGGCGTTCGCGGCGCTTAGGAAGCGTTAACCCGCAAGGCCCATGATCGTTAACGGTAGGCGTCGGGGGATGAATCCGAAACACAGCGCCTGCTGGAGACATCCTGGATGAAGCCCGCCCGCATCGTTGTCATCTGCATCGCCGCCGTCTCGGCCATTGGTCTGGCCCTGGTGGTCCGGGCCATGGGGTCATCGTCGAACGAACCCGCTGCACCCGCCGCCGCCGCTCCCGTCGAAGTCCGCCCGATGGCCAAGGTTCTGGTCGCCGCCAAGGACCTGGAACCCGGCAAGCGTCTGGTTGAGGCTGACCTCGAATGGAAAGATTGGCCCGTCGATGAAGTGAATCCCGTCTTCATCACCGATGGCTCCACCCCGGTTCCGGCCAAGCCCGCTGCGGAAAGCGCGGCAGAGAAGGCGACGGACGCCGTGAACCGCGTGACCAAGGCGGCGACGGAGTTGGCCACGACCGGCGCCAAGTCCGACTATATCGGCTCGGTGGTCCGCGAACCCATTCTGGCCGGAGAGCCGATCGTGTCGCGCAAGATCGTGCGCGCCGGCGACAGCGGCTATCTGGCCGCCTATCTTGAGCCCGGCATGCGGGCCATGGCCATCGCCGTGACGGTCGAATCCGCCGCCGGCGGCTTCATCCTGCCGGGCGACCGGGTCGATGTGGTGCTGACGGCCGAGACCAATCGCGACGGCGCCGTCGAGGGCGCGACCAAGTCCAAGTTCGCTTCGGGCGTCGTGCTTCAGAACATCAAGGTCCTTGCCATCGACCAGGCCACCCGCGTCGGCGACGACGCCCAGGCGGTGGTTGGCGCTACCGCGACCCTGGAAGTCCGACCGCAGGACTCGGTGCTGCTGGCCCAGGCCAAGTCCGAGGGCGAACTGTCGCTGTCGCTGCGATCCTATGCCGACACCGCCGGGCCGTCCGGCGCCACGCGCCGCCCTTCCGCAGCCGTTTCCCAACCCCAGGCCGTGCGCATCTATCGCGGCGGCGCGCCCGAAGTGGTGGCCGTGCCATGAGGACCCAACCGATGCGCCGACCCACGATGCGCAAGGCCGCCGCCGCAGCCGCCTGCGCCCTGCTCGCCACCCTGGCCGCCGCGCCTGCCGGCGTCGCCCAGACCCGCGCCGCCGTATCGACGGGTGCGGCGCAGCGACTGATCAACCTGCCGCGCGGCACCTCGTTCGCGGTGGATCTGCCGGCCGACGCCCGCGACGTGATCGTCTCCAATCCGCAGGTGGCCGAGGCCATGCTGCACTCGCCGCGCCGCATCACCGTCATCGGCATCGCGCCGGGTGAGACCGACGCCGTCTTCTTGGACGCAGCCGGCCGCACCATCCTGAGCCTGCGCGTTCGGGTTGACGCCGGCACCAGCGCGCTTCAGGACACGCTGGATCGTATGATCCCAGGGGGCGGCGTCAGGGCCGAGGCCGTCAACGACAGCATCATCCTGAGCGGCGTCGCCGAAAATCCGGCCCAATCGACTCAAGCCAGCCGCATCGCCGCCGCCTTCGTTTCGGCGCCGGAGAAGGTTCTGAACCTGATTACCGTGCCGGGCTCGGATCAGGTGACCTTGAAGGTGCGTGTGGTCGAGGTGCAGCGCAATGTCATCAAGCAACTGGGCTTCAATACCTCGGCTGTGCTGGGGCAGTTGGGTGATGCACAGTGGCTATTGGGCAATGCCGCGACCTGGGGCGTCAACGGCGCCCTGCTAGGCGGCATCAGCGCCGGAACGTCGATAGACACGACGAAAAACTATCAGATGCAGCGTCCATGCGTTGGAGCGGGCTGGCAGCCCGGAGCCCTGTGCCCGTTCACGGTCAGAGGCCCGGAGGATTCTGTGAACTGGGATACCGCTCAACCCGGCACGGGGCCTGGATCGGATGGGCTGAACAAGGGCGAGGCTACCCTCAAGGCGTTTGAGCGTGTGGGCCTGCTGCGCACCCTGGCTGAGCCGAACCTCACTTCCGTCAACGGCGAAGCCGCAAGCTTCCTGGCCGGGGGCGAGTTCCCTGTGCCGGCCAGCCGCGACTCGCAGGGTCAGATCACCGTCCAGTACAAACCCTATGGGGTCGGCCTGTCTTTCCGCCCGGTGGTTCTGTCCGGAGGGCGCATCAGCCTGCAGGTCAAGGTGGAGGTGTCCGAACTGTCGTCGCAAGGCGGGCTGACGATTGGCGCGGGGACGCCTTCGTCGATCACCTTGCCGGGTCTGACGGTTCGCCGCAGCGAGAACACGATCGAAATCCCCTCGGGCGGATCGATGATGATCGCAGGCCTGCTTCAGGAAAACAGCCGCCAGACGGTGGACTCTCTTCCGGGCGTCACGAACCTGCCGGTGCTGGGATCGCTGTTCCGCTCGCGCGACTACCTCATGGGCGAGACCGAACTGGTCGTCATCGTCGAGCCCTATATCGTCAGCCCGACCTCGCCGTCGCGGATGCAGACCCCGGCCGATGGCCTGCGGATCGCCGAGGACAGCCAGACCATTCTCTTTGGCCAGTTGAACCAGGTCTATGGGCTACCGAATGCGCCCCCGGCGGGTTCAGTCGGCTATGTGATCGAGTGAGCACATCCATGACTCGCACCCTGATTGCCACACTTCTGACGACCACGGCCCTGGCGTTGGGCGCCTGCGTCGGCGGGCCCGCCAGCCTGGGCGGCGAGCCGCCGCTGACGCCGACCTCACGCTACCAGCTTCAGGTCGAGCCGGATCTGGACCGGATCGCGCTCGCGGTTCACGACAACGGCCTGTCGCCGGCGCAGAACGGCGCGTTGCAAGAGTTGGTCAGACGCTATCGCTACGTCGATGCCGTGCCGCTGGTGATCGAAGCCCCGGCCGGGAACGATCCAGTGGCGCTGAAGACCGCCTATGACGTTCAATCGGCCCTAGCAGCCTATGGCGTATCGCCGGACCGGATCACGCTCGTCAGCTACGCCGCGCCGGATCCGCGCGCGCCTGTGGTCGTGGGCTATCAAACGATCCGTGCGGCGGTGCCGCGATGCGGCGCGAACTGGGGCAATCTGAGCCGGACGGGCGACAATCAGTCGGCGTCGAACTTCGGATGCGCCGTGACAGCCAATCTGGCGGCCCAGATCGAAGATCCTCGCGACATCCAGCGCCCACGCGCGATGACGCCGGCGGATGCCGGGCGCCGCACCGTGGTGTTCGATCTCTATCGCACCGGCAAGCCGACGTCGGCCGAGCGTGAGGAACTGATCAGGGATAACTCGGTATCCCGTGCGGTGAACTGACCATGAGCACAGCCCCCGCCCCTCGCGAGTTCGACACCTTCGATGACGCGTTCGATGTCGATATGGAATTCGCGCCCCCAGTTGACGACGGCGCCGCGCCGCGCAGCCCGCTTCAATTCACGCCTGCAGCGTCGGCGCCGCCGGCCGGGGGGGCGCCTCAGCCGCAACCGCCGCTTCATGCTGCGCCCTTGGCGCCGGTCCCGGCCGCCCCGGCCTATGCGCCCGACGCCGCCGGCTTCAATCCGGTCGGTGACGTGGTCGCCCAGGCGCAGGCCAGTCTGATGGACACGGGGCTGGCCTTTACCGGTCTGGCCCCCGCCAGCAACATCGGCGAAGTCTCAGTGCCGCGCATCGCCATCCATGTCTTCGCCGAACGGCAGGACACCCTGGCCTCGGCCGAGCGAGCGGCCCAGGATCGGCGCCTGTCGCGCGCCACGACCCAAATCCGCATCGGCGGCGTCTCCGCGGCCGTCGAGACCTATCAGCATGAGCCGACGCCGCCGCTGATCATCGTCGAGTGCCTGAAAGACCCCCAGACTCTGCTGTGGGAAGTCGATCAGCTGGCCGAAGTCTGCGACGCCGGCACAAAGGTCGTGGTGATCGGCGCGACGAACGACATCATCCTGTTCCGCGAACTGATGCGGCGCGGGGTCAGTGAATATCTGGTCGCGCCGGTACAGCCGCTGCAGCTGATCGCGGCCATCGGCGGCCTGTTCAACGATCCGGCCCAGCCTTTCGTGGGGCGCACCATCGCCTTTGTCGGCGCGCGGGGCGGGGCGGGGGCCTCGGCCGTGGCGCACAACACGGCCTATGCGATTTCCGAGCGGATCGGCGCCAATACGGTCATCGTCGACTACGACCTGCCGTTCGGTACCGCCGGTCTGGACTTCAATCAGGATCCGCTGAACGGCGTCGCTGACGCCTTGGGCCAGCCCGACCGGCTGGATTCGACGCTGCTGGACCGGATGATGGTCCGCTGCACCGACAAGCTCAGCCTGTTTGCGGCGCCCGCCAGCCTGGATACAGACTGGGACATCTCCACCGAGGCGTTCGAGGAGGTCACCAACCAGATCCGCGCCACAGCGCCCTTCGTCGTGCTGGACCTTCCGCATCTGTGGTCGCCGTGGATGCGCCGCACCCTGATCAGCGCCGACGAGGTGGTGGTCGTGGCCACGCCGGACCTGGCGTCCCTGCGCAACGCCAAGAACATGATCGACCTGATCCGCCAGGGCCGCCCCAATGACGCGCCGCCGCGCCTGGTGCTGAACCAGGTCGGGGTGCCGGGTCGCCCCGAGATCTCGGCCAAGGACTTCGGCGCGGCGCTCGGCGTGCATCCCAGCCTGATCATTCCGTTCGACGCCAAGACCTTTGGAGCCGCGGCCAATAACGGCCAGATGATCCTGGACGCCGGCGCCAAGACCAAGTCGGCCGAGGCCTTCCAGACGCTGGCCCAGATCGTGTCGCGCCGCGAACTGCCGATGGTGGCCGGACCCAAGGCCAAGCCGGCGAAGGCTGGCAAGGCGGAGAAGGCCAAGCCGGCGGATGGGGCGTCGAAATCCCTGTTCGCCAATATGTTCAAGAAGCGCTGACGGATGTTTGGCAAACGCACAGGTCAGCCCGGCGCCGCCCCTGCGCCGCTGCGGCCGGCCCCGGCCCCCGCGCCGGCATCCGCGGCTGGCGGCGAACCTGTGTCCGTGTTCAGCATGCAGGCGGCCGCCGCGCCGACGGCGGCGACGACCAACGCATCAGCCTTTGCCTATGCCGACGAGGATCTGGAACCGGCGGCCGACGCCTTCGACCGCGCGTCTGCCCCAACCCAGCCGGCGCCGGCCAATCGTCTGGACGCTCTGGCGTCGCGTCCCAAGCCCAAGCCGGCGCCTGAGGCCCCGCGTCCCACCGGCAACGTCGCCGGCACCGGGCCGAAGGCCACGGCGGGTCTCGAGCAGCTGAAAAAGGCCCAGGCGGTCGCCGAGATCGTCCGCGAACAGAGCGACTATTATCACGCCACGAAGACGACGATCTTCAACGCGTTGATGAACACTATCGACCTGGCCCAGCTGGCGCATCTGGACCAGAAGGCGGCGTCGGAAGAAATCCGCGACATCGTCGCCGAACTGGTGGCGATCAAGAACGTCTCCATGTCGGTCGCCGAGCAGGAGCATCTGGTTCAGGACATCGTCAACGACGTCCTGGGCTATGGTCCGCTGGAGCCGCTGCTGAGCCGCGACGACATCGCCGACATCATGGTCAATGGCGCCGGACGGGTCTTCATCGAGGTCGCGGGAAAGGTCCAGCTGACCAATGTCCGTTTCCGCGACAACACCCAGCTGATGAACATCTGCCAGCGGATCGTGAGCCAGGTCGGCCGCCGCGTGGACGAGTCGAGCCCCATCTGCGACGCTCGCTTGCCGGACGGTTCGCGCGTCAACGTCATCGCTCCGCCGCTGGCCATCGACGGCCCGACGCTGACGATCCGGAAGTTCAAGAAAGACAAGCTGACGATGAAGAATCTGGTGGAGTACGCCTCCATCAGTCCCGAGGGCGCGCGCGTCCTGGGCGTCATTGGCGCGTCGCGATGCAACCTGGTCATCTCGGGCGGCACCGGCTCGGGCAAGACGACCCTGCTGAACACCCTGACGGCCTTCATCGACCCGACCGAGCGCGTCATCACCTGCGAGGACGCCGCCGAACTGCAACTGCAGCAGCCGCACGTCGTGCGTCTGGAAACCCGCCCGCCGAACCTGGAAGGCCAGGGCACGATCACGATGCGGGATCTGGTCAAGAACTGTCTGCGGATGCGTCCCGAGCGGATCATCGTCGGCGAGGTGCGCGGACCCGAGGCGTTCGACCTGTTGCAGGCCATGAACACGGGCCACGACGGCTCGATGGGCACGCTGCACGCCAACAGCCCGCGCGAAGCCATCAGCCGGATGGAGTCCATGATCACCATGGGCGGCTACGGCCTGCCGTCCAAGACGATTCGCGAGATGATCGTCGGCTCGGTCGACGTCATCATCCAGGCCGCCCGCCTGCGCGACGGTTCTCGCCGCATCACCCACATCACCGAGGTCGTGGGCCTGGAAGGCGATGTGATCGTGACCCAGGACCTGTTTGTCTACGACATCACTGGCGAGGACGAGAACGGCAAGATCATCGGCCGTCACCGCTCGACCGGCATCGCCCGTCCCCGCTTCTGGGACCGCGCCCGATACTACGGGCTGGAGCGCGAGCTGGCCGACGCCCTGGACGCGGCGGAGTAGGACGATGCTTCCAATCCTCGCCGCCGTCCTGGCCTTCATCACCATCGGCGGACTGGGCTGGGTCTTCGTCGGCGGAGACGATTCCTCGGCCCAGGCCGTCAAGCGCGCCCAGAGCATGGGCGAGGGCAAGAAAAATCCTGCGCTTGCCCGCAAGGCCGCCGCCGCCAACACGCCCGAGGCGCGCCGCAAACAGATTCTGGTTCAGTTGCAGGACGCCGATCGCCGTGAGCGCAAGGCGCGCACGACCCTGGCGTCGCGCCTGAAACAGGCAGGCCTGAGCCTGAGCGTGACGACCTTCTACATCATCTCGGCTGTGGTCGGGCTGGTGACCGGCTTGGGCGCGCTGATCTTCGGATTGCCGATCCTGGTTGTCATCGGCATCGCCCTGATCTTCGGTCTGGGACTGCCGCGCTGGATCGTGGGCTTCCTCGGTAAGTCGCGGATGAAGAAGTTCTCGCTGGAGTTTCCCAACGCCGTCGATGTGATCGTGCGCGGCATCAAATCGGGCCTGCCGGTCCACGAATGTTTCAAGATCATCGCCCGCGAGAGCCCGGCGCCGCTGGGGCCTGAGTTTCAGACGCTGGTCGAGGGCCTGGGCGTCGGCCTGACCCTGGAGCAGGCGCTGGAGAAGATGTACGGCCGGATGCCGACGTCCGAACTGCGTTTCTTCACCATCGTCATCGCCATCCAGCAGAAGACCGGCGGCAACCTGGCCGAGGCGCTGGGCAATCTGTCGGCCGTGCTGCGCGCTCGTCGCATGATGGGCGAGAAGATCAAGGCTTTGTCGTCCGAAGCCTTGGCCTCGGCCGGCATCATCGCCTCCCTGCCGCCGGCGGTCATGACGATGGTCATGTTCACCACCCCCTCTTACATGATGCCGCTGTTCACCGATTTCCGCGGCAACTTCATGCTGCTGATGGCGGCGCTGCTGATGGCGACCGGCATCTTCGTGATGAAACGCATGATCTCGTTCAAGTTCTGAGGCCGGGATCATGGAAAGCTTTATCCGTTTCATCACCGACCCGCAGAACCTGCTTAGCATCGGCGTGGGTGTGCTGGTCTTCGCCACGGTCGTCACCCTGTTGTCGTCGATGACGGGCGGGGTTGCGCTAGACAAGCGAATGAAGGCGGTTGCGGAACGCCGCGACGACCTGAAACGCCGGTCACGCGCGAACATGGCCGGCGGTCAGGGGGCGCTGCGTCACACCGACGACGGGTTCAAGAAGCGGATTGTAGATCGGCTGAATCTGTCCAAGCTGCTGGAAGATCCCAAGGTCGCGGGGCAGATGGTGCAGGCCGGTTATCGCGGACCGCGTCCGCTGACGACCTTCTACTTCTTCCGCTTCACTTCGCCCTTCATCTTCATGATCGTGGCGGCCTTCTATCTGTTCGTGATCAAGGTCGTGGACTGGCCCACGATGAACAAGGTGACCGCGACGATGGCGGCGGCGGTGGCCGGCTTCTATGCGCCGAACCTGTATCTGAAGAACCGCATCGACAAGCGTCGCACCTCGATCATGCAGGCTTTTCCAGATGCGCTGGACCTGCTGCTGATCTGCGTCGAGGCGGGCATGTCGATCGAGGCGGCGATCGCCAAGGTGAGCCAGGAAATGGGGCCGTCTTCGATCGATCTGGCCGAGGAACTGTCGCTGCTGTCCGCAGAGCTCTCGTATCTTCCGGACCGTCGCATGGCCTACGAAAATCTGGGCAAGCGCACCAACCATCCGGGTGTGAAGTCGGTCGCGACCGCCATGACGCAGGCCGAGACCTATGGCACGCCGCTGGCCACCGCTCTGCGCGTCATGGCGAAGGAAAATCGCGATCTGCGGATGTCCGCCGCAGAGAAGAAGGCCTCGGCCCTGCCGGCCAAACTGACCGTGCCGATGATCCTGTTCTTCCTGCCGGTCCTGTTCATCGTCATCCTGGGTCCGGCGATCCTGAACGTCATCGACATGATGAAGGACGGGCGTTAGGCGCGCTCCGCCGCCGCCTTCAACCCATGGGCGGCGCTTTCGAACGCCGCCTTGATCGCCGGGCGATGCTTGTCGTGGAACAGCTCGCCGCGAATGCCCGAAAAGCGGATGCCGATCGCGACGATGCAGTTGCCGGGGGCCAGCTCCTCGATCTGGATGTAGCGGAGGCTCTGGAACAGGAAGCCGCGCCGTTCGGCCCAGACCAGACGCGCGCGCGGCTGCCATTCCACTACCTGGGCCGCCGACTGGCGTTCGGCCATGTCGGGCCAGGCCTCGGTCATGCTCAGGCGGCCGCCGTAGGCGATGGCGCCCGAGACGTCCCTGTCGATCGGGTTCCAGGCGCCCCAGCCGGACAGGTCCGCGACCAGATCCCAGATGCGGTCCGAGGTCGCCTGAACGCCGACGCGTTTTTCAATGCGAGTGTCATCCATGATTTCGCTGTGACACGGCTGGCCGACGGAAGAAAGGCGCCGAGCCTCAGTCGGCCCCGTCGATCCGCTTCAACCGCCGTCCGTCGTCCAGCCCCAGCCGCGTCTTGACCTCCAACAGGTCGGCGCCGGCCGGGATGATCAGCAGCTTCTTGGGCTGGGCCGTGTTGACGGCGACGACAGCGCCCTTGGGGCAGATGTCGAAACAGTCGGCGCCGACGACCGTCAGCTCGCCCTTTCGACCCTGTTTGCCCTTCTTCAAGTGCAGATATTTTCGCAACGCCTTCTTCAGCGTCAGATCGCCGCCGGGGCCGAAGCCGCCGTCCAGCTTTTTCGAACATTTGCGACAGACCAGAACGACGTCGCGCCATTCCGTCTTTGCGCTCTTGAAGGCCTTCTCACCCATGCGGAAAGAAATCGCCGTTCGTCACCGCTTGCACAAGCGGTCGCGGCGCCGTCACCTGTCGTCGGGCTGAAAATTTCACGGGACCTTCACATGCGCCGACTGTTCGCCGCCTCCACAACGGCGCTGTTGCTCGCCGCCGGCGCCGCTCAGGCCCAGGTCGATACGGCCAGCGTGGACGCCGCCGTGCAGCGCGTCCTGCCAGAGGTCGTGGCCTGGCGGCGCGATTTCCATCAGCATCCCGAACTCGGCTTCGCCGAGACCCGCTCGGCCGGCGTGATCGCCAACCAACTGCGATCGCTGGGGCTGGAGGTTCGCACCGGGGTCGGCAAGACGGGCGTGATCGGCGTGCTGCGCGGCGCACTGCCGGGTCGGACGGTGGCCCTGCGCGCCGACATGGACGCCCTGCCGGTCCAGGAGGCGACGGGCCTCGACTTCGCCTCGAGCGCGACCGGCACCTATATGGGCAACACCGTGCCGGTGGCCCATGCCTGCGGCCACGACATGCATATGGCCATGCTGATGGGCGCGGCCGAGGTGCTGGCGGGAATGAAAGACCGGATCGCCGGCACGGTGGTCTTCGTCTTCCAGCCGGCCGAGGAGGGTGCGCCTCCGGGAGAGCCCAAGGGCGGCGCGGCCCTGATGATCGCCGAAGGGGCGCTGAACGATCCCAAGCCCGAGGCCATTTTCGGCCTGCACGTCGTGCCGGGGCGCCCGGGCAGCGTCTTCTATCGGCCCGAGGGGTTCATGGCCGCCTCCGATCGCGTGGATATCCGCCTGAAGGGCAAGCAGACGCATGGCGCCTGGCCCTGGCGCGGGGTCGATGTTATCGCGGTGGCGGGGCAGGTGGTCGAGACGGTCAACACCCTGACCGCCCGCACGGTTGATCCGACCACGACCCCGACCGTCTTCACCATCGCCACGATCAACGCCGGCGTCCGCTACAACATCATCCCCGACAGCGCGACGCTGTCAGGCACGCTGCGCACCTTCGATACGGCCCAGCGCGACGCCCTGGTCGCCCGCGCCGAAACCGCCATCGACCATGTCGCCGAGGCCTACGGCGCCACCGCCGAGTTCGGCGTCAAACAGAACGCGGCCCTGGTGTTCAACGACCCCGGCCTGTCCGCCTGGCTGGGCCCGGTTTTGACCGAGGCGGCGGGCGCGGGGAACGTCAACCCCGCCACGCCTCCGACCACGGTGGCCGAGGACTTCAGCTATTTCCAGCAGGTCATCCCCGGCGTCTTCTACCATCTGGGCGCCAGTCCCGACGGCGTCGATCCCGCGACCTCGGCCCCCAACCATTCGCCGGAGTTTTCGCCGAACGAGAAGGTCCTACCGCTGGGGGTGAAGGCGCATGTGCTGACGGCGCTGCGGTTTCTGGAGCGGAGTTAGGGAGCGGGCGATTGCAGTGTGAGGCGATGTCGCAAACCGACCCAACGCGGACATCAGGCGTCCGCAGAAAATTGTCCGCGCAAGTTCATTTGCGGCCGGGCGAACAACCACCTCAGGGCAGTATTATCGTTGCCACTCGTTAGTTCCAACGCTTCTGCCGGTTCGACTTTCCTAACTCCGAAGAAGCCGAGGGGGCACGGCGAAAAAATAATGGAAGCGTAGCGACGTAGCGGAGGGAAGATTTCTGAGAATCTCACCGCGCCCGGCCAGCACGTCGGTGCCAAAGCGCGCGATCATGAATGCCACCATGTAGCCGTCTATGACTGTCCGGAGATCTGATCCCACGGCTAGAACATCAGTCATCATCTGCTGATTACCTGCCGTGAGATCGTCGGTGCCGACCAAGTACGACGGCGCGATTGCCGCAATGCTGTCCGCTCCACCGTAGAAAGTCGTTCCCATCTTGCCGGTGTGGAAGTCGTGAAGCGGGAAATCTGGTGGCAAAAGATTGTAGGCCCCCACGAAGCTTGCCCGATCAATATGTGAAGCCAGCTTTTTACGGGCCACTCTCAAAAGTGCCTTATCATCGCTGAAGTAGCTCTCGAGGCGCGCTCGAGCTGCCTCGACTTCAGGGCCGATCGCGGCACGCTCAAGCTCTGGCAGTTCACTCCATAGCGCCTCGAACAGAAGCTTGGATTTGTTGCGACCGACGCGATCCCACCCTTCGTATATCCGGTTACAGAGAAGGCGCGCCATCAGGTAGGCCGTGCCGATTGCAGTCTCTCTTATTGCCTTTGGCCGTCCTTGCTTGTCGGTTTGGAGCGCTTGGATCAGTACCGCTGTCAGGATGCCAATCTCATTGTAAATTTGGCCACACATAAAGAAAAGGAAGCGTTCATCCTCCAAGATCGCATCGAAGTCGGATTTCGTTAGCCTTGTTTCTCGAACTTCGATCTCGTTGGCCTTCAGCCTTCGGGTAAGCGACGGGTTGCTTCGGCTGGACGACTTGGTCATCGCTAAACTTAAC
Source organism: Brevundimonas sp. KM4 (assembly GCF_000964075.1). NCBI lineage: Bacteria > Pseudomonadati > Pseudomonadota > Alphaproteobacteria > Caulobacterales > Caulobacteraceae > Brevundimonas > Brevundimonas sp. KM4. The sequence goes on along the minus strand of NZ_JZRG01000010.1, from coordinate 82,292 downwards.
GGCGATTCGGCCTGCTGCCGTTGCCAGAATTCAATCGATTACGTCGGTTGAGCGTAAACAAATGCAGGTGTTGGGGCGCACGAGAATGGATAGCGAACCACCCGCTTTCCACCCTTCTCGAACCATTCGAAGGCTGGCTTCGGACCGGGGCAAATCTGGCCGCCAATAAATCTCGCTACAGCCGCTCGAACACCGTCTCGATCACTCGGCGGTAGACCGCCGTCAGCGTCTCCAGCTCCGCCGTCGGCACGCGTTCGTCGATCTGGTGCATGGTCTGGCCGACCAGGCCCAGTTCCAGCACTGGGCACAGGGCGCGGATGAAGCGGGCGTCGGAGGTGCCGCCGGTGGTGGAGGCCTCGGGGCGGCGGCCCGCCACGGCCTCGACCGCATCCTGAACCGCCTCCACGAAGGCGCCCGGCTCGGTCAGGAAGGCCTCGCCCGAGCAAAGGTGCTCCAGAGTGATCTGAAGTCCGGTCTCGGCCTGCATGGCCCCGGCCTCGCGGTTCAGCCAGTCGATCAGGGCGTCGCCGGTATGGCTGGGGTTGAAGCGGATGTTCAGCCGCGCCGTCGCCTGGGCCGGGATGATGTTGGTCGCCGGATTGCCGATGTCGATGGTGGTGATTTCGAGGTTCGACGGGGGGAAGTTCTCGTAGCCCTGATCCAGCACACGGTCGTTCAGGCGGGCCATCAGTTTGGCGATCACCGGGGCCGGGTTGGCGGCGCGCTCGGGATAGGCGACGTGGCCCTGTTTGCCGTGGACGGTGATCCAGGTGTTCAGCGAGCCGCGCCGTCCGACCTTGATCATGTCGCCCAGCTGTTGCGACGAGGAGGGTTCGCCGACCACGCAGGCGTCGATGACCTCGCCCTCGGCGGCCAGGGCCTCGACCACGCGTTTCGTGCCGTGCAGCGCCGGGCCTTCCTCGTCGCCGGTGATCAGGAAGGAGAGGGAGCCGGCGGGTTCGCCGTCCGCCAGCACCTGGGACACGGCGGCGACCCAGGCGGCGATCCCGCCCTTCATGTCCACCGCGCCGCGACCGTACAGGACGCCGTCCTTGACCTCGGCGTTGAAGGGTTGCGACGACCACTGATCCGACGGGCCGGTCGGGACCACGTCCGTATGGCCGGCGAAACACAGGTTGGGCGAGGTGGTCCCGCGCCGGGCGTACAGGTTCTCGATCCGCGCATGAACGCCTTGTCCGCCCGGTCCCTCGAAGGCCAGGCGGCGGCAGGTGAAGCCCAGCGCCGTCAGATGGCGTTCCAGCACATCCATCGCCCCCTCGTCGGCGGGTGTGACGGAGGGAATGCGGATCAGGTCGCGGGTCATTTCGACAGGATCGATAACGGGAGTTGATGCGCGGCTCATGCGGCTATGCTTTTAGGGATAATCCGCGTCTGCGAGAAGACGGTGTGCTGCTGCCGAAGCCGAGACCTTGACTACAGAATCCATCGCTGCCGGCCCCGCCGCCCCGCCCGTTCCGCCGTCTCCATCATCTGGGGGGCCAGAAGGCCCGTCCAGCCCGTGGGGCATTCGCGACTTCCGCCTGTTGTGGTTCGGCCGCGTGGTGGCGGTGCTGGCGATCCAGATCCAGTCGTCGGCCCTGTTGTGGCAGGTCTATGAGATCGCCCGGCGCGATCATCCGATCGAGGAGGCCAGCCTGTATCTGGGGCTGGTGGGGCTGTGTCAGTTCCTGCCGCTGCTGGCCTTCACCCTCCCGGCCGGGGCGATGGCGGATCGGCGCGACAGGAAGCGCACGGTGTGGATCTCGATCCTGGTCGAGGCGGCCTGCGCGGGATCGTTCCTGGCCATGGCCCTGCACGGAAACCCGCCGCTGTGGGGTCTGTTGGCGGTTGCGGCCCTGTTCGGCGCGGCGCGGGCGTTTCTGGCGCCGGCCAGCCAGGCCTTCCTGCCGATGGTCGTGGGGCGCAAGGCCCTGCCGCCCGCCATCGCGGCCCAGTCCATCGCGTTTCAGACCGGCGCCATCGCCGGCCCTGCCCTGGGCGGGGCGATCGTGGGGATCAACGTGCCCCTGGCCTATGCGGTGTCGCTAGGCATGTTCCTGCTGGCCGTCGCGGCCTTCATCCTGATCCGCACCAGCGGCAAGCCCGCCCCCCAGGCCAATTCGCTGTCGCCCGTGGATTCGGTCAAGGAGGGGCTGGCCTATGTGTGGAAGACCAAGATCGTGCTGGGCGCCATTTCACTGGACCTGGTCGTAGTGCTGCTGGCGGGCGTGGCGCTGCTGACGCCCATCTTCGCGCGCGACATCCTCCATGTCGGACCGCAAGGGTTCGGCCTGTTGCGGGCCTCGTTCGGCGTGGGGGCCATGGTCATGGCCATCTATCTGAGCCGCTATCCGATCCGCCAGAACGGCGGGCGCTGGATGTTCGCGGCGGTGGCGGTGTTCGGCCTGTGCACCATCACCTTCGGCCTGTCGCGCATCGTCTGGCTGTCGGGCCTGGCGCTTTTCATCGGCGGGGCGGCGGACATGATCAGCGTCAATGTGCGCCAGACCCTGATCCAGCTGGCCACGCCCGATCACATGCGCGGCCGGGTGTCCTCGGTGTCCATGCTGTTCATCGGCGCCTCCAACGAACTGGGCGAGGCCTATTCCGGCGTCATGGTCCGGCTGCTGGGCGCGGTCGGCGCAGCGGTATTCGGCGGGTTCGGCGCCCTGGCCGCGACCGGGGCCTGGGCGACGATGTTCCCGGGGCTGAGGAAGGCGGATCGGTTGACGTGAGTCGTGAGCGGTGAATCGTGACGACCACGCGCCAATCACGATTCACCAGTCACCGATCACGTTTCACCAGGCCTTGAAGTGCTTCGACAGCTTCAGGCCCTGGTTCTGATAGTGGCTGCCGCTTTCGCCATACAGGCGGCTGGGGCGTTCGGTCAGGGGCTCGTACACCAGGCGGGCGACGATCTGGCCGTGTTCCAGCAGGAACGGCGTGTCGTGGGTGCGGACTTCCAGCACGCCTTTCGAGCCCGCGCCATGCGCCTCGTCGGTGCCGAAGCCGGGGTCGAAGAAGCCGGCGTAGTGGACGCGGAACTCGCCGACCGACGGATCGATGGGCGTCATTTCGGCGGCCTGGTCGACCGGGATTTCGACGTCGTCGGACGAGGCCAGGATATAGAACTCGCCCGGATCCAGCAGCAGTTCGCCACGGCGGAGGCTCAACGGCTCCCAGAAGTCGCGCGGGTCGTGGCCGTCGATGTGGTCCAGATCGACCACGCCCGCATGGCGACGCCCGCGGAAGCCGACGATGTCGCCGCCCTGCAGATCGACGCCGACCGAGCGGGTCTCCAGCTTGGGCGGATCGCCGGCCTTGAGCCGTAGCTGGTTCAGGCGCGTGCCGGGGCGGACCAGGATGGAGAAGGTCTGGGGCGCGACCTCCATATAGAGAGGGCCGTCATAACCCTCGGCCACATCATCGAAACTGGCGCCCTGATCGGTCAGCAGACGCACGAAGACATCGACGCGGCCGGTCGAGCTTTTCGGATTGGCGCGGGCGATCAACCCTTTCGGCAATTTCAGCCGCTCCTGAAGGCGCACGATATAGACGCAGCCCTTTTCCAGCACGACGCCGGCCTCGGTGATCTCGATGGCGTGCATGGCCACGTCGGCGATGCGGTCCTCGACCTTGCGCCGGCCGGGCAGGAAGGAGGCGCGGACCCGCCAGGCCTGATCCGAGAGCCGCAGGTCCAGGCTGGCCGGCTGGACCTGGTCGTGGTCGAAGGGCGTGTCGGACGTGACGGCGCCGGCGGCGATCAACGTCTCGATGGACTGGGCGGGCAGGATGCCGGGACGGGGCGCTTGGAAGGAGCTCATGGCGTCTGTCTCACACGGTTTTCACGACTTATCTCCAAGTCGCGCTTGCAGCCCGCGCGCGGCGGGGCGAGCATATAGCCCATGCACGAGGGTCCTGCCTATACCGCCGAGACGAACGGCATCCTGATCCGGGTCCGGCCCAGCTATCTGGCGGGCCAGTCCGATCCCGACGAAGGGCGCTGGGTCTGGGCCTATCAGATCGAGATCGTGAACCTGACGGGATCGACGGTGCAGTTGATGGCGCGACGCTGGACCATCACCGACGGCCACGGCCATGTCGAGGAGGTGCGCGGTCCCGGCGTGGTCGGCGAACAGCCGGTGATCGAACCGGGCGGCAGCTACGCTTACGCCTCGGGCTGTCCGCTGGGCACCGACAGCGGGTCGATGGTGGGCGCCTATTATATGACGGATGCGGACGGGCGCAGTTTCAAGGCGCAGATCCCGGCGTTTTCGCTGGATACGCCGGATGCGCGGCGGGTGCTGAACTGATCGAAGGGCGGATGGGGCTGCGTCAACCCGGATGAACCGCAGCCCCGCCCCTGAAATCTCGCCGGCCGCTTGCGCGAACCGGCGAGGGGGAAGTGAGCTCAATGGAGAGCATCTGTGACGCGGGCATGACCCGCGCGAAGCGCCGCGCTCAAGTCGCGAGCGACCGCGTCGTGAGCGTAGCGCTCTTTAGATGTAACGCCGCAGGCTGCGGGCCAGGTCGGAACCGCTTTCCTTGGAGCCGCGACGGACTTGCGGCTGGTAGGCGACGCGGGCGTGTTCGACGCAATAGACGCCTTCCGACGAGCGGCGGCCGCAGAAGCTGAACTCGCGCGACGATGGGTCGCCGATCGGCCATTTGCACATGTGGGCGCCCAGGGTCATCACGGTCGCCATGCCCGGCAAATCCGGGATCGGGGCGGGGACGGGGGCTGCGGGTTCGACCGGCTTGGGCTGGACGGCTTCCAGACGGCGCGGGGCCGAAGGTTGCTGCGCCGGAGCGGCCGGCGCCGGGCGCGGACGCGCGGTGCGGAAGGTCGCGGCGACGGTGCGCGCCGGTTGCGACGGGGCGGCCCGGCCCGACAGGCCCAGACGGTGCACCTTGCCGATCACGGCGTTGCGGGTGACCCCGCCGCCCAGTTGTTTGGCGATCTGGCTCGCGGACTGGCCCTCAAGCCAGAGCTTCTTTAGCGCGCCTACGCGGTCGTCGGTCCAGCCTGCGGTCATGCCACCCTCCAGCGAGTTTGGATTCAATATCTAGGTCCAGGCTCCCCCTCCGGGGTCTTGACCTACAACTAATCGTAAACCAGCCGTTAAGAGACGCAAGATGTGCGAATCATCCTGTCCACAGAAACCAGATATTGAATCATCGTTAAGGTTAAGGCGGATTGGTGAATGGCGACGCGTGACTGGTGAGTCAGGACGACTGCGCAGGACAGTCACGATTCATCAATCACCTCGGCCTTGCGAAGCGCGGCGGTCGAGCGCATCTGGCGGGCCATGACCGATACGCCCGATCTGATCTCCACCCGGCCTGCCGGCCTGCCGCAGCCGCGTCGCTATCCGGGGATCAACTGGATCGGGGTGCAGACCCTGTATCTGCGCGAGGTGCGTCGCTTCTGGAAGGTGGGCGCACAGACGGTGGCGGCGCCGGTGGTCACGACGCTGCTCTATATGCTGGTGTTCGTGGTGGCGCTTCAGAACGCGCGGCCGCCGCTGCACGGCACGCCGTTCGCCCTGTTCGTCGCGCCCGGCCTGATCATGATGGCCATGTTGAACAACGCCTTCGCCAACGCCTCGTCCAGCCTGATCCAGGCCAAGATCATGGGCACGGCGACCGACTTCCTGACCCCGCCGCTCAGCCCGCTGGAGCTGACGCTGGGCTTTACGCTGGGCGCCGCGACGCGCGGCCTGGCGGTCGGTCTGGTGACGGCGATCTGCGTGCTGCCGTTCGCGCCGCTGGGCATCGCCAATATCTTCGCCATCGTCTGGTTCGCCCTGGCCGCCTGTTTCATCATGGGCATGACCGGGGTGCTGGCGGGGCTGTGGAGCGAGAAGTTCGACCACCTGTCGGCGGTCCAGAACTTCATCGTCATGCCGATGACCTTCCTGTCGGGGACCTTCTATCTGGTCGAGAACCTGCCCGAGCCGTTCCGGGCGCTGAGCCGATACAACCCCTTCTTCTATCTGATCGACGGCTTCCGCTACGGCTTCATCGGCCATGCCGAAAGCAATCTGACGGTCGGCGTCATAGGGTCGGCCGTGCTGATGGCGGTCATGGGCGTGGTCTGCTGGCTGGTGTTCCGCTCGGGCTGGCGTCTTAAGAGCTAGATCGCTACCTGTTGCGGATCGCTCCCCCGAGAGGTCCGCTTCATGCTGTTTCGTTCGCTCGTCGCCGCCACGGCCCTGTTCGCCGCCACATCCGCTTTTGGTCCCGCCTTCGCTCAGGAAGCGACGCCCCAGGCCGGCGATCGCCCCGACATCGCCGCCGGCGCCGCCCAGTTCATCAAGCCCACCAACGCCGAACGGACCCAGGTTCTGGTCGGTTTCCTGAGGACGTTGGGCTTCACGCCCGAAATCCAGACCTTTGAAGGCGGCAACCAGGCCACCGGCCCGATGGAAGGCTCCAATGTCGTCGTCACGGTGGGCGAGGGCGACAAGGACATCGTCCTGACCGCCCATTATGACGCGGTGAAACTGCGCGACGGGACGCTGTCCCAGGGCATCGTCGACAACGTCGGCTCGGTCATGGCGATGATGGAGGCGGCCAAGACGCTGGACATGGCGCTGGAAGGCCAGCCGGTCGCTCACCGCTTCGTCTTCGTCTTCACCGACCAGGAAGAGCTGGGCCTTCTGGGCGCCAAGGCCTTCCTGGCGAAACACGGCAAGGACCGGATCGCCGCCGTCATCAACGCCGATGTCGCCGCCTATGGCCAGACGGTCATGTATGGCGAGAACAACGGGCCGCAATCGGCCTTCGTGCTGGAGACGCTGCGCAGCCTGTGCGCCGAACGCGGCTTCGACTGCATGCCCTATCCGACCTATCCGCCCAGCGACGACCGCGCCTTCTCGGCCGCAGGCGTGCCGGTGGTGTCGATGGGCACCCAGGATGCGGTCGGCGCCCACCAGATGTGGCTGGCCTTCAACGGCGGCAAGGACAACGGCCTGAAGGAGGGCTTCGTCCCGCCCGTCTTCCAGCGCATCCATACGACTGACGACAAGCTGTCCTATCTGAAGGGCGTCGACGTCGCCCGCTTTGGCCTGTTCATCGCCGACCTGGGCCTGGCCCTGGACAAGAAGCTGGTCGAAATCCAGGCCAAGGACGAAGCGGTCGCCGCCGAAACGGCGCCGGACGCCCCTGCGGCCAGCACGCCCGCGCCGGACGCCGGCAACCCTTAAGCGGCTTGGTGCTCGGTGTTGACTAACACCGTCACTAATCCGACAACGCCTGACCGTATTGATCCGGCTCCGTCGCACACGCGGCGGGGCCGTCTCGCTTTTGGAGGTCTTGGTCCCGTGTCCACTGAGCATTTGATGGGTGTCTACAATCGCGCGCCGCTGGAAGTGGAACGCGGCCGAGGCGCGCGTCTGTGGGCGACCGACGGGACCGAATATCTCGACTGCGTCGCCGGCATCTCGACCAACGGCTTGGGCCACGCCCACCCCGAACTGGTCCAGGCGGTCAAGGATCAGGCCGAGAAGCTGTGGCACGTCTCCAACATCTTCCGCATTCCGGGTCAGGAAGCGCTGGCCGACGCCCTGTGCGAATCCAGCTTCGCCGACGTGGTGTTCTTCACCAACTCGGGCACCGAAGCCGTCGAATGCGCGCTGAAGACGGCGCGCAAATACCACTCGGCCAACGGCGCGCCTGAGCGGCTCGACATCTACGGCTTCGACGGCTCGTTCCACGGTCGAACCTATGGCGCGATCAACGCCGCCGCCAACCCCAGCTATACCGAGGGCTTCGGCCCGCCGATGCAGGGCTTCCACCAGCTGAAGTGGGGCGACCACGAGGCGATCAAGGCCGCCATCGCCAAGCCCACGACCGCCGCCATCATCGTCGAGCCCGTGCAGGGCGAGGGCGGCTGCCGCGCCATGCCCGAACAGTGCCTGCGGGGTCTGCGCGAACTGTGCGACGAACACGGCGTCCTGATCATCTTCGACGAGGTCCAGTGCGGCATGGGCCGGACCGGAAAGCTGTGGGCCCATGAATGGGCGGGCATGGCGCCGGACATCATGGCGGTGGCCAAGGCTCTGGGCGGGGGCTTCCCCATCGGCGCCTGCCTGGCCTCGGCCAAGGCGGCCAAGGGCATGACAGTCGGCGTGCACGGCTCGACCTTCGGCGGCAACCCCCTGGCCATGGCCGTCGGTCAAAAGGCGCTGAGCCTGATCAACAGCCCCGAGACGCTGAACAACGTCAACGAGGTCGCCGGCTATCTGAAGCAGCAGTTCGCCGGCCTTCAGGAACGCTTCCCCGATGTAATCGCGGACGTGCGCGGCAAGGGTCTGCTGATCGGCATCAAGATGGTGCCGAACAATCGCGAGTTCATGGCCTTGGCGCGCGACACGCAGCAACTGCTGATCGCTGGCGGCGGCGATAATTGCGTGCGCCTGCTGCCGCCGCTGAACCTGACGCTGGACGAGGCCCGCGAAGCCGTGGCCCGTTTCGAAGCGGCCTGCGAGGTCGCCCGCGAAAAACTGGCGGCCTGAGCCCGACATCCGCTCATCCCCGCGAAAGCGAGGACCCAGTTCTTTCGAGAACGCGGGATCAACGGATGAAACACCCGACGGGCGGCTGTCGCCCACAGCACTAGGTCCCCGCCTTCGCGGGGATGAGCGGAGCTAGACATATGGTCCGGCACTTTCTCGACATCCACCGGCTGGACGCGGCGGATCTGCGCGCCATCCTGGACGACGCCCATGCCCGCAAGGCCGCCCGCAAGGGCTGGCCCCAGGGGCGCGCCGACGCCGATGCGCCGGGCAAGGACCGCGTTCTGGCGATGATCTTCGAGAAGAACTCGACCCGCACGCGGTTCAGCTTCGACGCGGCGATCCGCCAGTTGGGCGGCTCGTCCATCATCGCCACGGCCTCGGACATGCAGCTGGGGCGCGGCGAGCCGGTGGAGGACACCGCCCGGGTCCTGTCGCGTATGGTCGACGCCGTGATGATCCGCGCCAACGACCACGAGGATGTCGAGCGGTTCGCCCGCGTCTCCACCGTGCCGGTGGTCAACGGCCTGACCGACCGGTCGCATCCGTGTCAGATCCTGGCCGATCTGCAGACGATCGAGGAGCATCGCGGGCCGATCGCCGGCAAGACGATCGCCTGGATCGGCGACGGCAACAACGTCTGCCACAGCTTCATGCACGCGGCGCCCAAGTTCGGCTTCCATCTGAACGTCGCCTGTCCGGCGGAATACCACCCGGACCTGCGCGACCTGGCCAAGGGCGGCGACGCCGTCACCCTGACCAGCGATCCGCGCGAGGCGGTCAAGGGCGCCGACGTCGTCGTCACCGACACCTGGGTCTCCATGGGGGACCAGGACTATGAGGCGCGGCTGGCGGCGTTCGAACACTACGGCGTCGACGAAGCCCTTATGAATCTCGCCGATCCCGAAGCGGTCTTCCTGCATTGCCTTCCCGCCCACCGTGGCGAGGAAGTCACCGACGCCGTCATCGACGGGCCGCGCTCTCTGGTCTGGGACGAGGCCGAAAACCGCATCCACGCCCAGAAGGCGGTTCTGGCCTGGTGCTTCGGGGGATGATCTACGCTCAGTCCTCGCCGCTGATCGGCGGCGAGGCTGTCGACGGTCCCAACGCCAGCAGACCGTCGTAGGCGCCGTCCTCTACTGGGGTCAGAACGACGCCTTTCATCTGGTTGTCATCGCTGGCGAACGAAGGATTCACGCCGCAGGCATCCCGCCCGCAATTCCAAGCAAAGCCGCCTTGCTGTGCGATCCGGAGGCTCAACGTTTCTCTCGCAGGCAAATGGCCGGTCGCGGGAATGCCCATGTCCGGATATCTGGCGAGAGGGGTCTTGCGCGCGTGGATATTGCCGGCCAGTCCGATCACGCGCGCATCGGGTCTGTTCTGGCGCGCCTCGCTGAGAAGCTGACCCATGTTGAGCTCGTACCACGCCTGATCCAGTTCATGCGCTCGGGTCATGCTGGGCTGGAAAAGGTGGACCGAGATATCGCGTCCCGACGCCTTGAGCATCCGCACCTTTTGCAACAAAGCCAGAAGAGCCTTGCTGGTGCGTCCATCCTGACGAGCGCGGTTCAGAAGAGAGCTGCCACTCAACGTGGCCAATGCACTCGCCTCGTCCGTCTGTGAAATGAACACATCAAGGGTGGGTTGGAGCGTGTCTTCAAGTTCCAGTGCGACAACCACGGGCCCTTGCTCCGCGGCAGCGCAGGCGATTTCGCCGACGGCGCGCGGCGCCTCTTCCGTCCCGTGCAACTCGCCGATCATGATGACCCGTTCGGGCCTTTCCAAGAGCGCGGTCGTCCCATCCGGCGGCGAACAGGTCATGATGGCCGCGCTCAGCAGTCCCAGCATTCTCACATCCCCCTGAGGCTATCGAGTTGCGAAAGACGCAACCTTAAGGGCGGAATTGTGGTGGGCTGGGACTGCTTACTTGCGTCAGTCTTCTTACAGCTTCACGTCCGACACGCCGCCGACATTTGGGACGCTTTTGGTCAGGTTGGCCTTGAGGACTTCGTATCCGAAGCCCAGCGCGCCCTTGTCGGACACCCACACGCGGCCGTCGTCGGCGTCGAAACGGACCAGGGTCAGGTGGGCGTCGTCCTTGCCGTCCGGATACCAGGCGGCGACGACGGGGTTCCAGTATTTCTCGATGCGGCTGCGGTCCTGATCGATGGCCAGGCGGCCGTGGATGCAGGCCTGAACCTTGCCGTCCTTGGCCTGGTAGCAGAACATGCCGTTCTGGCCACCGCCGGCGACGTCACGGGCGAAATCGGTGTCGTCGCGGGTGAAGAACCAGATGGTCCCCGTCTCGTCCTCGCCGAAACCGGTCATGGGTTGGTGGTGATAGCCGGGGCGATCGATGCCCAGCATGCCGGTGTTGGACTCCTTCAGGCTCTTCCAGAATTCCTTCTCGGCCTCGGCGGGGGTCAGTTTGTCGGACACGCGGTCTCTCCTTGAGTGGTTCGCAAGGTTCAACCGACCGGCCGTGATCGGGTTCCCGCCTCTAGGCGCCGGGTATCCAGGGCGCACGCTCGGCGCCGAACAGCGTCGCCAGGTGGATCAGCAGCAGCATGGCGATCGCCGCCGCGCCGACCATCAGGAACCGCCACGGCATCAGGCGCGGTCCCTTGAACGGATCCGGCGGCCGGGCGCCGCGCCATCCGCAAAAGACCATGACGGCGAGGGCGACGCCAAGCAGGACGAGGGTGGTGGTCAGGCTCATGCGCCGCAGGTGGCGAAAGCCGCGCCGCTTGGCAAGCGAACCCTTGCCGGGAGGTTAATCTTCATGTCGCGTTAACCGAGATGATTCACAAATCCGGCTGTCTGGCGCGATGTCCACAGGATTGGGATACCGCTGCTAGATGTTGCGGTTAACCATCAGTTTACACCCTCGATATTGACGGTATAGCCTTCGTCACATGGGCTGGGAGACGAATCAGTGAGCGCTGCAGCGCCGTGGAGCGTTAAGGGAATCGATCCCAAAGCACGCGAGGTCGCCAAGGATCTGGCGCGCCGGTCCGGCATGACGCTGGGCGAATGGCTCAACTCCATGATCATGGAAGACGAGGAGGAGGGCTACGCCACCCTGCCGCGTCGCTCCCAGGCCGCCGAATACGAACGCCGCAACCGCAGCCGCCGTCTGGACGACGCCTATGAGGTCGAAGACAGCCAGCAGCGGATCAGCGCCTCCATCGATGTGATCGCCGCGCGGCTGGAAGCCGCCGAACGTCGCTCGACCGTCGCCATTCAGGGCGTGGACCAGGCCGTCGCGGGCCTGATGCGCCGGCTCGACGGCCAGGAGGCCGAGGCCCAGGGCGCCGCCCGCCGCATCGACGACATCGCCGAGGAGCTGCGCGAAGGGCATCGCCGCCTGCGCGCCTTCGAACGCGACACCGGCCCGTCGACCCAGGAAGCCTTCGGCAAGATCGAGACCTCCCTGGGCGCCCTGACCGGGCGCCTGTACGACATCGAGGAACGCCAGCGTCTGGGCGTCAGCGATCTGCGCGAGCGGATGGAGGCGGTCGAGAAGGCCGCCGGCCCCGGCGTCGGCACGGAAATGCTGGCTCAGGTCAGCGCGCGTCTGGACGAGGCCCAGAACCGCACGACCGAAGCCCTGAAGACGCTGGAACGCTCGTTCGCTGCGCTGGACCAGCGGATGCGGACGGCCGAAAGCCGCGTCGAGCCGGAAGGCGCGCGCGACCTGGCCCGTTTCGAGAAGCTGGCCGAAAGCCTGTCGCGTCAGATCGACAACAATCGCGCCGAGATGATGCAGCGTCTGGACGCCGCCGAAACCGGCGCGCGCATCGACCGTATTGAACGCGCCGTCCAGGCCGTCGGCGATCAGTTGAAGGCGTCCGAAGAGAAGGGCGCCATCGGCCTTGAGGCCATGGGCCGCGAGGTCCTGCGCATCGCCCGCAACCTGAATGCGCGCGTCAAGAAGGTCGAGACGGACAACGACGGTCGCACTGACGCCGTCGCCCGCGCCGCCGCCGACGTCGTCAGCCAGACCATCGAAACCGAGGTCACCCGCCGCGCCGCGCGTCTGGACCAGGAGTTCGCCCGCCACGTCGACCGCGTCGACCAACGCCTGACCGCCAGCGACGATCGCCACGCCATCGCGCTGGAGAAGCTGGGCGGTGAGATCACCCGCATCTCGGACCAACTCAGCGATCGCATCGCCCAGTCCGAGCGCCGCTCGCAGCAGGCGCTGGAAGACATCGGCCGACGCCTGTCGGAAAGCTCGGACAAGATCGAGCAGCGCTACGACCGCGCGTCCGGCGAACTGGCCGAGCGGATGCGTCTGAGCGAGGAGCGCACCGCCCGTCTGCTGGCCGAGGCCCGCGAAAGCATCGACGCCCGCGCGCCGACGCCGATCCGTGACAAGCCGCTGGACAATGAGCCGGCGTGGACCCCGGCGCGACAGGTGCTGGAACGCGCCGCCTCGGCGACCATACAGGCGCCGATCCAGTCCGCATCCATCGAAGGCGACTGGCGCGCCGCCGCCTTCCCCGATGAGACCTTCACCGACCAGGACGCCTGGTCCAGCGATCCGGTGACGCCCGAAGTCGCGACCGCTGCGCCCTTCCCGTCGGCGCCCGTCGTCCAGACCGAGGCCGAGCCCGTCGAGGCGCTGGCCGACGACATGCCGATGCGCCAGGTCGATCCCGACGGCGTCGAACCCATCATCCAGCCCTTCAGCGGTTTCGGCGGCGCCGACGTCGAGGACGCGCTGGAGGCGACGTCGCCGGGCTTCTCGACCGCACCGGCCGAAAAGCGCAGCGCCGACGTCCTGGACGCGGACGACGACGATTTCGGCGGTGAGACCGAGTTCGTGGATCCGCGCCGGCTGCGCTCCAGCATGGAAGCCGCCGCCGCCGCAGGCCGCGCCGCCTCGACCCGCAGCACCATCGACGCCGCACGCGCCGCGATCACCGCGCCGGCCGAGCCGGAACCTGCGCCCCGGTCGGGCTTCGGCCTGAAGCGCGGCGGCAAGTCCAAGCTGCAGGAACGGTTGGACCGGCAGGCGTCCAAGGACGGATCGACGGTCAAGAAGACTTTTCTGGCTTCGGTCACGGCGGTCGCCCTGACCGGGGGCGTCTATGGCTATCTGTCCCTGACCGACGGCGGCGCCCCGGACTTCGAGATGCCCAGCTTCGGCGGCTCGACGACAAACGGCGCCGTGCCTCTGGCCGCGTCGGCTGTGACGCCGACCGGCCCGAAGGCGACCTTCGACATCGGCGGCCCTGGCGCGGCGGATTACGAGGCGGCGATCGGCAAGTTGGAGGCCGGCGACAACTCTGGCCTGGACGGCATGAAGCGCGCGGCCAACCTGGGTTACGCCCCCGCCCAAACCTATCTGGGTCAGCTGTATCTGGACGGCGCCAACGGCGTGCCCGCCGATCCGGTCCAAAGCCGTCAGTGGGGCCGTCGCGCGGCCGAGGGCGGCGATCCGCGCGGGATGCATCTGTATGGGATGCAGCTCTATGAAGGCGACGGCGGCGCGACAAATCAGGCCGAGGCCCTGACCTGGCTGCTGAACGCGGCCGAACGCGGCCTGCCGGACAGCCAGTACAATGTCGCGCGCATCTACGAGACCGGCGCCGACGGCGTGGCCAAGAATCCGACCGAAGCGCTGAAGTGGTATATGATCGCCGCGCGTGGCGGCGATGCGGAGGCCCAGGCCGCCGTGACGCGCCTGCGCCCGACGGCCAGCGCCACGGCCCAGCGCGCGGCCCGCACCGCCGCCGACGCCTTCGTGGCCCAGTCGCAGGCCCAGACTCAAGCGACAGGCTAGATTCCCAGGCGCTGGGCGGCTATCGGTCGCCCGGTCGTCCCCGACCTCGCCCGCCTGACGGCGATTTTTGTGTCCGCTCCAGACGAAGGCGCGTCCTTTGGACATCTATCTGCCGATCGCCGAGGTTTCGGTGAACTGGCCGACCCTGGTGATCCTGGGGGCGGTGGTCGGATTCGTGTCCGGCCTGTTCGGCATCGGCGGCGGTTTCCTGATGGCGCCGATCCTGGTGTTCCTGGGCATCCCCCCGACCGTCGCCGTCGCCAGCCAAGCCAGCCACGTGGTGGCCTCCTCGACGTCGGGCGTCATCCGCTATGCCGGGGCGGGTTCGGTCGATTTCAAGATGGGGTCGGTGATGGCGGCCGGCGGCGCGGCCGGCGCCCTGGCGGGGGTCGAGCTGTTTCGTTACCTGCGCCTGCTGGGCCAGGCCGACCTGGTCGTGGCCCTGTCCTATCTCGTCTTCCTGGGCGCCATCGGCATTCTGATGCTGAACGAGAGCCTGACCGAGATTTTGCGTCGCCGCCGGGGACTGCCCGCGCCGCACAAGCAGCGTCGGCGGCCGATGTGGCTGTACGGTCTGCCGCTGAAGATGAAGTTTCCCAAGTCGGGTCTCTATATCAGCGCCCTGCCGCCGTTCGGCCTGGGCGTCTTTGCGGGCGTCCTGTCAGCCATCATGGGGGTGGGCGGCGGCTTCATCCTGGTGCCGGCCATGCTCTATATCCTGCGTATGCGCGCAGGCGCGGTGGTGGGCACCAGCCTGTTCCAGATCATCATCACCACCGCCATCACCACCATTCTTCAGGCCGGGCGCAACCAGACGGTCGACATCGTCCTGTCCACCATCCTGCTGCTCGGCGGGGTGGTCGGGGCGCAGATCGGCGCGCGCTTCGCCGGGCGGTTCCGCGCCGAGGAACTGCGGGCGGCGCTGGGCCTGATCGTGCTGCTGGTCGGGATCCAGATGGGACTGGATCTGTTCGTGCGGCCCAACGACATCTTCATGATCGCGCCGGGGATCGCCGACTGATGCAGGCGCTTCCTCCCCCTCCGCCCGCCGTTGCCGCCCCGCCGCTCGATCGGTCCGAAGCGACGACCGGCGACCTGCGCGTCGCCGCCGCCCTGACCGACGCCCAAGTCCGGGTCGACAGCAGTTTCCGCGGCGCGTCCATCGTCCTCTACGGCGCCGTATTCAATCCGACGACTGAACCAGCCGACGTAGTGGTCGTGGTGCGGGGACCGGACGCGCCGATCCGCCTGGTCAAGAAGACGCGCACGTCCGGTGTCTGGCTGAACAGCCGGCCCGTGCTGTTCGAGGGTGCGCCCGGCTTCTACATGACCGCCTCGACCCGCCCGCTCAGCGATATCGCGGACTTCGGCCAGCTGCGCCGCCTCGGCGTCGGCGTCGATCACCTGCGCATCGACGCGCCTGAGGAAAGCCGCGCCGTCACCCGCTACGGCGTGCGCGACGTGGTCGTCAGCCGTCTCGGCGACGACTATCTGGACTGGCGCCGCGCCGTGATCCGGCTGAAGGAGGCCGCCGCACTCTACGATACCGATTCCGAGGGCGTCGAGTTCGTCGACCGGGGCCTGTTTCGCGCCGAGGTCAAACTGCCGACCGTGGCGCCCACCGGCAAATACTACGCCGAGGTCTGGCTATTTCAGGACGGCGAGCCGCAGTCGGTGTCGAACCTGACCCTGACGGTCGAGAAGGTCGGGTTGGAGCGCGACATCTATGAGTTCGCACACCGTCGGCCGTGGCTGTACGGCGTGTTGTGCGTCGTGCTGGCCGCCCTGACCGGCTACGGCGCCTCGCGCATCTTCAGCCGGCGGAGTTGAAGCCTAAATCGGCGCGCAGGGCCTCGGCCGTCAATCCGCCGGCCCTCAACTCGGCCAGGGTGATCGAGCGATCGCGCTTGGCGTAGCGCCGCCCGTCCGGCCCCGCCAGCAAGACGTGATGACGATAGGTCGGCGCCGGCCAGCCCATCAGGGTCTGGATCAGCCGCTGCACATGGGTCGCCTCGAAAAGATCCTGACCCCGGATCACATTGGTGATCCCCTGCAGGGCGTCGTCATGGGTCACGGCCAGATGATAGGCGACGCCGGTATCCTTGCGCGCCAGGACGACATCACCCGCCGCCTCGGGATCGACGGCGATGACGCCGGTTTCGCCGTTCGGACCCTGGCCCTCCTCGACGAAACTCAGGCCGTTCCAGGCCGCCTCGCCCAAGGCCTCCCGCGCCCGGTCCAGCGACAGCCGCCAGGCGAAGGCCGCACCAGAGGCCAGCAGATGCGTCTCCTCGTCCGCCGTATGCGGACCGGGCTTCGCCGCCTCCATCGCCCCGTGCGGCGCCTCGCCGATGGCGCTCAGGAGCTCCTTGCGCGTGCGGAAACACCGATAGAGCAAGCCGCGCGCCCGCAGGCCCTCGATCACGGCGGCGTAGTCGTCCAGATGATCCGACTGGCGCCGGACCGGCGTGTCCCAGTCCAGACCCAACCAGGCCAAATCTTCCAGAATGCCCGCCTCATGTTCCAGTCGGCATCGCGTCGGATCGATATCCTCAATGCGCAGCACGAACCGCCCGCCCGCCGTCTTCGCCGCCGTCCAGGCGGTCAGGGCCGAGAAAGCGTGGCCCTTGTGCAGGCAGCCGGTCGGCGAGGGGGCGAAGCGGGTGGCGAACATCAAGACGCTCTTTAGCGGTTTGCGGCCCTCAACGGCGCCCCCGCTCTTTCCGACAAGCGCGACGGGCCGTAAGCATGGCGCATGCCGTTCGCACCCACGCCTGATGACATCGCCGCCGCGCGCCGGGCGCTGGTCGCCGCCGATCCGGCGCTCGTTCGCGTGGACGCCCAGACGCCGCCGCTGGAATGGCGGCTGAGAGTGGGCGGGTTCGAAGGCTTGTTCCGCATGATCGTGGAGCAGCAGGTGTCGGTGGCCTCGGCCGCTTCGGTCTGGGCGCGGCTGCGCGAAGGCATGGGCGGGATCACGCCCGAGCTGTTGCTGGCGCACGATCTGGATCAGCTGCGCGGCATGGGTCTGTCGCGGCAGAAGGCGACCTATGGTCAGGGGATCGCGCGGGCGCAGATCGCGGGCGAGATCGATCTGGAGCATCTGGCCAACCTGGATGACGAGGCGGCGATCGCGTCCCTGACGGCGCTGAAAGGCGTGGGGCTGTGGACGGCCGAGGCCTATCTGATGATGTGCGAGGGGCGGCTGGATGTCTTCCCCGGCGGCGACGTGGCCTTGCAGGAGGCGATCCGCTGGGCGGACGGCGCAGAGGTGCGACCCGATCAGAAGGGCGCCTATGCCCGCGCCGAGGTCTGGCGGCCTTATCGTGCGGTCGCCACGCACCTGCTGTGGGCCTGGTACACGGGCGTGAAGCGCGGCGAGATCGCACTGGATGCCTCGGCATGACCCCGCTCGATCCGGCTCTGACCGAACCGCTGCGCAATCCGCAGACCGTGCTGACCGCGCTGGATTTCGCCGGCGTGGCGGTCTTCGCCGCCACCGGCGCCCTGGCCGCAGCGCGCGAGAAGCACGACGTGGTCACCTTCGCCTTCTTCGGCGCCATCACCGGCGTGGGCGGCGGGACGCTGCGTGACCTGTTACTGGGCCTGCCGGTCTTCTGGGTGCAGGACTGGCGCTATCTGGCGGTCTGCCTGTTCGCCTCGACGGCCCTGTGGCTGGTGGGGCAGCGCGACTGGCGGTTTCGCGCCCTGCTGTGGCTGGATGCGGTCGGGCTTGCGGCCTATGGCGTGATGGGCGCGGCCAAGGCCGAGGCGGCCGGGGCGCCGGCCCTGATCTGCATCGTCATGGGCACGCTGACGGCCTGTTTCGGCGGGGTCGTGCGCGACACCCTGGCGGGTCAGCCGTCGATCCTGCTGCGGCGAGAGATCAACGTCACAGCAGCGATCCTGGCGGCGACGGTCTATATGGTGCTGAGGGCGCCGGGCGTCGGCGTCTGGCCCGCCGCCATCGTCGCGGCGCTGTCCGGCTTCCTGCTGCGCGCGGCCGCCCTGCGCTGGGGCTGGACCCTGCCGGGGTTTCCGACCCACGCGCGCGGGGTCTGAGGCAGAACGTCACGAAAACGCTGCACACTGGTCATGGCGATGAGCGGGAATCAGGGTTAGGTTAAATCGACAAGACCAAGGCCAAGACTAGGGAAGGAGACGTGTCCTCACCTCTGTCGCCTCAAAATCCCCCCGTCTGAGCGGGAGGGCCTGATGCAGGTTCTCCATCGACCGCCCTCCGGTTTTCCCGCGTTGGTGCTGAACGCCGACTTCCGGCCGCTGTCCTATTATCCGCTGTCGCTGTGGCCGTGGGAGGAGGCGGTCAAGGCGGTCTATCAGGACCGCGTGGACGTGGTGTCCCTGTATGACAAGGTCGTCCGCTCGCCGTCGATGGAGATGCAGCTTCCCAGCGTGATCGCGCTGCGCAGCTATGTGGATCAGGACCGCAGCCCCGCCTTCACCCGCTTCAACGTCTTTCTGCGCGACGGTTTCGCCTGTCAGTACTGCGGTCAGTCGGCTGAGTTGACCTTCGACCACGTCATCCCGCGCTCACAGGGCGGACGCACGACCTGGGACAATATCGTCGCGGCCTGCAGCCCCTGCAATCTGGCCAAGGGCGGACGAACGCCGCGCCAGGCCATGATGCCGATCCGCCGCGAACCCTATCGCCCCAACGCCTGGCAGCTTCAGGACGCCGGCCGACGCTTCCCGCCGCACTATCTGCACCAGAGCTGGCTGGACTACCTCTATTGGGACATCGAGCTGGAGCCCTAGGGGCGCAGGACGGCGACGCCCGGACGGCTGGTTTCGACGCGGCGACGGCGCAGGCGACGATCCAGGCGGTCGATCTCGGCCAGGGTCATGTCCGGATGGCGGCGGAAGGCCTGGCGCAACTGTTCGATGCGGCCGGGCGCCCAGGCGGCGGCGACGCCGGCCGCGCCCGCCAGGAAGTCGATGACCGAGACGCTGCGGCCGGTCAGGGCCTGAAGCAGTTCAGCCCCGAAGGCGGCGGCGATGACATAGAGGGCCAGGTCGTCGCGGCGCTGGTTCGGCGCGATCAGGAACAGGCCGCTGGCCACGCCATAGAAGGCGATGACGTGGGCGGCCTTGTCGTTTAGGCCGAAGACCTGTTCCAGACCCTGGAACGGTCCCAACATCAGGACGGCCATGCCCAGCGCCGCAAGGGCGAAGCCGAGGCGAGCGGCCATGACGATGCGGCGGGGCGTGAACATGAGGCGGGTGTCCGTGACCTTGATCCGCCGTCATCCTGCATCGCCGTCCGCCAAGATGCGGTGAAGCGACGTGCTGAACGCTTTACAAACAGACTATCGCAGAATCGCCCAATCTAGGGCGTGGACACGGTCGCGTCCCAGGGCGGCGGCCATAGGAGGGGTGGCGAACAGGTCGGCGATGGCGGGATCGCGCACGTTCAGCCCGCCGGTGAAGGCGCCGAAGGCCGGCAGGACGATGCGCGATCCGTCGGTGACGAAGCACGGACGGCGCACGCCGCGTCCATAGGCGGCGATCTTGGCGGCGGGATGCAGGTGGCCCGCGACCTCGCCACGCCGGTCGTCGTCGGCCGTCAGCGGTTCCGGTTCGTGGGTCAGACGCAACGCGCCGAGCATCATGTCGCCGACGATCCGGCCGGGCAGGCGGACGGTCGCCTCCGCATCGCGCACCATGCTGCGGTTCAGGGCCTCGCGGTCGTGATTGCCTTCCAGCCACAGCCAGTCGCGCCCCGCCGCCAGCCGGTCCAGCCGCTCCCGGTCGTCGGCCGCCATGCGGGGAATGGCCTTCGCATCATGGAAGCTGTCGCCCAGCAGCACGACCAAGGTCGGGTTCAGTTCGACGATCTCGGCTTCCAGCCTGTCCAGCGTGGCGCGGCTGTCATAGGGCGGCAGCAGTTGGCCGCGCACGGCGAAGGCTGAGCCTTTTTCCAAATGCAGGTCCGCGACGATCAGGGCGCCGTGGGCCGGCACCCACATCGCCCCGGAACATCGCAGCACACAGGCCTCGCCCGCGATCCGCACGCTCAGCGAACCGCAGATCTTGCGGGCGGGGGACAGGGTCTGGCGCAGGGCGGCGTTCATGCGGCGGCCCCCGACTGGCTGGGCGGCTCGGCGTCGTCCATGACTTCGGCGATCAGCAGGTCGGCGCTCTCATCCAGAATCATTTCGGCGGCGTCTCCGCTGACCCGCTCGCGTCCGATCTGAACCAGCACGGGCACGCAGAAGGGCGAGGCGCGGCTTAGGGGTTGGTGGCGGATGCGCCCCTCAATGCGCGCCAGCATCTGGCCCAGGCGCGCCACGTCCAGCAGGCCCGAGGCGGCGTCGGCGCGGGCGGTCTTCAGCAGCAGATGGTCAGGTTGGTGGCGGCGCAGCACGTCGTAGATCAGGTCGGTGGAGAAGGTCACCTGCCGGCCGGTCTTTTCGGCGCCGGGCTGGCGGCGTTCGATCAAGCCCGAGATCAGGGCGCAATTGCGGAAGGACCGCTTCATCATGAAGCTTTCCTCCAGCCAGGCTTCCAGATCGTCACCCAGCATGTCCGGCTGGAACAGGGCGTCCAGATCGATCGTGTCCATCGGCTTGATCGACCAGATCGCCAGTGAATAGTCGGTCACGACGAACCCCAGCGGCCCGACGCCCATCCGGTCCAACCGCCGGGTCAGCAGCATGCACAGGGTGGTGTGGGCCAGATTGCCCTCGAACGGATAGGCCACCAGGAAATGCCGACTGCCGCGCGGGAAGGTTTCGACCAGCATGGATTCGGCGTCGGGAATGACCGAGCGGGTTTCCTGCAACTCCAGCCATTCCTGCACGTCGGGCGGCAGGACGCGCCAGTGGTCGCGGTCGTGGATCATGGTGCGCACCCGGTCGGCCAGCGAGGTCGACAGCGGGAACTTCGATCCGCCCCACGACGGAATCTTGGGGTCGCTGTCATTGGCGTGGGTGACCAGGGCGTCGGTGCCGGTGATGCCCTGGAACGCCCAGGTCTGACCGGCGAACTGGAAGGTGTCGCCGGGCGTCAGCTGTTCGAAATACCACTCCTCGGCCTCGCCCACCTTGCGGCCGCCGATCAACTGGCGCGAGGCGCCGCCGCGACGGCTGGCGACGCGGACGTTCAGCGTTCCCGCCGAGACGATGGCGCCGACGTTCATGCGGTGGCGCTGGGCGATATGCGGGTTTCTGACCTTCCAGCGTCCATCCGGCGTGCGCACGATCCGGGCGAACCGGTCGTAGGTGCGCAGCGCATAGCCGCCGGTGGCGACGAAATCGACCACCTCCTCGAACTGCTCCCACGTCAGGTTGCGATAGGGGCCGCAGCCGGTGATCTCGTCATACAGGACCTGCATGTCGAACGGCTCGGAACAGGCCACGCCCATGACGTGCTGGGCCAGGGTGTCGAGCGTGCCGATATGGACTGGCTCCCAGTCGAAGGCGTTGTCGGCGACGGCCTCGCGCGCCGCTTGGCACTCCAGCATCTCGAACCGGCTGGCGGGCACCAGAAGCGCGCGCGACGGCTCGTCCAGACGGTGGTTGGCGCGGCCGATCCGCTGGACCAGACGGCTGGAGCCCTTGGGCGCCGCCATCTGGATGACCAGGTCCACATCGCCCCAGTCGATGCCCAGATCCAGCGTCGAGGTGCAGACCACGGCCCTGAGGTCGCCGCGCGCCATGGCCGCCTCGATCTTGCGCCGCTGCTCGGCCGCCAGCGAGCCGTGGTGCAGGCCGATGGGCAGGTTCTCGTCGTTGATGGCCCACAGCTGCTGGAATACGAACTCGGACTGCCAGCGGGTGTTGACGAAGATCAGGGCCAGGGTCGAACGCTGGATGGCGGCATAGACCTCCGGGATCGCGTGCTGGCCCGTGTGGCCCGCCCACGGCACCTTGCCCTCGGAGATCAGCACGTCGATGACGGCGGGCGCGCCGGGGTCGCCCTTGACCAGAGTCACCACATCAAGAGCCCCTCCGCCCGGAGCCAACCACCCCCGGATCAGATCGGGATCCTCGATGGTCGCGCTCAGACCCACCCGGCGCATGTCGGGGGCGAAACTCTGCAATCGACCCAGACCTAGAGACAATAGGTCCCCGCGCTTGCCGCTCCAGATCGCATGGACCTCGTCCAGCACGACGCATTTCAGATCGGCGAAATAGGACCGGGCGCCTTCCCAGGCGCAGAACAGGGCCAGCTGCTCGGGCGTGGTCAGCAGGATGTCGGGCGGAAAGTCGCGCTGTCGCTGGCGTTTGGACTGTTTGGTGTCGCCGGTGCGCGTCTCGACGTGGATGTTCAGCCCGATCTCGCGGATCGGGGTCATCAGATTGCGCTCGACGTCCGTCGTCAGGGCCTTCAGCGGCGACAGATAAAGCGTATGCACGCCCGACCC
Organism: Brevundimonas sp. KM4; assembly: GCF_000964075.1. NCBI lineage: Bacteria > Pseudomonadati > Pseudomonadota > Alphaproteobacteria > Caulobacterales > Caulobacteraceae > Brevundimonas > Brevundimonas sp. KM4. Next base: position 59,596 of record NZ_JZRG01000010.1, on the reverse strand, counting down.
CGGCCCGGTCGCCGGCTTCGGTCCGCGCTCGGCCAGGTCGATCAGGCTGGGCAGAAACCCCGCCAGCGTCTTGCCCCCGCCGGTCGGCGCGACCAGCAAAGCGTGGCGGCCGGCCTCCCCCGCCGCCACCATCTCCAGCTGATGCCGCCGGGGCGCCCAGCCGCGCGACGCGAACCAGTCGGCGAACAGGGGCGGAAGCGTTGCGGGAGCGGCGGCGGTCGTCACGGACGGGATATAGCATGTTCCCGTTCCGTTTCAGCCCCAGGCTCGCTATCTATCGGACGTGTCCGACGAATCCGTCATTTCCGAAATCCGCCTGGCCGGCGCCCAGCCGTGGGCGGACTTGCCGCCGGCGCTCGCCACGCCGCCGGGCGCAGGGGCGGTGTGCGACGAGGCGGGGACCCGGAAGATCGGGCGCGGGGCGGCCGAGGGGTTCTTCAGCACCGGGCCGGTGCTGGTCGCCCATGCCTCGCTGACGGCGCGCCGGCTGGGGCTGACGCCGCCGCCGCGATCGACTGATCTGATGGATGTGCTGGAGCTTTACGCCTTCGTGCGACCGGCGCGCTTTTGTGCGCCGTCACCGACGGGCTTGGCGCTGTCGCTGGGTCTGGCCGAGCCGAAGTCGGCGGAGGAACAGGCGGCGGGCCTGCGTGAGGCGGCGGGGCTGCTGCTGCGCGAACTGGCCGATCCGGCCTACCGGGAGCGCGAGGCGGCCTATGTCCTGGCGCTGACAATGCAGCGGGCGGGCTGGGCCTGGGGCGAGCGGGTGGTTCAGGCGCTGGAGGCCGGCGGCGTAAGGGCGCGCCAGCATCGCGGGTCGGGGCTGGATGTCTGGTCGCGCCTGACCGAATGGGAGGACGAGGCGCCGCGCGGCGAGGCGGGATCGGCCCCGGTCGACAGCGAGAGCGCCCGCATCCGGCTGGAGAAACTGCTTCAGGCCTCGGGCCTGGACGAGACGCGGCCGACGCAATCGGACTACGCCGCCGAAGCCGCCTTCGCCTTTTCGCCGAGGAATGAGGAGGGGCGGCCCCGCATGCTGCTGGCCGAGGCGGGAACCGGCACCGGCAAGACCCTGGGCTATCTGGCGCCCGCCTCGCTTTGGGCCGAACGGAACCAGGGAGCGGCGTGGATCTCGACCTATACCCGCGCGCTGCAACGGCAGATCGACCGCGAAAGCCATTCGCTGTGGCCCGATCCGGCCGAGCGCAAGAAGAAGGCGGTGATCCGCAAGGGGCGCGAGAACTATCTGTGCGTCCTGAACCTGCAGGACATGGTCCAGGCGGCCCAGCTGGGGAATGGCGACCTGATCGGCCTGGCGCTGGCCGGGCGATGGGCGCTGCATACGCGCGACGGCGACATGACGGGCGGGGACTTTCCCGGCTGGCTGCCCGGCCTGTTCGCCATGCCGGCGGCTCATGCGGCGGGAGCGGCCAATCTGGTGGACCGGCGCGGCGAGTGCGTCCACGCCGCCTGTCCGCACTACCGCACCTGTTTCGTGGAAAAGACGATCCGCGCCAGCCGCCGCGCGGATCTGGTGATCGCCAATCACGCCCTGGTCCTGACCCAGGCGGCATTCGACGGCGCGCGCTCGGCGCGGGGCCAGAAGTCGGACGGTGAGACGGCGGCGCTGAAGCGGATCGTTTTCGACGAGGGCCACCACCTGTTCGACGCCGCCGACAGCGCCTTTTCCGCCTGTCTGTCGGGCCAGGAGGCGGCCGAGCTGCGTCGCTGGATTCGTGGGCCGGAAGGGCGGGGGCGTCGCGGGCGCGGGCTTCAGCAGCGGCTGGGCGACATGGTCGGCGACAATGACGCGGCGCTGAAATCGCTTCAGGACGCCATCCGCGCCTCCGCCGCCCTGCCGGGCGAAGGCGTGTCGGGCCGCGTCGCCCCCGCCTCAGGCGAGGTCAATCCGATCGGACCGATCGAGGCCTTCCTGGCCGCCGCGCTGGATCAGCTGCGCGCCCGCACGGCGGAGACCAATACGTACGGCGGCCCCGAGTTCGGCATGGAGTGCGCGCTGAAGCCGGTGACCGATCCGGTCGCCGAGACGGCGCGCGCGGCGGCCCAGGCCCTGGCCGCCATCGAGGCGCCGCTGCTGGCGCTGTCGCGACATCTGGAAGACATCCTTGACGACGAGGCGGCAGAGCTGGACGGGTCGCAACGGTCGCGCATCGAAGGGGCGCTGCGCGGACTGGATCGGCGCGCGCGCATGACCCTGCCGGGGTGGCGGTCGATGCTGGCGGCGCTGGAGGACGGGGGCGATCAGCCCGATCCTGATTTCGTCGATTGGCTGTCGGCCGACACGGCGTTCGGCCGTATCCACGACGTGGCGCTGCGTCGCCACTGGATCGACCCGACGGTTCCGCTGGAGGCCGCCGTGATCGTGCCGTCGCACGGGGTGCTGGTGACGTCGGCCACCCTCTCCGATCCCTTGCAGGAAGACCCGTTCGATCTGGCGCGGATGCGGACCGGCTCGGCGCGTTTGATCGAGCCGCCTCGCACCCTGAAGGTCGAGAGCCCGTTCGACTATGCGGCCAACAGCCGGGTCATCGTCGTCAACGATCTGGTCAAGGACGATCCGCGCCAGACGGCGGCGGCGATGCGCGAACTGTTCCTGGCGGCGGGCGGCGGGGGGCTGGGCCTGTTCACCGCCATTCGCCGATTGAAGGCGGTCTATGAGCGGCTGGGGCCGGATCTGGCGAAGTCGGGCGTGCCTCTGTATGCCCAGCACGTCGATCCGCTGGAGGTCGGGGCGCTGGTGGACATGTTCCGGGTCGAGGAGAATTCCTGCCTTTTGGGCACCGACGCCGTGCGCGACGGGGTTGACGTGCCGGGACGGTCGCTGCGGGTGCTCGCCTTCGACCGTGTGCCGTGGCCGCGCCCGGATTTGCTGCACAAGGCGCGGCGCGAACGGTTGGGCGGCAAGGGCTATGACGATGCCCTGGCCCGCGCCCGCATCGCCCAGGCGTTCGGCCGGCTGATCCGGCGCGGCGACGACAAGGGTGTCTTTCTGATGCTGGACGCCGCCACCCCCACCCGCCTGTTCGCCAGCCTGCCGCCCGGGACCGAGGTCCAGCGCATGGGCCTGGCCGATGCGGTCGAACTGACCCGCACTTTCCTGAACCCCGAGACGACGTAGGATGTCCAAGACCACGCCTGCCACCGTCGCCCTGACCAAGGCCGGCGTCGCCTTCGATCTGTTTCCCTACGACTATGATCCCGACGCGCCGCGCGTGGGATTGCAGGCCGCCGAGGCGTTGGGCGTGGCGCCAGAGCAGGTGTTCAAGACCCTCATGGTCCTGATCGACGGCGCTCCGGCTTGCGTCATCGTGCCGTCCGACTGCGAGGTCAGCATGAAGAAGCTGGCGGCGGTGCTGGGGGCTAAGTCGGCCCAGATGATGAAGCCGGCCGACGCCGAACGTCTGACCGGCTACAAGGTCGGCGGGGTCAGCCCGTTCGGCCAGCGAAAGGCCGTGCCTACTGCGATCGACGAAACCGCCATCCTGTTCGATCAGGTCCTGATCAACGGCGGTCAGCGGGGGCTTCTGCTGGGCCTGGCGCCGGACGATGCGCGGCGGGCGGCGAAGGCGGTGCTGGCCGACCTGACCGCCTAGAAGGTCGGGGTGCGGCGCGCTATAGGTCCGGCATGACCGAAGTCTCGACGACCAAGCGACACAGCCGCAAGGGCCTGTATGCGCCCTTCATCCTGGTGCTGATCGCGCTGGCGGCCTGGACGGGATGGTGGATCTTCCTGACGCGCCAGATCGACACGCGGCTTGAGGCTCAGGTCCAGACCCTGCGTCAGGACGGCTGGGACATCCGCTTCGCCGACAAATCTATAAATGGCTGGCCGTTTCGCACCCGTGTGGCCTTGACGAACCTGATCGTTCAGGCGCCGTCGGGCCATGCGATCAAGGCGTCCGATCTGACCGCAGAGGCCAACGCCTATCAGCCGACCAAATGGGTGGTGGTGGCCCCGCAAGGCCTGATGCTGACCCGCGCAGGCAAGGGCGAGGTCGCGGTCAAGGGCGACGCCATCCGCATGAGCGCCAGCGGCATCGATCAGCGTTGGCCCAATCTGGCGCTGGAGATGGTCAATCCGGTCTTCACGGCCCAGACCGGCGCCGAACCCTTCCCCATCGCCCGGGCCGCGCGGATCGAATTCTATGCTCGGCCGCATCTGGAGGGCTCGACCGCGCCGACCGACGACGTCGATGTCATGTTCCGTCTGGTGGATGGGCAGGGGCGGGCGGACGGCCCCGTCGAGGGCTTCGCCCAGGACGGCCGCCTGACGACCCAGCTGGAGGCCGAGATCGGCCACGCCAGCCTACTGAAGACCGGCGGCGATGCGGCGGGTGTCTTCTCCGCCTGGACAAAGGCGGGCGGGACGTTCCGCAATGTGCGCGGCGATCTGCAGGCGGGCGACAGCCGTGCGACCCTCTCCAGCGATGTCTTGCGAGCCGATGCGAACGGCCGGCTGACCGGCCAGGTGCAACTTCAGGCGCAAAAGCCTTTGCCCGCCCTTGCTGGTTTGATGGCGACCCGACAGGGGCCGGTGAACCGCATCGGCGCGGCCGGGGCCGCCGCAGCAGCGGGCGCGGCCGAGGCGACGGGACAGGAGCAACTGCCCCTGACGCTGGTCTTCCGCGACGGCCGCACCTGGCTCGGCCCCTTCCCGCTGGCCCCGGCGCCCAAGCTGTTCTGATGGCGCTGCTGAACGAACCCGAAGCCGACGACGCCCTGCTGGCGCTGGATCGCGCCCTGGCCGAGGCGGTGCGGGCGCGGGTCGCCGCCGGTCCGTGCGACCGAGCCGACGCCTCGGCCATCGCCCTGCGTCAACTGCTAGACGGCGCCTCGGCGGATGAGGCTGCGACGGTCAAGGCGGTGTGGGGCCGGATCGAGGCGGCAACCGGACCCGCGCTGGTCGTCTGTGGCGGCGTGGCCCAAGCCCTGGCCACGGACCGCTACGGCCTGCGGTCGCGACCCTTGTTTGCCGACGAAGCGCTGAAGGCGGCTGAGGCGGGCTCGCGCGCCGTGATCGACCTGTCGCCCGACCGGCCGTGGTGGGGCCGCCTGCTGGCGCGGCCCGAACTGAAGATCGTCGCCGCCCTGCCGGACAACCGGCGCGGACGGCCCCAGGCCTTCGTCGTGTCCAAAGAGACATCCGGCCCTACGGGCGACGACCGCAGCTTCTGGGTCACCGACAGCGGCTGGTCCGAGACCAAGATCGTGGACGCCTTGGGCGACGCGGGACTGATCGCCGATCCGCTGGCGGCGGCGGGCGGGTTGAAGCTGTTTATGCTGACGGGCTATGTGCAGATCGACGACGGGCGGCTGAAGAGCGCGCCCGGCCGAATGAGCGGCGTGATCGGCGCCGCCCCCATCTTCTGAGATCAAGGCTTTCCATGACCGACGCGACCGCGCCACACGGCCCTGCCCCCAAGCCCGGCATCCTCGACATCGCCCCCTATGTCGGCGGCAAGTCGTCCATCGCCGGCGTCGCGGAGCCGATGAAGCTGTCCTCCAACGAGAACATGCTGGGCGCGGGCGAAAAGGCGCGTGCGGCCTATGAGGCGGCGATCAAGAACATTCACATCTATCCCGACGGCCGGGCGACCAAGTTGCGGAATGCGGTGTCGGAACTGCACGGGTTGGAGCCTGAGCGGCTGATCTTCGGCAACGGCTCGGACGAGGTGTTCGCCCTGTTGAACCAGACCTATCTGACGGCGGGCGACAACATCGTCTGCGGCCAGTACGGTTTCCTCGCCTACCGCATCAGCGCCCTGGGTTGCGAGGCCCAAGTCAAGCTGGCGCCCGAGCCGAACTTCAAGGCCGAGGTCGACGCCCTACTGGCCCAGGTCGATGACCGCACCAGGATCGTCTATGTCTCCAATCCGTCCAACCCCACCGGCAGCTACAACACGGGCGAGGAAATGCGCCGCCTTCACGCCGCTCTGCCGGCCCACATCATCCTGGTCGTGGACGAGGCCTATGCGGAATATGTGACCGAGGCCGACTGGGAGACCGCCTTCCCGCTGGCCAAGGATGCCGAGAATATCGTCGTCACCCGCACCTTCTCGAAGATCCACGGCCTGGGCGGCCTGCGCATCGGCTTCGGCTATGCGCCGCTGAAGGTCGCCGAGGCCATCGACCGCATTCGCCTGCCCTTCAACGTCTCGGTGCCGGGGCTGGAAGCCGCAACGGCCGCCCTGTCGGACGAGGCGCACCAGACGGCGTCGCGCGATCTGATCTCTAACTGGAAGCCGCGCCTGACCCAGGCCCTGCGCGGCTTTGGGCTGAACGTCCTGCCCAGCGCCGGCAACTTCGTGCTGGTGCTGTTCGACGGCGCCGAGCGCGCCGCCGCCGCCAACGATTATCTGAACAGCAAGGGCATCATCGTCCGCCCGGTCGGCGGCTACGGCCTGCCCCAGGCTCTGCGCATCACCATCGGCACCGAAGACCAGAACCGCGCCGTCATCGACGCGCTGAGCGAGTTCGCGGCAACCTGATTGAAGGGAAAAAGCGGCAGCCGCATCAGCAGCCGCCGCCTTGCTATCAGCCGCCGAAGCGACGGGCGATGAAGACGCCGGTGCGGACCGCGTCGTCGCTCTGCGACAGGGGGCTGTCGGCCACGTCGCCCAAGCGGCGTTCGTAGTTGAGCAAGGCCCCGGCGCCCCATTTGTCGCCGACCGGGACCAGCAGGACCAGGCTGGCGCCCGCGCCCTGAAGCCCGCCGCCGGGGGAATAGGCGCCGATGCCGTTGGCGGCCGCCTCGGCGGTGCTGACGCCATAGTAGGCGTCGGCCAGTTTGGAATCGCCGCCACGCACATAGGCCGAGGCGTTCAGCAGGCCGACGGACGTCACGCGCTGATGGCCGATCGAGGCGTAGTATTCCGTGCCCTCACTGACGTCGGACACGTCGCGGCTGATCCGGCCGCCGACCACCACATTGCCGGGCAGACGCTTGTAGGCGTAGGCGGCCAGGTCCGCGCCGAAGCCCGGACGATCCAGCGTCAGGCCTTCGATATCATCGGCCGAGAAGCGCGGGCGAAGTTGCAGGCCGGCGCGGAAGTCGTCGGTCTTGATCGCGTTCCAGCCCAGGCCGTCGATCGGGTTCAGGTAGACTAGGTCGCGATAATTGGCCGACACCCACGGGGCTATTGTCGTCTTGGAGCCCGTGTCGCCGTTGGAATCGTTGCGATAGAGAACGCCCGCGCCGAGATCGACGGTCCAATTCTGGGGGGCGGGTCTGATCTGCTCATAGGGTTGCGACTGGGCCAGGGCGGAGCCGGCGACGGCGGCGAAGGCGACGGAGAGCAGAAGGGGACGAAGCATCGGGCGTTTCCATGAATGGCGCCCGAGCGGGGAGGTCAGGCCGGTCCAGAATGCGCAAGCTGGGCCTTTGGCTCCAGCAGCGCCAACGACGCCGTCTCTATGCGACTTTCCAGCAACGCCATCATCGCGCCGCGCTTCAGCTGGGCCGGGATCGGCTCAAGGAATTCGAACACGACCGTCCCGGGATAGCGGCGGAAGCCGTGGGCCGGCCAGTGGACGCCGGAGTTCGTGGCGACGGGCCAGCAGGGGCCTTCCAAGTCGCGATAGATGGCGGCGACGCCGGGCTTGTAGTCGCCGGGCACCCCCGGATCGTTGCGCGTGCCCTCGGGGAAGATGACGATCTGGCGGCCTTCGGACAGGCGGTCGCGCGCCTGTCGCGTCATGTCCTTCAGCGCCTTGGCGTGGCCCGCGCGATCCACGGCGATCATCTTCGACTTCCAGGCGAACCAGCCGAAGAAGGGCAGGGGCATCAGCTCCTTCTTCATCACGAAACAGGCGTCGGGCAGGACGGCCAGCAGGGCCACGATGTCCAGCATCCCCTGGTGTTTGGACGCGATCAGGGCGGCGCCGGACGGGGCGTGCTCCAGCCCGCGCACCTCGACCTTGACCCCCGCGATCCAGCGCAGGCCGAACAGGACGATCTTCGCCCACAGCTTGCACACGCCCTGAACATAGCGATGCGGCAGCAGCAGGACCGGCGACAGGCCGATGGCGATGATCGGCATAGACAGATAGAGCCAGGCGGTGAAGATCAGGGAACGCAGGGTGTTCACTTAGGACGCGGCCTTTTCGTCAGGGGCGGTTTCGGTCTCGGCCGTGACGGCGGCGGGCCGGTCGCGGGTGATGCGACGCACGCCCTCACGGCCCAGGACGGCGAGGTATTTCATATATTCCAGCGTCATCCGCCGCGCGGTCACCGCGGCCCGCCACCAGCGCGCATTGTCCAGCGACGGGGTGGAGATGGCGTAGGGCGTCAGTTTCACGCCCGGCAGCTGGCCCCGGATTTCCACCAGCGATCGCGGCATATGATAGTCGGAGGTGACGACGATCAGGCTGCGATAGCCCTTGGCGCGGGTCCAGGCGGCGATCTCCTGGGCGTTTCCGACAGTGTCCTCGGCCTCGAAGCCCAGGTCGACGCAGCAGTTGAACAGACGGCTGGAGCCGGGCGTCAGCTCGCGCAGCTCCTGACGGCGCACCTCGCGATTGACGCCGGAGATCAGCACCCGCTCGCCCTTGCCCTGTTCCAACAGGCGGATGGCGGTGTTGACCCGCTCGGACGACGGACCGGTCAGGGCCACGATGGCGTCGGCGCGCGCGGGATCGTCGGCCGGCGTCAGCTCGCGCACCCGGTGGGCGAAGGCGAACAGGCCGACCAGCCAGATCAGACCGGCGATGAAGATGACGCTCAACAGTCTCATGCGCCCCCTCCCTGTGTCGGCCGTCCTGAAGCCAGCATTCGCATGGCGGCGAATCTCGCCGCGAGAAAGGCAACCGTAGCCGCGAGCAGCGGGCAAGGCGAGAGCAACGCCAGGTCGCTCCAGCTGATGGGCAGGGCCGCCGTGAGGCCGCCCGATCCGCCGATGAACCGCAGGAGGATCAGAAGGACCGCCGCCAGCCCGGCGCCGATCGCGCCTGCGCCGGCCGCCATCAGGCCGAACCGCCGCTGGAAAAGCCAGGCGATGGCCCCGTCGGTCGCGCCGTTCAGGCTCAGGGTTTCGATCACGCCTTGACCGGCCGCCAGGCCCGCGCGGGTCGCATAGGCGATGGCGGCGGCCGCAGCGAAGGCGACGGCCAGGAAGGCGGCGCCGGCCAGGACCGTGATCATGCCGGCGGACCGCTCGACCTCGCCGCGCCACAGGCTGTGATCGTCCACCGTGGCGTCCAGCCCAGCCTCGGCCAGGGCGCGGCTCAGGGTCACGGCGCTGGCCGGCGCCTGGGCGTTCAGCCGCACCGTTACCAGATGGGGCAGGGGCAGGTCGGGCAGGACCGCGTCGCCCAGCCAGGGGCGCAGCAGATCCTCCGCCGCCTTGCGGCTCAGGGCGGCGGCCTCCTCCACGCCATCCACGCCGGACAGGGTCTCGGCCGCGCGGGCGGCGGCGGTGTCGCCGGTTTCGCCGACGCGGGGACGGACCTGCACGGTGGCCTCGGCGCCCAGCTGTCGGGCCCAGCCGTGCGCGGCGCGGTCGGCGGCCGAGGCGGCGACGGCGGCGAGGCAGGCCAGAAAGCACAGGACCGCGATGACCGTCATCAGCCAGGGCTCGCCGGCCGCGGCGGGCGGCAGCAGGCCGGGCCGGCGGCTGGAGAGGCTGAAGTCTGACAGACGGATCATGCGGCGGCCCGCGAGGGTTCGCTGAGCCGTCCGGCCTCCAGCCTCAAGACGCGCGCGCCCGACCGCTGGGCCAGGGCCTCGTCGTGGCTGGCGATCAGGACGGTGGCGCCCAGCTTGTTCAGCGACTGGAACAGCCGCAGCAGCTTGTCGGCCATGACGGCGTCCACGCTGCCGGTCGGTTCGTCGGCCACGATCAGGCCGGGGCGGGTGATGACGGCGCGGGCGATGGCCAGCCGCTGCTTCTCGCCGCCGGACAGGGCGGGGGGACGGGCCTCCATCCGGCGACCCAGGCCCACCCATTTCAGCATCTCGCGCACGTCGTCGGCGTACTCGGCCTCGGATAAGCCCGTGAGGCGCAGCGGCAGGGCGACATTGTCGAAGGCCGACAGATGATCCAGCAGGCGGAAATCCTGGAACACCACCCCCATCCGCCGCCGAAAGGCCGGGATGTCGCGCCGATCAATGCGCGTGACATCCGATCCGAACAGGCGGAGGGTTCCCGTCCGGGGTTGGTCCGCCAGCGTCAGCAGACGCAGCAACGAGGACTTTCCGGCCCCCGACGGCCCGGTAAGAAAGTGGAAAGAGCCGCGCGGCAAAATGAGGTTAACGTCCCGCAGCACGTCGGGCGCGCCGACATAGCCGAAGCCGACGCCAGACAGGCGAACGGTCTCGGTCATAGCGGCGGGTTCGGCGGGCGAGGACGGCATGGTATGTGTTTCAGGAACAGGGCGCGGCGTCGCGCCTTACGGGAGGGGGCGACAGCCTCGCAGTCAGCCACATGATACTGACCTGCCCCGCCTGCGCCACCAGCTATTTCATCCGTGACGAAGCCATAGGCCCCGAAGGCCGCAAGGTGCGCTGCCAATCGTGCGGCGAAGTCTGGCGCGCGACCCCCGACGAGCCGCTGGAACTGACCCTGACGCCCGAGCCGGTGGTCGCCGCCGTCGCGCCCGCAGCCCCGCCCGAACCTGATCCCGCGCCGGCGGCGGCCAGCCTGGCCGAAACGCCGGCGCCGGAGCTGCCTCGCGCCTTCCGCGCCCGCGCCGATCGCCAGAAGAAGCTGCGCCGCGCCGCCACCCAGGGCGTGATCTGGGCGGGTCTGGCCAGCGTCTTCATCGGCCTGATCGTTTCGGCCTTCCTGTTCCGCGTCGAGATCGTCCAGGCCTTCCCCCGGGCGGCTTCGGCCTACAAATTCTTCGGCGCGCCGGTCAATCCGGTCGGGCTGGACTTCGAGGCCCTGACGGCCAGGGCTGCGCCGAACCATCCCGGCATGGTCGTGGTGTCCGGCGCGATCCGCAATGTGCGCGACGTCGAGATCGTCTCACCGCCGATTCGCGTGGCCCTGCTGGACGCCGCCGGCGCCGAGGTCGGGTTCAAGATCGTAAAGATCGACGCGGCGCCGGTCCTGCCGGGCAAGGTCCAGGGCTTCGCCGCTCTGATCCCCGATCCGGGCGGCCATGGGGCCGGGATCGGCGTCGACTTCGCGCCGGCCAGCCCTTCGCCTGTAAAACCCCAAGCTGAACACGGCGGCCATGAGGCGAAGGCCGCGCCCGCGCACGCGGCGCAGCCCGCTGCCGAAACTTCGCAGGGTCTGCGCTCGGCGACGGCGCCCGGCGCCGAGGCGCCGAACACGGCCGCGCCGATCGACGCGCGACCGGTCGGGGCTGTGGACAAGGGGCATGGTGAGGCGGTATCGCCCTCGCATCATGGCTGATCCCTCCCCGACGCCGACCGTTCTTCTGTCCGAGACCGAGGTGGCGCGCATCGTCGCCGACCTGGCCCAGCGCATCGCGCCCGTCATCGACGACGACACGGTCGCCGCCGTGCTGCTGACCGGCGGCCTGTGGTTCGCCGCCGACCTGACCCGCGCCCTGTCGCGCGTCGGCCGCAACGTCCGTTTCGACGCCCTGTGGCTGGCCTCCTATGGCGACGAGCAGACCAGCCGGGGCCGGATCGACGTCTATGCGCCGTTCCAGCGCCCGATCGCGGGCCGCCGCGTCCTGATCCTGGACGACGTGTTCGACACCGGCCTGTCGCTGGCCGAGGCCGTGCGCATCGCCAAGGACGCCGGCGCATCCGAAGTCCTGACCTGCGTCTTCGCCAGGAAGCCCTGGCCCAAGCCCCGCGCGCCCGAGCCGGACTTCGTCGGTTGGGAGGCGCCCAACCGCTTTCTGGTCGGCTATGGCCTGGATCACGCCGGGACGCTGAGGGGCCTGCCGGACATCTGCGCCCTCGACTGAGTTCAAGGCGCGGCGACAGCGGGGATAATCCGTCCGGGGCTGAATTTCCGCCCGGTTCGGCGTTGACTCTCCGACACCCTTCCGTATATGTCGCCGCTCTTCGCCGCCGGGGCCCTCTCCGGGGGCGTATCTTTTTTTGCGTTTGCGCTGAGGCTTCAACATGTACGCGGTGATCAAGACCGGCGGCAAGCAGTACCGGGTCCAACCGGGCGACACCATCGTCGTCGAAAAGCTCGACGGCGACGCCGGCGCTGAGCTGAAGTTCGACAGCGTCCTGATGCTGGGCGGCGACAAGGGCGTGACCCTGGGCGCCCCCCTGATCGACGGCGCCTTCGTCGGCGCGACCCTGGTCGAGACCCGCAAGGGTGAGAAGATCAAGATCTTCAAGAAGACCCGTCGCCAGGGCTATCGCCGCACGAACGGCCATCGCCAGATGGAATCGGTCCTGCGCATCACCGGCATCGAAGGCGCCGGCGAGACCGCCAAGTGGGAAGGCAAGGTCGATCTGACCACCAAGGCCGAGATCAATCTGCGCGCTCGCAACCTGGCCGCTCGTGACGCTGCGTCCTCGCTGGGTTCGACCGAGACGGTCGTGACCGACGTGGACGGCGCCGAGGTCAAGGGCGTCGTGGTCGAGAGCTCGGCTCCCGCCAAGAAGGCCCCGGCCAAGAAGAAGGCTGCGCCCAAGGCTGAAGCCGCCGGCGACGAAGCCTAAGACATTCACCGGCGCCTCGGCGCCAGACCTGAGTTACGGACGCGCTCAAATAGGCCGAAAGGCCGGTAGCGCACCAAGAAAGTACGGAGCGGCAAGATGGCTCACAAGAAATCCGGTGGTTCGTCGCGTAACGGTCGCGACTCCGAGTCGAAGCGCCTTGGCGTGAAGAAGTATGGCGGCGAGCGCGTGCTGGCCGGCAACATCATCGTGCGCCAACGCGGCACCACCTTCCACGCCGGTGAGAACATGGGCATGGGCCGCGACCACACCCTGTTCGCTCTGACGAACGGCGCTGTGAAATTCACCACCAAACGTGGTGGCCGTTGTTATGTGTCGATCCTCGCGGCCAACGACGACGCCGCTCAGGCGATGGCCGCCGAGTAACGCAGTCTGGACCTTCCCGGATCGCGTTGCTCCTGCCAGCAGCCGATCCGGACCAGGGATTATAATCCGCGGGGAGTCTGGATCACCAGGCTCCCCGTTTGCGTTTCCCCGCCTCGAAGACCGTCCGAGCCCTTCAAGGAGATGGTCGACAATCCGAGGCAACGCCCATGTGCGTCATCGAAACCTCTCCTGTCGTCGAGACCCGGCGCCTGATCCTGCGCGCGCCCGCGCCCCAGGATGCGCCGCGCATCGCCGCCCTGGCCAACGACCTGGACATCGCGCGCATGACCAAGCGGATGCCGCATCCGTTCCAGATGCGCGACGCCGACGACTTCGTGTTGCAGGTCGCCTCGCAGGACCCAAGACGAGCCAACACCTTCGTCATCGACCATGAGGACGTGGGGCCCATCGGCGTCATCGGCCTGTTCGAGGGCGAGGATCGGGTGCCGGAAACCGGCTATTGGATCGGGCGTGAATACTGGGGTCGGGGCTTCGCCACCGAGGCGCTGGACGCCGCCCTGGTCTGGGCCAGCCGCAAGTGGAAGCGCCGGGCTCTGGTCGCCGGGCATTTCGCCGACAATCCGGCCTCTGGCCGCGTGCTGGAAAAGGCGGGCTTCCTCTACACCGGCGAGACGCGCCGGGCGTGGAGCCGGGCGCGTCGTGCCGAGGCCGATACCCGCATGATGGTGTGGCTGGCCTGACGGCCAGCCCGCAGGGTCAGCCGCCCGCCAGGGCGGGGCCATAGACGGCCGCGACGGCGACGGCGCCCACCACCAGCATGGCGCCCGCGCCGGCGATGAAGGTGGCGATGGTCTTGGACCGGCGACGCCGCATGCCGCCCGCCTTGTACTTACGGATGATGACCGACGGCCCTCGCGTAAAGGCCTCGGATCCTATGATGTTGTGTTGGGACAAGAAAAAAGCTCCCCGAACTCTCGCACAGAAGCCGCGATCAGTCCGGGGCGCTCGTGGTCAGAAGATGGCGATCCGCGTTACCGGGGTCGCATCTTCGTGAGACGGGGCGTGCGGGTCACAGGGTGACGGAGACGACCCGGCCGCCGCGCGTCTGCACCGACTGCATCAGCACTAGGGGTGCATCGCCCGAGGTGACCGGCACGATCAGGAACCAGCCGCCGTCGGGCAGACCGTCGAAGCGGAAACGGCCGTTCTCGCACCGCTCGGAGCGGACATAGTTGCGATAGTCGGCGTTGGCGTCGGCGACGGTCCGGGCGCGAACGACCGCGGCGGGCACGGCCGCGCGCTGGGTCGAGCCGTACAGGGTGCGAATGCGCGCGCGCGTATAGGGGGTGTCCGGCGTCAGGCCGACGCTGGCGACGCAGTCGAAGGCCTTGCCGTCCCGGGCGAAGGCGATCTGGCCCTGAATGCTGTTGCGGCCGGGCATTTGGGACCAGCCGAAATCCGCCTCGTTGAAGGCGGCCGGTCCCCCGTACGGCAGGCCGCCGCCGGCGGTGGGCGCACAGGCGGAGAGGGCTGCGGCGGTCAGGGCGAGAGCCAGGCCAGGGGCGGCGAACGAACGGATCGACATGGGGCTTCCTCCGGGATTTCGGGGTCGTGGGGGACGACGTTCCCCACTATCGCACGACAGGCCGGGCGACTTCCACGCTCAAGATTCCCCCTCTGGACCCGGACCCCACAACGCGCGAAACAGGCCCGACAACGCGCCCAGTCGTCGAGGCGCGACAGCTCGGAAACGCCCTGCATGACCGTCACCTTCGCCGATATTCAAGCCGCGCGCACCCGGATCGCCGGCGCGGTCGACCGCACCCCGACCCGCTATTCCAGAAAGCTGTCGCAGCTGACGGGCGCCGAGGTCTGGGTGAAGTTCGACAATCTGCAATTCACCGGCAGCTTCAAGGAGCGCGGCGCCTTGAACCGGCTGCTGATGCTGAGTCCCGAGGAGATGAAGCGCGGCGTGGTGGCCGCCAGCGCCGGCAACCACGCCCAGGCCCTGGCCTATCACGGCGGACGGCTGGGCGTGCCGGTGACCATCGTGATGCCCGAAGGCACGCCCTTCGCCAAGATCAACGGCACCCGCTCGCACGGGGCGACCGTGGTGATCGAGGGGCTGGATTTCACCGGCTCGACCGAGGCGGCCAAGCGGCTGGAGGCCGAGAAGGGCTACGTCTTCGTCTCGGCCTTCGATGACGAAGGCATCGTGGCGGGCCAGGGCGTCTGCGCGATCGAGCTTCTGGAGGATGCGCCCGAGGTCGAGGCCCTGATCATCCCCATCGGCGGCGGCGGGCTGATCGCCGGCTGCGCGATAGCTGCAAAGGCGATGAAGCCGGACATCAAAGTCTTCGGCGTCGAGGCCGCGCGCTATCCCTCGTTCACCGCCAAACGGGCGGGCAAGCCGCCGGTCTGCACCGGACAAACCATCGCCGAGGGTATCGCCATCAAGGCGGTGGGCGACATCCCCTTCGCCCTGGCCGATCCGCTGGTGGACGAGGTCTTCGTCTGCCAGGAAGCCGACTTCGAACGGGCCGTCGCCACCTATGTCACCTATGAGAAGACCGTGTCCGAGGGCGCGGGCGCGGGGGGGCTGGCCGCGCTTCTGGCCTATCCCGACCGGTTCAAGGGGATGAAGGTCGGGCTGGAGCTGTGCGGCGGAAACATCGATGCGCGGATGCTGGCGGTCGTCTTGAACCGCGAGATGGTCCGTGAGCGCAGATTGATCGTCTATCGCATCCTGGGCGACGATCGGCCGGGCATGTTGTCGGCCATGGCGGCGGTGATCGGCGGCCTGGGCGGCAATATCATCGACGTGGTCCACAACCGTCTGGCGCTGGACGTGCCGGCCAAGGGCGCCGAGTTCGACATCATGGTCGAAACGCGCGATAGCGCCCACGCCGACGAGATCGGCGAAGCCTTGAAGGAACGCGGCTATGAACTTCGGATGGGGTAAGGCGGCAATCGTCGCGACCTTCTTGCTGGCGGGCTGCGGCCAGGCCGCGCCGGTCGATCCGAACGCGGGCAAGGTCGAGGCGGCCGCCTTCATGGCCAAGAACGCCAAGGAAGCGGGCGTTCAGACCCTGCCCAGCGGCCTGCAATACAAGGTGGTGCAGGCGGGACCGGCCGACGGCGTCAGCCCCGACCGCAACGACCTGGTCAAGGTCGACTACGAGGGCAAGCTGGTCGACAACAGCGTGTTCGACAGCTCCTTCGCGCGCGGCGCGCCGGCGGTGTTCACGCCCGAGGAAGTGGTCAAGGGTTGGACCGAAGCCTTGCAGATGATGCGCGTCGGCGACGAATGGCTGCTCTATGTCCCGCCCGAGCTGGGCTATGGCGAGCAGGGCAATCCCAAGATCCCCGCCAACTCCGTACTGATCTTCCGCCTGAAACTGCTGGACGTCGCCAAGGTGCCCGGCGGCGGATCGGGCGTCGGCACGGCGATGGGGTGAGGCCGCGTGATCCGTCTCCTCCCCACTTTGTGGGGAGGTGGCGCGGCGCGTCTTCAGCGCCGTGACGGAGGGGTTCTGTGCCGCATCACAGGCGCCTGTGGGACTTCAAGAGCCCCTCCACCACGCTACGCGCGGTCCCCCTCTCCGCTTCGCAGGGAGGAGACCTTAAGCGCGCCGCCACTCCACCAGAACCCGGGAGTCGGTCTCGGTCGTCGCCTCGGCCAGGGCCGCGAACGCGCCAGCCGGCATCAACTGCGACAAGGCCCAGACGGCGGCGCCGCGCACAAGGGCTGAGGGGTCGTCCAGCAGGGCTTTCGTCGGGGCGACGAGGGTCGCGTCGCCCGAGTTGCCGACGGCGTAGAGGACATTCCGCAGGAAGCGGTCGCGGCCGATCCGCTTGACGGGGCTCTTGGTGAACAGGGCGCGGAAGGCGGCGTCGTCCAGCGCCAGCAGGTCGTGCAGACGCGGGCTTTCAAAGGCCGGGCGGGGCGCCAGCCGGATCTCGCGCGCTTCCTGTGCGAACTTGTTCCACGGGCAGACCGCCAGGCAATCGTCGCAGCCATAGAGGCGCGATCCGGTCAGGGTGCGGAACTCGACCGGCCAGGGACCGGCGAACTCGATGGTCAGGTAGGACAGGCAGCGCCGGGCGTCGAGCTGGAACGGGGCGGGAAAGGCCTTGGTCGGACAGGCGTCGAGACAGGCGGTGCAGCGGCCGCAATGTTCGGTCTCGGCCGCGTCGGGCGCGATCTCGGCGGCGGTCAGTATGGTCCCGAGGAACAGCCAGTTGCCGTGGGTGCGGCTGAGCAGATTGGTGTGCTTGCCCTGCCAGCCCAGGCCGGCGCGCTGGGCCAAGGGCTTTTCCATCAGGGGGGCGGTGTCGACGAAGACCTTGATGTCCGCGCCGTTGCGGGCCGCGATCTGGCCCGCCAATTGTTTCAGCCGGCCCTTGATGACCTCGTGATAGTCGTCGCCGCGCGCATAGACCGAGATGTAGCCGGCCGAACGGTCAGCCAGCTGATCCAGCGGGTTCTGCTCCGGGCCGTAGTTCATGCCCAGGACGATGGCGGTCCGGGCCTCGTCCCACATGGCGGTCGGATGCTGGCGGCGAGCCAGCGTCGTCTCCATCCATTCCATGTCGCCATGCCGGCCTTCGTCCACGAAACGCCGCAGCCGCTCGCCCGCCGGCCAGGCGTCGGCCGCCGAGGCGAACCGGCAGACATCGAAGCCCAGCTCGGTCGCGCGCTGGCGGATGAAGGTTTTCAGGCGGTCGGACACGGGGCGGGGATAGCATGAGAGCGCGGACGCGTCTTGAGAGGAGCGACTTGAAGACTGTGCTCGAGTCTGCCTTCGACCCTTAGAGGACCTTCGTCGGCGAGCTTATCAGCAGGTCGGAGGAGCCCGCGTTTTGAAGCTGTCGACATATTCTGCAACCGGCCCGAGACCGACCAAAGCTCGAAATTCGTCGACGCGCTCCGCATCCTCAAGCCGCCAAAGCGTCCACTGACCGGTGCCGTAAGGGCAGGTCATCTGTGTCCCGTATCTCTGAGGTTGATCCCTCGTCATCTGCAGCCGGTCATACATCATGGCGTACTCCGAACCTGCGACTTCCCCGCTAGGCACAAGGTCGGCGAGAATAGGCAGAAAGCGCTCCCACAGCGTCTCATCGCCATGCTGCACAACGAGGAACGCCGACGCGGCTGCGTTGTCGCCGTAGCGACTTTTTCTGAACCAGCCGTCCTCGGGCACCATCGCCAACAACTGCTGCTGGTTTTCGACATCGACCGCCCGTACCTCGGGCCAAAGCGCGCGTCGAACTCGCGCGCGTTCGGGCGGCGGCACGTTCGCCAGAGCCTTCCAAAGACCTTGTCGAGCGGCCTGGTCGATAGCCCCCATGCGCTCCAGGCGTTCTTGATCCGTCTGTGGCGGAGGCAATGCGCTCTGTGCTTCTTTTGCCTCCGCGATGCTGGCGCGTAGCGCGTTCAGGGCCGCTTCAGTTAGGGGATCGGGCGCCGTCGCCTGCGCGACCACAAGCGTAAGCGCTGCAAGATTATGGATCATGACGCCCTCCTTAGAACACCCAATCAGATGGTGCTTAGGATGAGCAGTCAAGGATTGTAAAACTGCGTTTGGTAATGTCCGCTTCCCACCCTAAGCGGTCATCAAGCACGTCGGCTTTGAGTCTAGAAATCCAGGTCCGCATACCACGCCGACGGCGGCACGCCGACGAAGCGGTCGGCGAGCAGGGGGCGGAAGCAGGGGCGGGATTTGACCTTGGAGTACCAGGTCTTCAGGCCGGGCCAGGTCTTCCACTGGATCTCGCCGAAATAGTCCAGCACCGACAGGTGGGCGGCGGCGATCAGATCGGCCTGGGACAGGCGGCGGCCGGCCAGCCAGTCGCGCGCGGCGACCAGGTCCTCCAGCATGGCGAGGTGGGATTTCAGGGCGTCGCGGCCGTCACGCAGGGCGCGGGCTTCGGGCGGGCCCAGCTTGAGCAGGGGTTTTTCCATCCGCTCGTGCAGCAGGACGGCGTCGACCTCGTCCATGAAGCGGCGCTCGAACCAGCCGGTCAGTCGGCGCGCCTCGGCCCGTTCGGCGAGGTCGGCGGGCAGCAGCAGAGGGCCCTTCTGCTGATCCTCTATCCAGCCCAGGATGGCGGGCAGTTCGCACAGCACCAACGGACGGCCGCGATCCATCGTCTGGATCACCGGCGGCAGACCGGACGGGTTGAAGTCATTGACCGGGCAATCGTCTTCCCACGGACGGACCGGCGCATCCGTCCATTCGATCCGCGCCTCTCCCAGCGCCAGTCGCGCGGCGCGCGAGGCGGGCTGGAAGGCGAAGTGGAAGAGAACGCAAGGGTCGGCCATCAGGGGTTGATGCGCCCGGACCCGTTAATGCGCGTTTACTGCATTGAAATTGGACGCAAGGTCAGGACCACGGCCCCTTGGGCGCGGGGCCGGTCGAGGCGGGGGCGGCTTGCGGCTCGGCTGGAGCGGCGGCCGGGAGCGCGGGCTGCGGACGGGCGTGGCCGCGCGGGTCGGCGTGGATCAGGATGTCGGCGGCGGGATACTGGGCCAGCACCCGGTTTTCGGCGGCGACGACGATGGCGTGGGCGGCGTCCAGCGTCTGGTGCGCGTCCAGGTCGACATGCATCTGGATCATCATCACCTGACCGGACATGCGGGTGCGCAGCTGGTGCACGCCAAAGACCTGGGGGTCGGCCAGGACGGCCTTGGTGATGGCGGCGCGGTCGGCCTCGGGCACGGCGCGATCCAGCAGGTGATCGGCGGCGGCCTTCAACATCCCCGTCGCGCCCCAGAACAGCCAGACGGCGACGACGATGCCGGCGGCCGCATCCAGTCCCGGCGCGCCCAGGAAGGCGCCCGAAATCACGCCGATCAGCACCACGACGTTGGCGGCGAGGTCCGCCGCATAGTGGGCGCGGTCGCCGGCGACGGCGAGGGAGCCGGTCTTCTTCAGCGTCTGGGTCTGCATCCACACCAGCCAGGCGGTGATGGCGATGGCCGCGACCATGACCCCCGTGGCCCAAAGGCCGGCGGTGACGGGACGGGGATCGAAGATGCGCTGCACACCCTCCCACGCGATGAAGAGGGCCGAGGCGAAGACCAGTCCGGCCTGGACCAGGGCGGACAGGGCCTCGCCCTTGCCATGGCCATAGCGATGGTTTTCGTCGGCCGGGGCGGCGGCCCAGCGCACGGCGAAGAAGGTGGTCAGGGACGCCGCCAGATCCAGCACCGAATCCGCCAGGGTCGCCAGGATGGAGACCGAGCCTGAAGCGCCGAGCGCAAAGGCCTTCATCGCGATCAGCGCCACCGCGACCCCGACCGACAGGCGGGTGATGCGGCGCGTGGCCAGATGGGCGTCGTCAAGCGAGGCGGGGGCGGGGGCGGGGGTCGTCATTGTCGGCTTCTTCTCGCGCAATCGTGGCTGAAAGCCAACCGCTGGCCCAAACGGGTCGTTCCGTCCGAAACGATCATGCTCTAGGGGGAAGGCATCCGGGCGCGGCGCGTTCCGGGCGCATTGGTTTTCGAGGGTCTCATGTCGGACTGGCTTGCCGCCATCATTCTGGGTCTGGTCGAGGGGCTGACCGAGTTCATTCCCGTCTCGTCCACCGGCCATATGCTGCTCTTGGGCCACTTCATGGGCTTCGAGAGCGCGGGCAAGACGTTCGAGATCGTGATCCAGCTGGGCGCTCTGCTGGCCATCGTCAGCGTCTATTTCAAGAAGCTGTGGACCTTGGCGACGCGCTGGCCCTTCGACGCCGAGGCGCGCCGATTCCTGATCGGGCTGCTGGTCGCCTTCGCGCCGGCCGTCGTGATCGGTTTCCTGGCCTATGACTTCATCAAGACGGTGCTGTTCGAGACGCCCCAGGTGGTGTGCATCGCCCTGATCGTCGGCGGGGTGATCCTGCTGCTGCTGGATCGGATGGACAAGAAGCCCAGGTGGCTGGACGCCGAGGCCTATCCGATGCGCATCTATTTCCTGATCGGCCTGTTCCAGTGCCTGGCCATGATCCCCGGCGTGTCGCGGTCCGGCGCCACCATCGCCGGCGGCTTGCTGCTGAAAACAGACAAGCGGTCGGCGGCCGAGTTCAGCTTCTTTCTGGCCCTGCCCACCATGGGGGCAGCGGTGGCCTATGACCTGCTGAAGAACCACAAGACGCTGGATTTCAGCGACATCGGCCTGATCGCCGTGGGTTTCGTCGTGGCCTTCATCTCGGCCCTGGCGGTGGTGCGGTTCCTGCTGGATTTCGTATCCAAGCGGGGCTTCGGCGTCTTCGCCTGGTGGCGGATCGTGGTCGGCGTCGTTGGGTTGGCGCTGTTGCAGGCGGGGTTCTGAGATCATGACCACGCTATTGTATGGCCGTCCGCCGGTCGTTTTCGATCCGCCCGGCGATGCGATCCAGACCTCGCCCCTGATCCCCGACTCGGCTGCGCTGGAGGCGCAGGAACCGGGCTCGGCCGACAGCGTCATGATCTTCGCCCCGCCCGGCGTGCTGGAGCGGCGCTATGTGCTGGCCCTGGCGCTGAAGGCGCTCAAGGTCGGGGGACGGCTGGACGTCATGGCGCCCAAGGACAAGGGCGGATCGCGCCTGGGCAAGGAGTTGAAGACGTTCGGCGTGGAGGTCGCCGAGACCGCCAAGGCGCACCATCGCCGCTGCATCGTCATTCGACCCGAAACGGTCGAGGGGCTGGACGAGGCCATCGCCGCGGGCGGTCCGCAGATCGTGCCGGGACTGGAAGCCTGGTCTCAGCCCGGCGTATTCGCCTGGGACCGGATCGATCCGGGCTCGGCGCTGCTGGCCGAACATCTGCCGGCGATGAAGGGCGAGGGGGTCGATCTGGGTTGCGGCTATGGCGCGCTGTCGATCGTGGTGCTGCGCTCACCCGCCGTGACCAAGCTGAAGATGGTGGATCTGGATCGCCGCGCCATCCAGGCCGCTCGACGCAATATCGAGGACGACCGCGCCAAGGTGTGGTGGTCGGACGCCCGCATCCTGGAGGGCCAAGGCGACAAGGATTTCGTCGTCAGCAATCCGCCCTTCCACGACGGCGGCGCCGAGGACCGGCGGCTGGGTCAGGCTTTCATCCGCAAGGCGGCGGAACTTCTGAAAAAGGGCGGCGTCGCCTGGGTCGTGGCCAACCGGCACCTGCCGTATGAGGCCGAGCTGAACGCGGCGTTCAAGCGGGTGCGGCTGGTCGCCGAGGCGGGCGGCTACAAGCTGTTCGAGGCGGTGAAGTGACCGCGCTCAAGCAGTCCGAAGGGCGGTAGCGCATGAAGAAAGTCCCGACGTCGAGGGTCGACCGTCTGCTGGGCTCGATGGGCTATGGATCACGCGCCGAGATGGCGCGGATGGCCAAGGCGGGCGGCATCGTGCTGGACGGGGCGGACCTGACGGACGTGTCCAAACGCATTGCCGTGACGCCCGACCTGTCCGGCCGAATGGAGATCGACGGCGAGCCGCTGGACCCCGTGCAGGGTCTGGTGATCCTGCTGAACAAGCCGCTGGGCATGACCTGTTCTCATAAGGAAGAGGGGGCGCTGGTCTATGACATCCTGCCGGGACGGTGGCGGGCGCGCGATCCCGCCATCTCGACCATCGGACGGCTGGACAAGCAGACGACGGGTCTGCTGCTGCTGACCGACGACGGCGATCTTCTGCACCGGGTGATCAGTCCCAAGCGCCATGTGGCCAAGGTTTACCGGGCGGGTCTGGCGCGGCCGCTGACCGGAACGGAAGGCGCGCTGTTCGCCTCGGGCGAGCTGGTGCTGGAGGGCGAGGACAAGCCGTTGGCGCCGGCGGTGCTGGAGGTGGTGTCGCCGACCGAGGCCCTGCTGACGGTGACGGAAGGCCGCTATCATCAGGTGCGCCGGATGTTCGCCGCAGCCGGCAACCATGTCGAGACCCTGCATCGCGAACGGCTGGGCGGGCTGGTCCTACCCGCCGATCTGGCGCCCGGTCAGTGGCGCCTCGCGACGGCGGACGAGGTCGCCTCGATCTTCACGGCGCCCGAGAGCGTGGGTTGAGGCTCTTGACGCCTGCGGGATCGGACGCGCAGGTCGAGGGATGACCACCAAGATCAAGATCTGCGGAGTGACCACGCCCGACACGCTGGACGTCGCCCTGGAGGGCGGGACGGATTTCGTTGGGGCGGTGGTGTTCCCCAAAAGCCCGCGCCATCTGGATCCCCAAACCGCCGCCGCTTTGTTCGAGCGGGCGCGGGGGCGGGCCAAGATCGTGGCGGTGACGGTCGATCCCGACCACGCCCTGCTCCAACAGATCGCCCGGACGCTGAGGCCCGACTTCATCCAGTTGCACGGGTCTGAGACGGCGCAGCGGGCAGAACAGGTGCGGGCGCTTACGGGGGCGGGGGTGATCAAAGCCTTGCCCATCCGCCAGGCGGACGACTTCGCGGCCGCCGATGCGTGGGATGATCATGCCGATCATCTGATGTTCGACGCCAAGCCGCCGGAGGGGTCGGCGCTGCCCGGCGGGGTGGGGCACAGTTTCGACTGGACCCTGTTGGCCGGCCGCGCCTTCCGCCGTCCGTGGTTCCTGGCCGGGGGGTTGAATCCGGACAATGTGGCCGAGGCGCTGAAGATGACGGGCGCGCCCATGGTCGATGTGTCCTCTGGCGTGGAAAGCGCGCCGGGTGTTAAGGACGCCGACCGGATCGCGACCTTCATCCAAAACGCGCGCCGGTCGTAATTGCGACGCCTCTCCGCGTGAAAGTCGAAACCGTGAACGCCCAGACCCCCATCGTGGCCCCCATCCAAGCCGCCGATTCCACCCAGCCGCTGTCGAACGCCTATGCCTGGCCGGACGCGCAGGGTCGTTTCGGTCCGTATGGCGGTCAGTTCGTGGCCGAGACCCTGATGCCGCTGATCCATGAGCTGGACGCGGCCTATAAGGCGGCCAAGGCGGACCCCAGCTTTCAAACCGAGCTGGACGGCTATCTGGAGCATTACGTCGGTCGCGAGAGCCCGCTGTATTTCGCCGAACGCCTGACCGAACATTTCGGCGGGGCCAACATCTGGCTGAAGCGCGAGGACCTGAACCACACGGGCGCGCACAAGATCAATAACTGCATGGGCCAGATCCTGCTGGCCCGCCGCATGGGCAAGACGCGCATCATCGCCGAGACCGGCGCGGGGCAGCACGGCGTCGCCTCGGCGACCGTGTCGGCGCGGTTCGGCCTGCCTTGCACCGTCTATATGGGCGCGGTGGACGTGGAGCGGCAGCAGCCGAACGTCTTCCGCATGCGTCTTCTGGGTTCGGAAGTCTTCTCGGTCACGGCCGGCGCCGCGACCCTGAAGGACGCGATGAACGAGGCGATGCGCGACTGGGTCACCAACGTCTCGGACACCTATTACATCATCGGCACGGCGGCGGGTCCGCACCCATATCCGGCCATGGTGCGCGATTTCCAGTCGGTGATCGGCAAGGAGATCAAGAGCCAGTCGATGGCCCGGATGGGCAAGCTGCCCGAAGCGGTGGTCGCCTGCATCGGCGGCGGGTCCAACGCCATCGGCGCCTTCCACCCCTTCATCGAGGACGAGGGCGTGCGCCTGATCGGCGTCGAAGCGGCCGGCCATGGTCTGGATACGCCGGATCACGCGGCCTCGCTGAAGGGCGGGCGGTCGGGCGTGCTGCATGGCAACCGGACCTATTTGCTTCAGGACGAGGACGGCAACATCGTCGAGGGGCACTCGATCTCGGCCGGGCTGGACTATCCCGGCATCGGGCCGGAACACGCCTGGCTGCACGACATCGGCCGGGCCGAATACCGCTCGGCGACGGACAATGAGGCGCTGGAAGCCTTCCAGCTGTGCTCGAAGCTGGAAGGCATCATTCCGGCGCTGGAGCCCGCCCACGCCCTGGCGCGGACGGGCGAAGTGGCGCGCGAAGTCGGCAAGGGCGGCGACGTCGTTTTGTTGATGTCGGGGCGCGGCGACAAGGACATCTTCCAGGTCGCCAAACATCTGGGAGTGAACCTGTGATCCGTAGCCTTCTTGCGGCGACCGCCGTACTGAGCCTGTCCGCCGTCGTTGCGCAGGCCCAGACGCCTACCCGAACGCCGGCCCCTGCTGCGCCGCAGTCGGCGCAGCAGGGCGGTCCGGCCGACGTCGGGCTGCTGCCCGGCGCCGAGTTGTCGCCCGATTGCGGGGGGCTGAACAATCTGACGGGGCGGGCCTGGTGCGTGACCGCGCATCTGGGCCAGATCGGCGCCCTGGCCGATGCCTATATCGCCGATCTGGAAACCAAGAACTGGCTGGCCGCTGGCGGCGACGATAACCGGGTCGTCTTCATCAAGCGCCGCGAGGCCGGCGGCTGCGACGGGATGCAGATGGTCGCCTTCTACGACACCACCAAGACCGCCGTCGCCGAGTTGCCCGGATATCTGGGCTTCGCCACCATTCCGGGCGACGTGTGCGCGGCTGCCGCGGCCGCGACCCCGCCTGCCGCCGCCGGAACGCCGCAGCAATGACCACCGCCCGTATCGATGCGCGCTTCAAGGCGCTGAAGGCCGAGGGCCGTGCGGCCTTCATTCCCTATGTGATGGGCGGCGATCCGTCGCGCGAAGAGGCGTTGGCGATCCTGAACGGCCTGCCGGCTGCGGGCGCCGACATCATCGAACTGGGCTTTCCGTTCAGCGATCCGATGGCCGAGGGGCCGCCGATCCAGCGGGCGGCGATCCGGGGCATGGCGGCGGGGTTCGGCCTGCGCTCGACGATGGATCTGGCCAGGGAATTCCGTCAGGGCGACGACGCCACGCCCATCGTGCTGATGGGCTATCTGAACCCGATCGAGAGCCTGGGCTATGACGCCTTCGCCGTCGATGCCGCAGACTGCGGCATCGACGGGCTGATCGTCGTGGACTGCCCGCCGGAAGAGGCCGGGCCGCTGATCGAGGCGCTGGACAAGGTGTCGATCTCGCTGATCCGGCTGGCGACGCCGACCTCGGACGACGAGCGGCTGAAGATCGTGGTCCAGGGCACCTCGGGCTTCGTCTACTACGTCGCCGTCGCGGGCGTGACGGGCGTCAAGGAAGCCGACGCGGATGTGGTGGCGCCGGCCGTCGAGCGGGTGCGCAAGGCCTCTGGCCTGCCGGTCGCGGTCGGGTTCGGGGTCAAGACGCCTGAGCGGGCCGCCGAGATCGCCCGTGTCGCCGATGCGGTGGTCGTGGGTTCGGCACTGGTGGACGAGGTGGCGGCGGCGCTGGAGGCGAACGCACCCGTTGCGCCGCGCGTTCTGGCCCGGGTGAAGGCGCTGGGCGATGCGGTTCGATCCGTCGCCGCTAGTGCTTCCGTGGCGGAAACCGTCTAAGAGCGCCGGGATGAACGACAAGACCAAGCCTCAGGAAAAGCGCGGCGGCTGGCTGAGCCGCTTTGCGCCCGGCGTGCGCAAGATCGTGTCGCGCCGCGACACCCCGGACAATCTCTGGGTCAAGGATCCCGACAGCGGCGAGATGCTGTATCGCTCGGACCTGGAGGCCGCCCTTTGGGTGACGCCGTCGGGCCGGCACATGCGCATCGATGCGCCGACACGCCTGAAGGCCACCTTCGACGGCGGCGTCTTCCAGTCCATCGACACGCCGGACGTGCCGGAAGATCCGCTGAAATTCTCGGACGGCAAATCCTACAAGGATCGTCTGAACGCCGCGCGCAAGGCCGCGGGCCGCAAGGACACCATGGCCATCGGCTATGGTTCGGTCGGCGGTCAGGACGCGGTCGTGATCGTCCAGGACTTCACCTTCATGGGCGGGTCGCTGGGCATGGCGGCGGGAGAGGCCTTCATCAAGGCGGCGCGCGAGGCGGTCAGCCGCAAGGTTCCGCTGGTCTGTTTCACCGCCGCCGGCGGCGCGCGGATGCAGGAGGGCGCCCTGTCGCTGATGCAGATGGCGCGCACCACCCTGGCCATCGAAGAGCTGAAGGACGCCAGACTGCCTTACGCCGTGGTCCTGACGGATCCGACGACGGGCGGGGTGACGGCCTCCTACGCCATGCTGGGCGATGTGCATCTGGCCGAACCCGGCGCCCTGATCGGCTTCGCCGGTCCGCGCGTGATCGAGGCGACCATCCGCGAGAAACTGCCGCCCGGCTTCCAGCGCGCCGAATATCTTCAGGAAAAGGGCATGGTGGACCGGGTCGTGACCCGCGCCGACCTGCCGCGCACCCTGGGTCAGATCCTGTCCATGCTGATGGGCGGCACGCGCGCCGCCGCCTGAGACCGCCTGAAGGGCCAGTCGATCGCGGTCGAGGCCCACAGGCACCACCAGACGATGACCGGATGAAACAGCAGGCGCGGGCCGTGATAGGCCCAGCCTAACCCTGCGCCCGACGTCATGAAGTTCACGGCATGCTGGATGTTGGCCGGATAGACGCAGACGGCGTAGGCGGCCAGCGCCCAGCCGGCGGCGATCCGCAGGCGCGGGATCATCAGACCCGCCGCGCCCAGCAGTTCGGCGATCCCTGTCAGGGCCACGACCAGGGCCGGCTGCGGAACCCACGCCGGCGTGATCCGCACGAAGGGGCCGGGGACCATCAGATGCAGCACGCCTGCGCCCAAAAAGACGGCCGCAAGGACGAGGCGCGCCGCGGTTCTGATCTGCGGCCTGGAAGTCATGTCGCGGTTCTCGAAATCAGGGGGTAAAGGAGGCGGATGGATCCCGTCTCCGAACGACTACGCGCGCGACACCCCCAGCGGATCGACCTTTCGTTGGAAAGAATGCGCGCGCTGTGCGCGGCCTTGGGCGATCCGCAGCATAGGCTTCCGCCGGTGATCCATGTGGCGGGCACCAACGGCAAGGGATCGACCGTGGCCCTGATCCGCGCCATCGCCGAGGCGGCGGGGCTGAAGGTGCACGCCTATACCTCGCCTCACCTGGTGCGGTTCAACGAGCGGATCCGGCTGGCTGGAACGCTGATCGAGGACGATCATCTGAACGCGATCCTGGACCGGATCGAGGCGGTCATGGCCGAGACGGACAGCGAGGCCACGGTGTTCGAAAGCACCACCGCCGCCGCCTTCCTGGCCATGTCCGAGACGCCCGCCGACCTGGCCGTCATCGAAGTGGGTCTGGGCGGGGTGCTGGACGCCACAAACGTCATCGAACGGCCGCTGCTCAGCGTCATCGCCCCGGTCGACTACGACCATGCGGAGTTCCTGGGCACGGATCTGGCCGCCATCGCCTCGGAAAAGGCAGGGGTGCTGAAGGCCGGAGCGCCGGCCGTGATCGCGCGCCAGAAGGAAGAGGCGATGGCCGCCATCGAACGGCGCGCCGCCGACGTCCATGCGCGGCTGACCGTTTTGGGCGTAGATTTCGACGCCTGGGCCGAGCGGGGCGGTCTGGCGTTCCAGACGGCCGAACTGTTCATGGACCTGCCCGCGCCGGCCCTGGCAGGCGCGCACCAGATCGACAATGCGGCCCTGGCCGTGGCGGCGGCGGTCGAACTTGACCTGCCCGAGGCTGCGATCGCCGAGGGGCTGAAGCGCGTGCGCTGGCCCGCACGGCTGCAACGGATTTCGGGCGGCCCCTATGGCGCTGCGGCCAAGGCGGCGGAGGCGGAGCTATGGCTGGACGGGGGGCACAATCCGCATGCGGCGCGGGCGCTGGCGGCGTTTCTGGCCGAGCGTCAGGCGCGGGCGCCGCGTCCCCTGGCCCTGATCTGCGGCATGCTGAACAACAAGGATGCGGGCGGCTTCTTCGCCGCGCTGAAGGACAGCCAGGCCACCGTCTTCACCGTCGGCTTTGACGGTGCGGCGGCCGAGCCGACGGCCCTGGCGGCCGTAGCGCGCGGGCATGGGCTAGCGGCGACCCCGGCGGGTTCGGTTGCCGAGGCGTTGGACCTGGCGCTGCGCCTGGGCGCCGGCCGGGTCGCCATCTGCGGATCGCTGTATTTGGCCGGCGAGGTCCTGGGCGCCAGCGAGGAAACCTGGCCGGTCTAGCGCGTCATCCAGGGCTTGGACTTGCCGGCGGCGATGCGGGCGGCCTGTTCGCGCTGGAAGCGACCGCCGCGCGGCGGCTTGGCGCGCGCATCCAGCTTGGCGGTCTTCAGGCGCAGAGCCTTCTGGACCGGGGTCTCGCCGGGGATGTCGTCAGCCGGGTTCGGGGTGTCTTCGTCGCTCATGACGCCATCCTAGCATGAAAAACGCACGCCGGTCGGACCGGCGGGCGCTTGATCTGACAGGGTCGAAAAGGCTCAGGCCTTGACGCCGGCCTCGGCCAGCCATTCGACGATCTTGCCCTTGGGCATGGCGCCGACCTTCATCGAGGCCATCTGGCCGTCCTTGAACAGCATGAGGGTCGGAATACCCTTAACGCCCAGCTTGGACGGGGTAATGGGGCTGTCGTCGATGTTGATCTTGGCCACGGTGACCTGACCGCCCAGTTCGTCGGCGATCTGTTCCAGCGCCGGGCCGATCTGTTTGCAGGGGCCGCACCATTCGGCCCAGAAGTCGACCAGGACAGGGGTCGAGGATTTCAGGACGTCGGCGTCAAAGCTTTCGTCGGTGACTTTTACAGTCGCCATGAATGGCTCCTTGGGCGCTATCGCTCGGCGCGCGGCGCCTCGCTGCATGAGCGCGTGTTGGTGTTGGCCGGATGTGTCCGGGTTCGATGGCAGATGTGGGAGCGAATCGCGGGCAATTCAACTGCTGGCGAGCGCCGCCGCCAGCAAGGTTTCCGGAATGGGCATCAGCTTGGGTCCGTCGGTCCAGACCAGGGCGGCCTCGACCGGGCGGTCGGGATAGAGGCGCTTCAGCACGGCGACATAGACGGCGGCCTGCAGCACATAGGCGGGATCGACCGCCTCGATGGCGTCTGGCGCGGGGCGGTTGGTCTTGTAATCGACGACCAGAACCTTCTCGGGCGTGACCACCAGCCGGTCGATGCGGCCGTTGATAGCGACGCCGGGCGGCAGGTCGGGCGCTGAACCCGTCAGCGCCACCTCGGCGCGGGAGCCGGGACCGAAGACGGGGGCGAAGCGGGCGTCGTCCAGTACCGAGAAGGCGGCGGCGATCATCTCGGCGCGTTGGGCCTCGTCCAGATCGGTCTCGCGGGTCAGCAGGCGACGGGCGGCGTCGGGGCGGTCGGCGGGCGCGATCTCGGGCAGGCGTTCCAGCAGCCGGTGGATCAGGTCGCCGCGCCGGAACCGGCCCAGCGCCGCCCCGCCCGCCTCGGTCCTGGCCAGGGGCGAGGGGGCGGGAATGCGGATCGAACCCTCCATCCGCGACGGCGAGGCGAAGCGGGCGGCGGCGTCGGCCGGCGGCGGCGAGGCGGCCCAGGTTGGCAGGGCGGCGGCGGACCGGATTTCATCGGCGGCGACCGGGCGACGCTCGGGATCGAGGCCATACCGACGCACGCCGTTCTCGACTTCGCGCACCTGATCGCCCAGGCGGTCGAAGGTTTCGGAGAGGATCGACCACCAGCTGCCGGCCTCGGCGCCCCGGCTGGAGGCGCGGCCCATGACGATGACGCGGTCCCGCGCGCGGGTCAGGGCGACATAGAGCAGGCGCAGGGTCTCGTCGTCGGTGCGGGCCTGGCGTGCGGCGCGGGCGTCGGCCGAGGCCGGGCAATCGTCCTTCGCCGAGCCGGGCGCCATCAGCCAGGCCTCGCCTTCGCCCTCCGGCGTGACGGCGGGCATCAGGGACGGACCTTGCGCCTTCGCCTTCATGGTCGTGTCGGGCAGGATGACGATGGGCGCTTCCAGCCCCTTGGCGCCGTGGACGGTCATGACGCGGACCTCGCCGCGCGCGCCCTCCAGTTCGCGCTTCACCTCGACGTCGGCGGCCTCCAGCTGGGCCAGACAGGTCTCCAGATCGATCGCGCCGCGGTTCTCGGCGGCCAGCACCTGGTTCAGGGTCTCGTCGATGGCTTCTTCCGCCTCGCGCCCCAACCGGGCCAGGATGCGGGCGCGGCCGGAGAGCCCTAAGTCGTCCACGCGGTTCAGGGCCTGGGAAAAGAAGGCGAACGGGTCGCCGCCGCGCGCTCCGATGGCGGCCTGAAGCGCGTCGCGGGCGCGGGCCCATTCGGGGCTTTCGTGCGCCCGGTCGCGCAGGTCGCGCCAAAGTTGGCCCGCCTTGCGATTCTCGCGCCCGGCCAGCGCGTAAAGGCCGTCCTCGTCCACATCGCACAGCGGGCTGCGCAGCACCTCTGCCAAGGACAGGTCGTCGTCGGGGAAGAGGGCGAAACGCGCCAGCGAGATCAGGTCGTCGAAGACAATATGGCTGGACAGTTTCAGCCGGTCCGCGCCGGCCACTGGCAGCCCTTCCGTCTTCAGCGCGCGGATGATCTCCTCGAACGTCGCGTCGCGGCGGCGGACCAGGACGATGTAGTCGCCATAGCCGGCCGGGCGCAGGTCGCGGGCGCCACGGTCGAAGACGGCGACGCCGCTTTCGACCTGGCGGCGGATCTCGCGGGCCAGGTCGCGGGCCAGGCGCTTGCGGGCGCTGCCGGTGCTTTCCTGATCGACGGGATCGTCCCAGGCGTCGGTCTCGGGCGCGGGCTCGTCCAGGAACAGGGGCCACAGGTCTATGGCGCCGTGCTGGCCGATGCGGGCGGGCAGGTGTCGTGCGATGTCGCCCTGGGGGCCGGTCAGGGCGCGGGTGCGGTCGGGATCGGCGAAGACGGCGTCGACGAAGGCCAGCACCTCTTCGGTCGAGCGGTAGGAGGTGTTCAGTTCCGGCCCGGCGAAGGGCTCGCCGGCGCCCTCGGCCAAGGCGAGGAAGGCGCCGCGCTCCTGACGCAGCCGTTCGGGCCGGGCGCCCTGGAAGGAGTAGATCGACTGTTTCTCG
This sequence comes from Brevundimonas sp. KM4, assembly GCF_000964075.1. NCBI lineage: Bacteria > Pseudomonadati > Pseudomonadota > Alphaproteobacteria > Caulobacterales > Caulobacteraceae > Brevundimonas > Brevundimonas sp. KM4. The sequence continues at coordinate 27,855 of NZ_JZRG01000010.1, read as the reverse complement.
TCGCCGACGGCGAAGACGGTGCGGCCGGACTTTTCGCCGGAGTAGAACTCGCCGGTCAGGGCGCGGACGATGGCCCATTGTTCGGGGGCGGTGTCCTGGGCCTCGTCGATCAGGACGTGATCGACCCCGCCGTCCAGCTTGTACAGCACCCAGGCGGCCCCGCTTTGGGTCAGCAGGGCGGCGGCGCGCGCGACCAGGTCGGGGAAGTCCAAAGCCCCGCGCTTGGCCTTGGCGGTTTCGTAGAAGGCGGCGTGGGCGCGGGCCAGGGTCAGGACCTTGACCGTATCATCCGCGACCTTGGCCTTGCGCAGGGCCTCGCGCGTGGCGAGGAATTTCGTCTGGAGGTCCAGCAGCCAGCCGACCGCGCCCTGCGGCGCCGATTTGGTGCCCATGCTCTTTCGCGGCTCGCCCGCCTGGGTGCAGAAGACCCCGGCCAAGGCCGCGAACCCGGCATAGGGCGGGGCGGCGACGCTCATGGCGTCGGCGATCTTCTTGTCATTGGCCGAGCCGGTTTCCATGGCCTCGGCCATGCGGTTCCATTCGCCGGGATCGATGAAGGCGACGAAGTCCCGTTCCAGATCTTCCGGGCTGCGGTCGCGCTCTGCGCCGGTCAGGGCCCAGGGATCGGGCGCGGTTCCCGCCTCGGCGCGGTCGATATAGTCCAGTAGATCGGCGCGTTTCGCCTCGATCATCGACAGCAGGGCCTGGAACCGCTGCCAGTCCAGCTCGACGGCGAAATGGCTGTAGGCCTGGCCGATTGGGCCGTCCGGATCGGCGACGGCGGCGCGGGCCAGATCTTCGCGCGCGGCGTGGCTGAGAACGGTCGCGGCCTGGTCTTCCAGCACGGTGAAGCGGGGCGAGACCCCGGCTTCCAGCGGGAACCGGCGCAGCAGCTTTTCGCAAAAGGCGTGGATGGTCTGGATCTTCAGCCCGCCCGGCGTCTCCAGCGCGCGGGCGAACAGCTTGCGCGCGCGGGAAAGCGCGGCGTGATCCATCGCCTGCGGGTCGCCGTCGTCCAAACGGGCCAGTTCGCGCGACAGGGCGGCGTCGTCCAGCACGGCCCAGCCGCCCAACTGGTCGAACAGCCGGGCCTGCATCTCGGCGGCGGCGGCCTTGGTGTAGGTGACGCACAGGATGGCGCCGGGGTCGACCCGATCCAGCAGCAGCCGCGCCACCCGGTTGACCAGGGTGGTGGTCTTGCCCGAACCGGCGTTGGCGGTGACGAAGACGGTCAGGCGCGGATCGGCGGCCAAGATCTGCGGGGCGACGATCTGGGGGGCGATGCTCATTCTTCGTCCCCGTCGCCGATCACCGACCACTCCCAGACGCGGGCCAGATGGTCGTAGTTGCCGCCTTGATTGCCCATGAACTGAGGTGCGGCCCAAGAAATGTAAGGCGTGTTCTCGTCGTCGAAACGAGCGACGCGGCGCTTCAGACCTTCCAGCGCCGCCTGGGCCAGGTCGACGGCCTCGAGGCCCGAGGCGCGGGTGACGACTTCGCCCGCCGTCTTTCGCCCGACCACGCGGACATAGGTCAGTTCGTCGGGCGTGACCGGGCCGTTGGTGTCCTTGAACCCCCCGTCGGCCAGGATGGCGGCGGTCAGGGTCAGCTGGGGGGCGAAGCCGGATTTGACCTGTTTGGCGGACGGCGCCGCCCCGGTCTTGAAGTCCATGACCGCCGCGCCGTCCGACGCCAGCTCGATCCGGTCGGCGAAGGCCTTGACGGTGAAGGGGCCGGCCGGGGCGTCGAAGGTCATCGTCCCCTGCTGTTCCACCAGGATGTCGACGCCGCGCGCCCGACGTCGACGCTCGAACTCGGTCAGCCAGCGGGCGCAGTTGCGGGCCAGCGGCGCCTCGCGCGCCATGGCCGCGTCCTCGAACCCGCGCGCGCCCAGTTCGCGCAGCAGATGGTCGTGCAGGATGGCCTCGCAGTCGTCAGGCAGGGCGTTCGGCCAGTCCAGCGTCAGCCGTTCGATGGCGGCGTGGACGGCGTTGCCGCGAGCCAGCGCTTCGGCGGACGCGCCAGGCCGCTCCATCGCCTCCAGCCCCAGCACCCAAAGAGCGTAGATGGCGTAAGGGTCGCGCACCCAGCGTTCGATGCGGGTGACATAGAGGCTGCGCGGACGGCGATGCACGGGCGGGCGCGGCTCTGGGCGTTTCGCGAACTGGGGCGGGCCGGGCGGGGGGGTGTCCAGGGCGCGGGCCCAGTCCAGCACGGTCGTGGGACGCGGTAACGCCACGCCGGCCCCGCGCGTCAACATCTCAAGCCGCCACAGCCAGCGCGAGCGGACAGCGGGCTGGCCGCCGCGCCGCTCGCTGTGGATCAGGATGACCTCATCGGCGCAGGCGGCTTGGACGAAGTCCTGCGCCGTCTGGCCCAGTCGACGTTCGGGCGGCGGCAGGCCCAGCGCCTTGCGCATCGGGCGCGACAGGAAGGGATCGGTCGGGGCCGCCTGGGGCCAGACGCCTTCCTCCAGCCCGGCCAGGATCATGCGGTCGGCGCGCACCAGCCGCGCCTCGATGGCGCCGAGAATGCGCAGCGATGGGTGGGTCGCCCCGCCGGTCCGCACGACGTTTTCCTTGACCAGGGACGTGACCAGTTCGGCCAGTTCCGCGCGGCGGATGCGGCCGAGCGACGCCCCGCCCTCGATCAGGCCGGACAACAGGGCGGCGGCGGCCTCGCCGTCGGAACCCGCCCAGGCGTTCTGGCCGGCCAGGGTTTCGATCAGCCGGGTCAGGGCCGAGGCGCTGACGTTCAGATCCGCGTCGGGCGCGAAGACGGCAGTCGCGGCCTCGATGGCGGCTTGAAGCTGATCGACCAGACGGGTCGCGGCCGACAGCCGGGCCTGTTTCCACTCGGGCGGGGCCTTGCCACGCCGGTCGGGCTGGACCGCCTCCAGCAGACGGCGATGGATGGCGGCGAAGTCGCGCGGGCGGGGACCGCGCAGGGCGTGTTCTTCCAGCGCGGCGACGGCTGCCGCTTGAGAGGCCTCGCCCAGGTCGAACCGGGCCAGCGGATGTTTGACGACGGCGAGCAGCAGATGCGGCTGGACCGGATCCGCGATCCAGCGGGCGCACAGATCGACCAAGGCGCCGGCGGGCAGACGCGACAGGGGTGCGCCGGCGGACGAATCGGGAATGACGCCCCAGCGTTCCAACCGGGCGGCGACGCGGCGACCCAGGGCTTGATCGGGCGTGACAAGGGCGCAGCTCTTGCCCGGCGTTTCCAAAGTCTCGCGCATCATAAGGGCGATGGCGGCGGCGGCCTCTTCCTCGGCACGGACGGTCAACAGGGACAGGCCCTGCAAGCCCTCGGCGATCGGGTCCCGCGCCTCGCTGCGTGCAACGGCGGCCGAGCGGATGTCGCGGATGGCGCGGCGCCAGTCGTCGGTGGCCTCGGCCGGACGCAGGGCTTCGTTGACAAGCCGCTGGCGCGCCAGTCCGCGCGCCTCGACAGCCGCAGGAACGGTGGGGCGGAACCAGGGGCGGACGCTCTCGCGCGCGATCTCGCAGCGGTCCAGCAGCCGCTTCATCGCGCTTTGCGGATGCTGTTCGTCCAGCCGGTCCCAGACGCCGGCATCTAGTTTCAGGTCGAGGCCGGGCAGGACGACGCAGCCCAGCGGCGCCCTGGCCACGGCCTTCAGCACGTCGCCGGCGGCGGGGACGGTGCCGGTCGAACCGGCGGCGATGACGGGCTGGCGCGGCGGTTCGCGGTCCCACAGCTCGGCGAGGCGGCGCAGCAGGGTCGCGCGACGCCAGGCCGGATCGACCAGGCCCAGTTCGGCCAGACGCTTCGGCCAGGCCTCGACCGCCAGACCCAGAAACTCGGCCGATCGTTCCCAGTGTTCAGCCATTTCGCCATCGACCAGGGTCGCGATCCGCTCGGGGTTCTGAATCTCTTCCAGTTGGCAGGAATCGAGGAAGCCGCCCAGCGCATCGGCCAGATCCAGCGCGCGCATCGGGCTCAGGGACGCATCGAACTGTTCGACGATCAACCGCGCCATCTCGAACCGGCGGGTCAGGGCGGGAATGGCGGGCGGCAGGTCCAAGCCCAGGGCGCCGGGCGTAAACGGCGGCTCGTCCTCCTCCAGATCACCCAGCGGCAGGACCTGGGGCAGCAGGATGGGGCGACCCTGCGACAGCTTGGACAGGGCGCCGGTGAAGGCGCGCGCGGCCCGGCGGTTGGGCAGCAGGATGGTGGCGTCGGACAGGCTTTCGGGCGGCAGATCGCCCAGCCAGGCGAGGACGCCTGCGGCCAGGTCTTCGAGGAACGGCCTGTGCGCCGGGATGGCGTACCAGCGGGGCGTGTCGCCCAGGAATGGGTCGAAGACGCTCACCCTTCTCCCGCCAGTTTCGCCTCGGCGTCATCGCGCGCCTGCGGGTCGCCGACGTGCATCCAGGCGCCGTCCAGGACGCAGCCGAACAGACGTCCCTCGGCGGCGGACTTGCGCCAAAGGGGGCTGAGGGAGAAGGGGCCGTCGGGGCCGTGATCGGCATAGCCCGGCCGGGTGATGTGGACGCCCATATAGGCGAACGGCGCGGACGGGGCGTCGCCGCGGAAGGTCAGCTTTCCGTCGTCGGCCATGAAGAAATCGCCATCGCCCTCGAAGCCGATGGAGCCTTCGCGGCGGGCCAGCAGCAGGGCGGCGTCCATGATCTCGGGATTCCACAGGCGGATCAGATCGGTCAGGGCATCGCCGCGATCGATCCAGACGCTGTCGATATTGGCGACGAACACGGGATTTTCGCCCAACAGGGCGTGGGCCTTCTTCAGACCTCCGCCGGTCTCCAGCAGTTCGGCGCGTTCGTCGGAAATCACGATCTCGGGACCCCGACTTTTAGGGTTTTGGCCGCGCGCGGCCAGATGGCCTTCCAGCCGGTCGGCGAACCAGTGGACGTTGACCACCGCCTTCTCGACCCCGGCCTCGGCCAGCCGGTCCAGCACATGGTCGATCAGGGCGCGGCCCTGCACCTCGACCAGGGCCTTGGGCCGGTCGTCGGTCAGGGGGCGCATCCGGGTGCCTAGGCCGGCGGCCAGCACCATTGCGGTCTTGGGGGCCGTCTTGGGGGCGGTCATGCGCGCACCTCGGCAGGGACGTAGCGATCGAACCAGCGGGCGACGGGCGCCAGAGCCGGCTGGTCCAGATTGGCGTTCAGGTGTCGCCACATGCGCGGCAGGAACTGGCGGTAACGGGGCTTGCCGTCGCGTGCGATCAACCGGGCGAAGATGCCGATGATCCGCGCCTCGTTCAGCGCCGCCAGACCCGCATAGTCGGCCATGAAGGCGGCGCGATCGACGCCGGGGCGCAGCGCGAAATAGCGGTCCAGCGCCTCGGCCTCCAGCGCGGGCGATACGTCGCGGCGGGCGTCTTGCAGCAGGGAGTGAAGGTCCCATGACGGGTGGGCGCGCACCGCGTCCTGGAAGTCGATCATGCCGACGCGGGCGGCGCCGTCGCGCTGGGGCAGCCAGATCAGGTTTTCCGCATGATAGTCGCGGTGGGCCATGACCGAGGCCCCGGCCGCGCCCGAGGCGACGATCGGCGCCCAGGCCGCGCGCCAGTCGGCGACGGCGGCGGTGTCGAAGCGGACCCGATCGTCGAGCTTCGGCAACCATTCGACGAACAGATCGGCCCCGCCCTGAAGCGCCGTCTCGTCATAGGTCAGCAGCGGCCAGTCGCCGCCGGGGCCGTGCAGGGTCTCGGGCGGAGCGCCGGCTTCGTGCAGAACGGCCAGGGCCTCGATGGCGGCCAGATAAAGCGGCGTCTCATCGGCGCCGTCCGCGATCACGCGGGCGAACAGGGCGTCGCCGAAATCCTCCAGCACGGCCAGGCCGTTGGCGGCGTCCAGCGACGGGATTTCGGGAGCGGAAAGGCCCAGGGATTTCAGATGGGCGGCGACGGCGGCGAAGGCCTCGATCCGGCCGGCGGACAGGCGGGCGACGGCGTTCCAGCCGGCGGCGTGACGCTGCTCGGGCGTCCAGCGCGGATCGCACGGCCGGTTTTCGGCGGCGGGCGCCTGATCCATCAGCATCAGGGTTGGGCCGGTCGTCGGCGTCAGCCGCTCATACCGCCGCGTCGAGGCGTCGCCGGGCAGGGGGGCGCGCACGGCGTCGGCCAGGCCGGCGGCCTTCAGGAAGTCGAGACGGAGGGTTTCGCGGTCAGACATGCAGATCCTTCAGCCCCGTCTCCCATCGGCCTACGCCGGAAACGGTCGCAAGCCTTCCTTGCAGAGCCCTATCGACGGGCTCGCGGAGCCCGTCTGCTTGAGGGCGTTCCGAGGCCGCGTCGAGCGTGATCTCGGACAGATGAATGATGAGCTGGTCCGGCCCCAGAAACCGGCCGGGATCGTCGCCAAGACGCTCGGGCCATTCGATGACGGCGCATCCCTCGTCCAGCGCCTCGTCCAAGCCGATCTCGAACGCCTCTTCCGGCCGGGTCAGGCGATAGAGGTCGAAATGGGCGACGGGCGGGTCGCTTTCGTAGAACTGAACCAGGGTGAAGGTCGGGCTGGGCACGTCCTCGTCCGGCGTGGTCAGGGCGCGGATCAGGCCGCGCGCCAGGGTCGACTTGCCCATGCCCAGCGGACCGTAGAGCAGCAGACTGTCGCCCGCCGCCAGCAGGGGGGCGATGGCCTGGCCCAGGGCGGTGGTGGCCTCGGCGTCGGGCAGTTCGATCTTCATGGGAACACCGCGTCACGATCGGCGGCCAGGGTGCGTTCGGTGAAGGTTTTCAGCGCCTCGGTGGCCTTGGCCGCGTCCACGTCCAGCCGCTCGGACGGAATGGGCAAGCCGACATCGACGCCGAACGGCTTGCCTTCCTTGTTCAGCAACTCGTGGAACAGGGTCACGTCGCGCAGCTCCTGCGAGACCTTGTCGAACAGGTGAAACAGCCGGCTGTACGGGCCGGTGACGTGAATGGGTACGACCGGCGCGTCATACTTGCGCGCCATCGAGGCGGCGGTCGGGGCCCATTCGGGATCGGTCAGGACGCCGTTCTTCTCGCGCGCCAGACGGCCGGCGGGGAACATGACGACGCAGCGTTCGGCCTCGAACGCTTCCTTGGCGGCGTTCAGGGTGGCGCGGGTCTTCTCGCGGGTGCGTTTGTCGTGGACCCATTCGACGGGGATGATGGTCTCGTTCAGCCGGGGCGAGACGCGGATGGCGTCGGCGTTGGCGAAAAAGATCATGTCTGTGCGTCGTTGTTTGATCGCGTCGAACACGGCGACCCCGTCGGCGATGCCGGTGGGGTGGTTGCAGACGACGACGCAGCGGCCGGTCGCCGGCAGACGGTCCAGGTTTGTCGTCGTCACCTTCAGCCTCAGCAGGTCCCAGACGTAATCGAAGGTCTCGGTCCCCGACAGGTCGCGGATGGCGTCGGCCATTCGCACCGCCGCCCCATAGCCCAGCACGCCGTAAAGCGCCGGCCGCACGACCGGCCACAACGGCGAGGCGGTCAGGCGCGGCGCGCGTTCGGCGATCAGCACATCGACGATGTGGGGCTGACGGCGGGCAGGAAGGGTGGCGGCGGTCATGAAAGATCGCTTGTCGCCGGTTCGGTCGGAGGGGGCAAGATGCGCGGCGTCCTAGACGCTTGGCGATCGGGCGGGCGGCCCCTATCACTGGAGAAAAGCTGTGGGGAATGAAGACATGACGCGTTCACGCTGGATGGCGGCGGTCGCCTTTGGAAGCCTGATCCTGGCCGCGGCGCCCAGCCTGGCGCAGCAGGCCTCGTCCGCGCCGGCCGCCGCCCCCGCCCCCCAAGCGCCCGCATCGCGCGGCCTGTCGCTGAAAGATCTGGCGATGATGGAGCGGGTCAGCGAGCCGCGCGTCTCGCCGGACGGCCGCCAAATCCTCTACGCCGTGCGCACCACCGACTGGGACGGCAACAAGGGCGTCAACGGCCTGTGGCTGGCGGACGTGTCGGGCGGCGAGCCGCGTCGGCTGGCGATTTCCGAAGGCGGCGCCTCGGGCGCGCGCTGGGCGCCGGACGGCGGTGCGATCTATTTCCTGTCGTCGCGGGGCGGATCGAACCAGGTCTGGCGCACGGATGCGGCCGGCATGGCGGCGGCCCAGGTGACGACCCTGCCTTTCGACGTGTCGGGCTTCCGCATCGCGCCGGACGGCAAGTCGTTGGTCCTGGCCGTCTCGGTCTTCGTCGATTGCGACACCCTGGCCTGCACCAAGACCCGGCTGGACGCCCGAGGCAAGTCGACGCTCCAGACCTATGACCGTCTGCCGCTGCGCGACTTCGACCACTGGGTCGATACGCGCCGCACCCATCTGTTCGTCCAGCCGCTGAACGGGTCGGGTTTGAGTGGCGGCGAACCGCGCGATCTGATGGCGGGCCTGGATGCCGATGTCTCGGCCGGCGATTCCAGCTTCGACATTTCTCCGGACGGCCGGACCCTGGTCTACGGAACCCAGACGCAAGGGGCGGGCGAGGCCTTCACCAGCAACAGCGACGTCTTCCGCGTCAGCCTCGACGGCGGCGCGCCGGTCAATCTGACGGAAGGCAACAAGGGATCGGACGGCAATCCGGTCTTCTCTTCGAACGGTCGCCAGCTGGCCTGGCTGTCGGCGCCGCGCGAAAACGTCGGCGGGGATCAGGCGGCGGTCTGGGTGGCTGACGCCGACGGCTCCGGCGCGAGGAAGCTGACCGACTGGGATCGCGGCGCGGGCGGCCTGCAATGGCGCACCGACGGCCGGTCGCTGCTGGTCTCGGCGGCGGACGAGGGCCAGAACCGGCTGTTCTCGGTCGACGCCCGCACCGGCCGGATTACGCCCCTGACCGGCAACGGCACGGTCGGCGCCTATGAGGAGAAGGCCGGGGTCCTGGCCTACGCCCACGAAAGCTTCGTCGCCCCGACCCAGATCTTTGTTCAGACGCGCGGCGAACCCCGCCAGATCAGCCGCCAGAACGCCGAGGTGCTGGCGCAGCTGGACCTGCCGAAAGGCGAGGCCTTCACCTTCGCCGGTTGGAACAATGAGCCGGTGCAGGGCTGGGTGTTCAAGCCGGCGGGCGCGGTCGAGGGGCGGCGCTATCCGGCGGTCTATCTGATCCACGGCGGCCCGAAATCGCCCTGGACCGAGAACTGGTCCTACCGCTGGAACCCGCAGGTCTATACGGCGGCGGGCTATGCGGTGGTGATGGTCAACTTCCACGGCTCGCCCGGTTACGGCCAGGCCTTCACCGACGCGATCAACGATCACTGGGGCGACCGGCCGCTGGAGGATCTGCAGAAGGGCTGGGCGGCGGCGCTGTCGAACAATCCGTGGATCGACGGCGACCGGGCCTGTGCGCTGGGCGCCTCCTACGGCGGCTATATGGTCAATATGATCGCCGGCAAGTGGAACGGGCCGTGGCGCTGCCTGGTCAACCACGCCGGGGTGTTCGACGTTCCGCAGCTGATGAACGCCATGGATATCGGCAACTTCATCTGGGAGTTCGGCGGACCGAGCTGGGAGCGCAAGGCCGTCTATGACGCCTTCAACCCTGAGACCTACGCCGGCGACTGGAACAAGCCGATGCTGATGCTGCATGGCTCCAAGGACTTCCGCGTGCCGATGGAGCAGGGGCTGGCGACCTTCTCGGCGCTTCAGCGTCAGGGCGTGCCCAGCCGCTTCGTCCATGTGCCGGACGAGAACCACTGGGTGCTGAAGCCCCGCACCTGGGTCGACTGGCAGCAGGAAATCCTGGATTGGGTGGGCCGCTATACGGCGCCGGCGGGCTGAGCGACCCATTGACGCGCCTTGGCAGGGTGCTACGCCTCGCGGCCAGAAAGCTTCGCGAGGAAGATCTTGATGCGTCACCGTTCCCTTCTGTCCGCCGCCTGCGCGGCTGTTGCGCTGATGAGCGCCGCGCCGACCCTGGCCCAGGTGCCGCCCGCGCCGGTTCCGGCCGCGCCCGCGACGCCTGACGCCTTCACCTATCAGGACATGATCTCGGCCAACCGGCTGGGCGATCCGCAGGTGTCGCCGGACGGCCGCTATGTCGTCTATTCGGTCACGACCACCGATGTTCAGGCCAACAGCCGCGCCGGCAGCCTGTGGATCCTGGACCTGAACGCACCGGACACGGCGCCGCGCCGCCTGGCCATCTCGGATCAGGGCGCCAACACCGCGCGCTGGGGCGGGGACGGCAATCTGTACTTCCTGTCGGGCAAGTCGGGCGCGAGCCAGGTCTGGCGCGTGGCCTCGCCCACATCGGCGCCGGTGCAGGTGACCAACCTGCCCACCGACGTGAACGCCTATCGGATCAGTCCGTCGGGCGACAAGGTGGCGGTGTCGCTGGCCGTCTATCCGAACGCGGCCGACCTGAACGCCTCGGTCCAGCAGGGCAAGGCCATCGCCGAGCAGAAGACGACGGGCCAGGTCTATGACCGCATGTTCGTGCGTCACTGGGACACCTGGAACGACCACACCCAGAACCACCTGTTCGTTCAGTCGATCGGCCGTGACGGCAAGGCCACGGGCACGCCGGTCTGGATCACCAAGGGCTTTGACGGCGACACGCCCTCCAAACCCTTCGGCGACGAAAGCGAGTTCGTCTTCACGCCGGCGGGAGACGCCGTGGTCTTCTCGGCGCGTCTCGCCGGTCAGACCGAGCCGTGGAGCACCAACTTCGACCTGTGGAAGACCAACGGCCTGTCGGGCGACGGCACCTTCACCAACCTGACCGACGGCAACGACGCCTGGGACACCGGCCCGGTCTTCTCGCCGGACGGACGGACCCTGGCCTATCGCGCCATGGCGCGGCCGGGCTTCGAGGCCGATCGCTATCAGATCGTGCTGATGGACGTCGAAACGGGCCAGAAGCGCGAGATCGCCTCGAACTGGGATCGCTCGGTCGACACGCTGCAATGGTCGCGCGACGGCCAGACGCTTTACACGACGGCGGGCGACGTCGGCTCGACCAAGCTGTTTTCGGTGGATACGCGCAACGGCGTGGTGACGCCGATCACGGGCGCGGGCCACGTTTCGGCCTTCCAGCAGACGCCGTCGGGCTTCGTCTTCGCCCAGGACAGCCTGCGCGAGCCGGGCGACCTGTATTTCAAGACCTATCTGGGTCGCGAAATGCCGCGTCGTCTGACGCAGTCCAACCCCGCCTTCGCCGCCAAACAGTTCGGCGAGTATGAGCAGTTCAGCTTCGCCGGCTGGAACAACGAGACGGTCCACGGCTATGTCATCAAGCCGGCCGGATACGTGGAGGGCCGCAAATATCCGGTCGCCTTTTTGATCCACGGCGGGCCGCAGGGTTCGTTCGGGGACGGCTGGTCCTATCGCTGGAACCCCGAGACCTATGCGGGCGCGGGCTATGCGGTGGTGATGATCGATTTCCACGGCTCGACCGGCTACGGCCAGGCCTTCACCGACGCGATCAGCCAGCACTGGGGCGACCGCCCGCTGGAAGACCTGCAGAAGGGCTGGGCGGCGGCTCAGGCGAAATACAGCTTCCTGGACGGCGACAACGCCTGTGCGCTGGGCGCCTCCTACGGCGGCTATCTGATCAACTGGATCGCCGGCAACTGGTCCAATGAATTCAAGTGCCTGGTCAACCACGACGGCGTCTTCGACACCTTCGGCATGGGCTATTCCACCGAAGAGCTGTGGTTCACCGAGTGGGAATACGGCGGCACGCCTTGGGACAAGCCCGAGGGCTATCAGAAGTTCAACCCGGCCAACCACGTCGATAACTGGAAGACGCCGATGCTGGTGGTTCAGGGCGACCGCGACTTCCGCATCCCGACCGCCCAGGGCCTGTCGACCTTCACCGCCCTGCAACGGCGCGGCATCGACAGCCGTCTGATCGTCTTCCCTAACGAAAACCACTGGGTGCTGAAGCCGGCCAACAGCCTGCAATGGCACAATGAGGTGTTCGGCTGGCTGAACAAATATCTGACGCCGGCGCAGTAACAGGCGTCCGTTCAGACGACAAAAAAGGGGCGCGGTCCGACGACCGCGCCCCTTTTTCATGCCCTTTTGTTCGGGATCAGAGCGCCGCGCGCTGCATCGGCGCCCCGGCCAGACGGTCATACTGATGCGCGGTCATGCAGCGCGGCGCGGCCCATCGCTGGCCCGACTGATAGGCGGCGACCGCCTGTTGCGCGGTGACGAAGCTCGGCGTCGCGCCGTGGTCGCGTTGATAGGCCGTGCGCGAGGCCACATCGGTTCCGCATACCCTGACGGTTTGCAGCACGGCCGCGCGCTCGGCGGGGCGCGGACTTTGCGCCAGCGCCGGCGTCGTTGCGGTCGCCAGGGCGGCGGCGATCAGGGCGGGGGTCAGAAAACGGGTCATCGGCAATCCTCCACGGCCTGAATTAAGATCAGGACTCTGATGAGTTATGCGCCGATCCTGAGATTTGTAAAGATTATGCGACAACTTCGCGTCAAATCGACGACAAGCTGACCCGGCGGCGCCAAACCGAAGCTGGTGCGTTTCCTCTGGCTGACGGAGACGAGCGATTGTCGAACCCACGGAATTGGCGCACTTTTCGGGCAGACCTGAACCAGCGGGCGTGGGCCCCGGCCGGGGCGCGTTTGCGTACCTGGCGCGACTGGGTGCGCGACAACGATCCCGTCTATGCGGCGGCTCGACGACTGGGGACGGCGGAAAAATGGGCGGCGGGCGTGGTCCTGGTCGTCGTGGCGGCCGTGGTTCTCTTCCTGGCCCTGTTCGACTGGACATGCTGCGCGGGCCCATCGGCCGCTGGGCCTCCGTCAAATACGATCGCGAAATCGCCCTGACCGGCGATCTGGACGTCAATCTGTTCAGTTGGACGCCGTCCGCCGTGGTGCGGGGGCTGAAAATCGGTGGCCCCGACTGGGCGCGCGATCGCGACACGGCCGACGTCGATGAGGTCCAGGCCTCGGTTCGGCTGAGAAAGCTGCTGGCCGGTCAGGTGGAGATGCCCCTGCTGAGCTTCACCCGGCCCAGGGTCGTGCTGATTTCCACCAAGGACGGCCGCAAGAGCTGGCAGCTGAATCCCAACAAGCCCGATGACGGCGAAGGGCTGAACCTGCCGGTCATCCAACAACTGGTGATCAGGGACGGCCAACTGACCTTTGAGGAACAGCGGCGCGGACTGACGCTGGAGGCGGCGGTCAATGCGCGCGAGGCGTCCAGCGGCCAGGCCGGTTTCGCGCTGGACGGGCGGGGCGACGTGCGCGGCGCGCCCATGACCGTCAGGATCGAGGGCGGCCCCTTCATCAACATCCGGCGCGACCGTCCCTATCGGTTCGAGGCGGATGTGACCGGCGCGGACTCGTCCCTGGTCGCCAAGGGGGCGATCACCCGGCCCTTCGATCTGGGGCGGTTTGATGCGACCATGACGATCCAGGGCCGCAATATGTCGGACCTCTATCTGCTGACCGGCGTCGCCCTGCCCAATACGCCGCCGTACCGGCTGTCGGGCGCGCTGAACCGCGATCGGCGGGTCTGGACCTTCAAGGATTTCGACGGACGCGTCGGCGCGTCCGATCTGTCGGGCGAGGTAAAGGTTCAGTCGGGCCAGCGGCTGCGCGTCGACGCCGACCTGACCTCGCGTCGCCTGGACATCGACGATCTGGCCGCTGTCCTGGGCGCGCGGACCCGGACCAATGCGGCGGGCACCGACACCGAGGCGCCGGTCGTGGTCGGCGGCAAGCTGCTGCCGGACGCCAAGCTGCAGACCGAACGGCTGCAGACCATGGACGGCACCCTGTCCTATCGGGCCGGATCGGTGAAGGCGAACGCCTTCGACGTGCGTCAGGTGAACCTGGGCGCCGACCTGAAGGACGGCATCCTGAAGCTGGACCCGATCAGCTTTGACTTCAATCGCGGCGCGCTGAACGGCACGGCGCGGATCGATGCGACCAAGGACACCCCCTACAGCACCGTCGATCTGCGTCTGGCGGGCTATCCGCTGGAGTCCATCATCCCGGCCCGCAACGGCTCGGCGCCCGTCACGGGAAGGGCGCTGGGCCGGGCCAAGCTGGAGGGACCGGGCGCCTCGATTCATGATTTCGCCGCCGCGTCGAAAGGCTCGCTCAGCCTGGTGGTGCCGAACGGCAAGATGCGGGCGGCCTTCGCCGAACTGCTGGGCATCAACGCCAGCGCGGGCCTGCTGAAGCTGTTGAGCGGCGACCAGTCCGAAAGCCAGATCCGCTGCGCCGTCGCCGATTTCAACGTCAGCGGCGGCACGGCGACCGCCCGCACCTTCGTCATCGACACCGATGTGGTGCTGGCCCAGGGCAAGGGCAGCATCAACCTGGGCGCCGAAACGATGAACCTGCGGATCGAGGGGGAATCCAAGAAGCCGCGACTGTTGCGCCTGTGGGCGCCGATCACCGTGTCCGGCCCGCTGACCGCACCCAAGGTTGGGGTCGATGTCGGTTCGGTCGTGTCGCAGGGCGGTCTGGCGGGCCTGCTGGGCGCGGTGGTGGCGCCGGTGACGGCCCTGTTCGCCTTCGTCGATCCGGGGCTGGCCGAGGACGCCGACTGCGGCCGGCTGATCGCCAACGCCCGCTGATCGTTGATGACGACGACCGATCCGGCGATCCGAGCGTATTGTGGGTGATGGAGCCTTTCGCATGACACGCCGTGGACTGTTCGCGCCTGCCCTTGGGCTTCTCGCCGCCGCTTGCTCGCCGCTGAGCCTGCTGAACACCCTGGGACCGAGGGATGGCGGGGTGCGCCGCGTCGCGCGCGACATCCCCTATGGCGACGATCCGCGCCAGCAGATGGATCTCTATGCGCCGACGGCGCCCGGCCCCTATCCGACCCTGGTCTTCTTCTATGGCGGCGGCTGGGATTCGGGCTCGCGCAGCCAGTATGGCTGGGCGGCGCAAGCTTTGGCGGCGCGCGGGTTCGTGGTCGCCCTGCCGGACTACCGCATCGTTCCCCAGGTCGTCTTCCCGGCCTTCATCGAGGACGCCGCCGCCGCCACGGCCAAGGCGGCCGAGGTGGTCGGTCAATATGGCGGCGATCCGGCGCGGCTTGGCGTGCTGGGCCATTCGGCGGGCGCGCATCTGGCGATGATGATCGCTCTGGACCGACGCTATATGGCCGCCGTCGGCCGGCCCGATCTAATCAAGGCGGCCGCGGGTCTCGCGGGCCCCTACGACTTCCTGCCGTTCGACGTGGCGGCGTCGCAGAACGCCTTCGGCCGTGCGCCCGATCCGACCCTGACCCAGCCCGTGACCTTCGTGCGCCGTGACGCCCCGCCGATCTGGCTGGGCCACGGCACGGCCGACACGGTGGTCCACGACGAGGACACGGTCATTCTGGACGAGCGGATGCGCGCGGTTGGCGGGCGCTCGGAGGCCAAGCTTTATCCAGGTCTGGACCACGCCGACCTGATCGCGACCTTCTCGCCCCTGTTCCGCAAGAAGGCGACGGTGCTGGCCGATGTGACGGACTTCTTCCACCGGCAGCTGGGCTGAACCGAAGAAGAATGGTGCGGGCGGCCGGGGTCGAACCGGCACTCCTTTCGGAACTGGATTTTGAGTCCAGCGCGTCTACCAATTCCACCACGCCCGCAGCGGAAGGACCGCCTCATGCCACAGAGGCGAAGGCCGCGTCCAGCCCGAAGCGTTAGGCCGCGACTTCCATATGGCTGTCCGTGCCGCCGGACTGGATGCGGCGAGCGCGGATGTACATTTCGACGCGCTGCATGACGATCAGGCCCATGGCGAAGACCAGGAAGGCGTCGGTGACGGCCAGGGCGTTCAGGTGCCAAGCGGCGGCGTGGCTTTCGATCAGGTCGCGCAGCAGCGACCGACCGGCGAACAGCACGACCAGCAGGATAAGCCCCAGCGGCGAGGCCTGGGCCATCAGGGAGCCGTCCGGCTCCTTTTCGATGGTGACGGTCTTGCCGCGATACCAGCCGGCGACGCCGCCTAGGAGGCCGCCGATGGCCAGAACCGCCCAGGCGCCGGGGCCGAACGGCGCATGGGCCATGTTCGGGTTCTGCGCCGACCCCCAGATGCCCAGGCCGATCAACGGCAGGACGATGGCCGGCATGACCCATAGCAGCTGCGGCTTCAGCACGCGCTTCCGACGATTCTTTAGCAGCACGACCACCAGCATGATCGGGATCATGAGCAGCGGAATCAGTTTTTCAGGCGGCACGTCGTCTCTCCCCAAAGACAGGATGCGGCCTCCCCCGAGGCCGCTGTCGGCACCCTAGCGGCGTCAGTCCGCGCTGGATAGCGGCGCGACTGTCTGTTCGATGGCGCCGAAGATCGAATGATGACGGTCGTCCAGCATTTCGATCCGCACCGTGTCGCCGTGTTTCAGGAAGGGCGTCTCGGCGGCGCCGCGCAGGATCGTCTCGACGGTGCGGACCTCGGCGATGCAGGAATAGCCCAGGCCGCCTTCCGAGACCGGCTTGCCGGGGCCGCCGTCGGCGTCCTTGTTCGACACCGTGCCCGAGCCGATGATGGTCCCGGCGCCCAGCGACCGGGTCTTGGCCAGGTGGGCGATCAGGGTTCCGAAGTCGAAGGTCATGTCGACGCCGGCGTCGGCCTTGCCGAAATCCTGGCCATTCAGTTGCACCGAAAGGGCGCCGTGCAGCTTGCCGTCCTTCCATCGGTCGCCCAGCGCGGCGGGCGTGACCACAACCGGCGACAGGGCGCTGGCGGGCTTGGACTGGACGAAGCCGAACCCCTTTGCCAGTTCGGCCGGGATCAGGTTGCGCAGGCTTACGTCATTGACCAGGCCGATCAGGCGAATGGCGTCGAGCGCCTGTTCGCGCGTCGCGCCCTGCGGCACGTCGCCGACGACCACCACGATCTCGGCCTCCAGGTCGCAGCCCCAAGCCTCGTCGGCCAGCGGGATCGGATCGCGCGGCGACAGGAAGCTGTCGGAGCCGCCCTGATACATCAGGGGGTCGGTCCAGAAGCTCTCGGGCATTTCGGCGCCGCGCGCGCGTCGCACAAGCTCGACGTGGTTCACATAGGCCGAGCCGTCCGCCCACTGATAGGCGCGGGGCAGGGGCGACGCGGCGTCGCGCTCATGGAAGCGGCCGCGCGGCACGGCCTCATGCTCCAGGCTTTCGGCCAAGGCCTCGAGGCGTGGGCCGCAGCGGTCCCAGTCATCCAGCGCCGCCTGCAGCGTCGGGGCGATCAGGAAGGCGTCGGTGAACCAGTTCAGGTCCTGCGAGACGACAACGAGGCGGCCGTCGCGGCCGTGCTTGAGCGAGGCGAGTTTCATGACCAAGGCCTAGACCGGATTTGCGATGTTGGGAACGGCGAAATCAGTCGGCGGCCGTCAGCAGGGCGCGTGCTTCCGCTTCAGTGCGGGCGGCGCGGTCGCGGACCTCGACCTCGACGATGACGCCGCCCTCGGGTTCGACGGCCCACAGATAGCGGCGCTCGACCTCGACCGTGCGGCCGGAGGGGGCGAACCCCTCATAGCTGTCGCCCCAGGGGGTGATCTTCCTGACCTCGACGAAAGGCATGGCGCAGGCGGCGTCCAACTCCTCGTTGGCCATCACGGTCAGTTCGTCATCGGATGCAGGCATGGGGCTCGGTCTGGGAAAAAAGAGAGTCTAATTGGTCTAATTGGTCTGAAATCCACTTTCGTCATCCTCCGACAAGCCGCGCCAGCGGCGCAGATCGGGGGACCCAGCGGCGCACGAGAGCGTGAACCTGTCGCGGCTTCGGCCCCCCGACACAGTGCGGCGGATGGATTTCGCCTTCGGCGCCGCTGGGTCCCCCGGTTCCGCTGCGCGGCCCGGAGGATGACGAAAGAAGAGAGGGGCTCAGGGTTGTTCATCGGCATAGATGGCGACGCGGGCGGGCCTGTCGGAAGACACCGCGCCGCGATACATGCCCGAGGTCGTCATGGCGAAGTAAGGATAGCCTCCTGTCGGCATGACGATCACGCCGCCGAGTCCGCCCAGGGCCTTTGCCTCGGCAAGCTCGGCGTTCGCCGCCGCGATGCGCGCGGGCGCAATGTGAGCCAAACATATCTGGTCAGGAGGGAAGTCTCGACAAGCTGCCTCGGAACCAGTGCGTTCTCGTTCAAATCGTTCATCGTCGCTCAGGCCCTGCCAGAAACCGATGCGCGCGCAGATGTCGCGGGCGACGGTGGCGCGGATGAAATATTCGCCGTCGCCGGTGGCGGACACCGCGCAGCCGTCGGCGTTGGAGGCATAGGTGCCGGCGCCGATGATCGGCACGTCCCCGACCCGGCCCCAGCGTTTGGCGGTCATGCCGCCGGTCGAGGTGGCGGCGGCGAGACGACCCTGGCTGTCCAGCGCCACGGCGCCGACCGTGCCGAACTTCTTCTCGTTCAGGGGTGGGGCGACTTCGGCCTGCGCGCCCGGTAGAGGCGCGCCGGCGGGGCGCTCGGGGATCGGCTGTCCGGCCTCGGTCAGGGCCTTGACCAGCCCCTGCCAGCGCCGCTCGGTGAAGAAGAAGGACGGATCGACCTGCTCCAGCCCGACCGAGGCGGCGAAGGCGTCGGCGCCGGAGCCGATCAGCATGACGTGGGGCGACCGCTCCATCACCGCGCGGGCGGCGGCGACGGGGTGACGCGTCGTGGTCAGGCCGGCGACGGACCCGGCGGTCAGGTCCGATCCGTTCATGACGGCGGCGTCCAATTCGTTACGGCCGGCGGCGGTGAAGACCGCCCCGCGTCCGGCGTTGAACAGGGGATCGTCCTCCATGACCTGAACGGCGGCCTGGACCGCATCCAGCGCCGAGCCGCCGCTTTTCAGCACGGCCGAACCGGCGTCCAGCGCGCCTTTCAGCGCCGCGCGATAGGCCGCGTCCTGCTCGGGCGTCAGGCTGGACCGCTCGATCACGCCTGCCCCGCCGTGGATCGCCAGCGACCATTGCGGCGCGGCATTCTCAGCCTCGACCTGGGCGTGGGCCGAGGAAAAACACAGTGCAAAGAGTGCAATCAGTCCCGAACAGGCGATGCGCATCGTGAACCTCCTCCGCGCCGAAAACACAGTGCAATCGGTGCACTTTACCCCAAGGACGCCGGTCGATCGCAGTGTAACGCCGCGTTCGGGCGTGTCAGGTCGATTAGCCAAAGAAAACTGGAAACGCCGAAAGATCAGAGGGTTGGATCACGGCGATAGGATATTTGCAGATGAGGGACGCAGCCTTGCTGTGCCGCAGGGCCGCTTTCAGACAAACGGATGGGGCGGTAATCAGCCAAGCTCGGGCCTCATCGGCCGAGGGACTCAGTGGCGGCTGCGCGTCTTTTTCAAGCGGTCCACGAGCATCGCTCCGCTAGACGTCAGCAAGCACATTGGCACAATCCACGGCTGATACTGTTCGCCGCTGCTCCCATAATGCACAAGCAAGGCGACGATGATTGTCGCCAGCGTCCAGAGCGAAAGAGTGGCGTAGGCGACAAGTAAGACTGGATCGCGGGTCATCTGAGGCTATCCAAGGTTGCGCCTGAAGTCTGACCAAACTTTCTTGCAGTTGTCCACCCAAAGGCCTGTCCACTCGGAGTAAAACTCCCTCCCCGTAGAGGGCCGATGTCTGGCCCGCCTCACCCTCGGTGGTGCAGCCTTTTCCACACCTGATAGCCGACGATGGGGGCGAAGCCGCAGAGGAGGGCGGCGATCAGGACCATCCAGAAGCCGCCGCCCAGCCAGTATTCGCCGGCCAAGGCCCCGGCGCCGGCCGCCAGGACCGGGCCGAGCCAGGGCAGCCAGGTCGGCGGCCGCATCGTCATTCAGGCGTCGACCTTGATGACGCCGCGACGGATCTGATCCAGCTCGATGGAGTCGAACAGGGCCTGGAAGTTGCCGTTGCCGAAGCCTTCGTTGCCCTTGCGCTGGATGATCTCGAAGAAGATCGGGCCGAAGGTGTCCTGGGTGAAGATCTGCAGCAGCAGGCCTTCCTCGTCCGAACCGTCGATCAGGATGCGGTTCTTGCGCATCCGCTCCACGTCCTCGCCATGGTTGGGCAGGCGTTTGTCGATCAGTTCGAAATAGGTCTCGATTGTGTCCTGGAAGGCGACGCCGCGTTCCTTCATCGCCTCGACCGTCTCGAAGATGTTCTCGGTCGTCAGGGCGATGTGCTGGATGCCCTCGCCGTTGTAGCGACGGATGAACTCCTCGATCTGGGAGTTTTCGTCCTGGCTTTCGTTCAGCGGGATGCGGATGGCGCGGTCGGGCGCGATCATGGCCTGGGAGAACAGGCCCGTCGCCTTGCCCTTGATGTCGAAATACTTCTGCTCCTCGAAGTTGAAGATCGAGTTGTAGAAGCCCGACCAGGTGCGCATCTGGCCGCGCCGGACGTTGTGGGTCAGGTGGTCCAGGATCTCCAGGCCCATCGAGTTCTTGCGCTCGGCCTCTTCCCAGCCCTCGATCTCGTCCCAGGAGTCATAGAGCGAGCCGGCGTCGCCATACTGGTCGATGACGTAGAGCAGCGAGCCGCCGATGCCTTGAAGGATGTAGGGATAGTCGTCGCCCAGCGCGCCGCCGGCGGCGTCCGTCGCGGCGACGGCGCCGCGGGCCAGCGCGCCCTCATAGGCGGCCTTGGCGTCGATGGTGCGGAAAGCCATGCCGTTAGCGGACGGGCCGTGATCCTTGGCGAAGTCGGCGGCCTGGCCCTTGGGCGAGCGTTGCACCAGGAAGCTGATATCGCCCTGTTTCAGGCGCACCACGTCGGTCCTGGGGTTCACGTGCGTCTGGGTGAAGCCCATCAGCTCCAGGCGCGAAATCATCGCCTCGGGCTCGGGACCGGTGAATTCGACGAACTCGAAACCGTCGACGCCGAGGGGGTTTTCCTGGTCGATCTGTTCCGCAGTGGCCTGATCTTGGGCCTGGGTCATGTCGTTCATGGCGCGTCTCCCGCGTAGCTTTTGAGGCGGGCTTAACCGAAAGGGGCCGCCGATTGGCGCGGAACCTAGTCACAGAAGACGACGGAGCCAAGACGAAGCCACGGGGTCGTGATGACGGGCGAGCGTGCGAGTAACGTTAAAGCCAAATTATCAAGAACTCAGGTGCGTCGCGCCCTGAGGTCCGGCATCGCATCCACGGCCCAGAGATCGGGGGCTTTAAGCGGGGCCTTGCAGACCGCCTCGACCGTCTTGCCGTCCGCCAGTGTGTAACGGATGGGCAGGTTTTCGGCGCAACGGGCCTGGACGGCCTGGAAGACCCCCTGACCGTTCGACATCGGGTCCAGATCTTCGATCGCGACGACGACGGGATCGCCGGACAGGGCGCCGCATCGGTCGCCGGAGTCCAGCTTGATCCGGCCGTTGTCCATGGAAAAGCCGCCCTCGCCGCCGCAGTTCTGATCGACCATGTGGAACAGGGCGGCCTGACGGAGGTCGCGCGGACTGGGCCGATTGACCAGGGTGACGCCCAGCGCGGAGAGGCGGGTCTGTATGCCGGTCCAGCGTTCCGGACCCGGACCGTCCAGCAGGACGGCGACAGCAGTGTCTGGTGTTAGGCGGCTGCGAAAGTCCGCCACGCCATAGCCGTCCCCCGCGCGACCGGACTGAAGCATGGCCTTCCAGATGTCGAAGATGTCCGTGCGGCCGTCGGAGGCGCGGCGGCTCTCCAGGTCCGCGATCCACTGCACGACGACGCCGCAGTTGTAGATGGCGTTTCCGGTGCGCAGACGCTGTTCGGCGTCAGGGCGGTCGCCAAGGGCGGCGCGACAACCGTTCAGCCGTCGCGCCAGCGAGGTCTTAAACTGAGCCTCGTCGATCGCTCCCGTTGACAGGGCGGCGATCAATGCGCCGTATTCGGCCCCGCCCTCATGCAGCCAAGGCGCGCTGACGCCGTCCTTAGTCGTCACCGCATGGCTGCTCCACAGGTGCAGCGTCTCGTGCCAGACGAAGGTGGACAACTGTTCGATCACATCGGGCGGGGGCGCGGACCAGTCCGAGCCATGGAAGCGCAGGGAGATGACGCCATTGTCGGTCACATCGCCCCGATATGTCGTCGGACCGGGGCTGTCGGTGGTGACGATCAGGGTCGGCGTATAGGGCAGGTCGCGGCCGAGACGAGCGCCATAGAATCCCTGGGCCGCCAGAAAGCCTTCGCTCATCGCGGTGTGCAGGGATGCAGGAACGGTGTCCCCGACGACGACCACGCCGCCGTCATCCTGCGTCACGGCCGAGGTCGGTCCGACATAGACGTAGCTCTTGATCGCGTCGGACTGAGGCGTGACGGTTTCACCTGCGGTCGCCTTGACGGTCAGTTCGGCGTCCATGTCCTTGAGCGCCAGCGCGGGTCCATAAAGGCTTTGGCCTGACCCCACCCGCACCAGGCCAATATAGACGCGGTCCACCTCGGCCGCGTCAGGCGCGATCAGAATTTCGAAGGCGTCGAACGGCTGGTCGGACTTCACGACGCCGTCCGAAAGGGACAGGCCGGGGGTCTTCACCGTCCAGAGGGTGCGGATAATGTCCTGATCCAGGAAGGCGACCTCGGTGGTCGGTCGGGCCAGCTTCCAGGCCACCAGAACGCCGCCCGGCGCGGTGCGCGCCTCGATCGTCGCGACCTGTTGAGCCGTGGCGGGGGCGGCGCCTGCGAAAGCGAGGCCGAGTGCGGCGACAAGGCCGATCAGATTCGAGGTCAAGTCTTCGGGCTCCCACCACCAAGCGTGAGCATACTGACCAAAACAACTGAGGCGATTTGACGGCCGATACTTTACGGTTGCGTCAGCCCGGCAGCCAGCGCGTGGCCCATTCGGCGCCCATCAGAAGGCCGGTCCCGAGCGCGCCCAGGAGGGTCAGCCACACGGTGGTGACGGCGCAGCCGGCGAGGACGAACAGGCCGTCGCGCTGGATCAGGCCGACCGACAGCAGGGCCAGGGCGATCGACGGGATGGTGTTGGTCAGGGGCATGACGATGGTCACGGTCGCCAGGATCATGAAGACGGCGGCCAGCTTTTCGCCCGGGCCATCGGCGAAGCGGCGCAGGCGGGGGCGCGACAGCCGGTCGATCCAGCCCAGTTTGGTTTCGGCGAAATCGGCCATGGCCTTCAGCCACGATCCCTTGCACCGCAGGTTCAGGAACCAGCGCGGCAGCCACGGCTCCTCGCGCCCGACCAGCATCTGGCCGGCCAGCAGGATGACGATCAGCCCGACCACCTGCGGCACGCCGTAGAGGCCCGGCACCAGGCAGGGGATGGAGAGCAGCAGGATCAAAAGGCCATAGGCGCGCTCGTCCAGCCGGTCGCGGATTTCGTGCAGGGTCAGCCCGGCGTCGCCGCCGTCGTCGGCCAGCCGCCGCAGCAGCCGGGTGACATCATGGCTGACGTCGTCCTGCTGGACCGTGGACGGGGAAGAAGCGGGGGTCGTCATTCAGGCGCTCTAGCAGGTGGACGTGACGGCCGAGGATGACGCAACGCCGCAGGGGTGCTAACGCGCCGTGCCGCCTTAAGGATCGCCATGCTGCGCAAACTCTATGACCGCGTCTTCGACCTGGCGCGCAGCCGCCATGCGACCAAGGCCCTGGCGGTCGTCTCCTTCGCCGAGAGTTCGTTCTTTCCGATCCCGCCCGACGTGATGCTGGCGCCCATGATCCTGGCGCGGCCGCAGAAGGCGTATGTCTACGCCGCCGTCTGCACCGCAGCGTCGGTGCTGGGCGGGATTCTCGGTTATGCGATCGGCTATTTTCTGACCGATCTGGGCCTGGCGATCATGCGGGTGCTGGGCCACTCGGACGGGCTGGAGCAGTTCCGCGCCTGGTTCGATCAGTGGGGTCTGTGGGTCATTCTGATCAAGGGTCTGACGCCCATTCCCTACAAGCTGGTGACCATCGCCTCGGGCCTGGCGGCGTTCAGCTTTCCGATCTTCATCGCCGCGTCGGTCGTGACGCGGGGCGGACGGTTCTTCCTGGAAGCGTGGATCCTGAAACGCTGGGGGCCGGCCATGCTGGCGCAGGTCGAAAAGCGGCTGGCGATGTGGAGCGTGATCGGCCTGGTCGCGCTGGTCGCGTTGATCGTCGTCCTGAAGCTTCTGTAAGTCGACGACGCGTTCGGGGCGGGGTAAGACCGTTTCAAGATGATCGATGTCTATCGCCTTCTGACCCGTTGGTGGACCGCCTTCGCCCTGGCCGCGTCGCTGGCCATGCTGGGCGCGGCCCATGCGTTCGAACGGTTCGGCGGCCTTGCGCCTTGCAACCTGTGTCTGAAGCAGCGCGAGGTCTATTGGGGGGCGGTCGTCGTCGCGGTGCTGGCCACCGGCTGGACCCTGTTCAGCGGCGGACGCCGGGGCACGCCGCGCATCGCCGCCTTCCTGCTGGCGGCCGTCTTCGCCACAGGCGCCATCACGGCCATCTTCCACATGGGCGGCGAATACAAATGGTGGGCGCTGCCTGCGACCTGTTCGTCCGTCGGCGGCTCGGTCGATATGGACAGCCTGACGGCCTTGGCCATGGGCACGGGGCCGGTGACCAAGGTGATCGGCTGCGGCGATGTGGCCTGGAGCTGGCTGGGGCTGTCGATGGCAGGATGGAACGCGATCATCGCCTCGGCGCTTGCGGTGTTCAGCCTGTTGGCGGCGAAACGTCCCAAGGACGCCCGCGCGCCCCGGATCGAAAAGGCCTGATGCGATGAGTCATTCCATTCCCCTCCCTCGTCCTGGCCAAGGCGCCGACAAGGCGCGGATGGACGAAATCCTGCGTGTCGACCACGCCGGGGAATATGCGGCCGTCCTGATCTATCGCGCCCAGAAGGCGGTGTTCGAAGGGCGCAAGGGGCGTGACGGCATCGCCCACGACCTGTCGGAGATGCAGGACCAGGAGGCGGTGCATCTGGCGCGCTTCGAACGGCTGCTGAACGAGCGGCGGGTGCGGCCCACGGTCATGACGCCCCTGTGGCGCATCGCCGCCTCGGCCCTTGGCGCAGGCACGGCCCTGATGGGTGAAATGGCGGCCCACGCCTGCACCGAGGCGGTCGAGAGCGTGATCGAGCAACACTATGCCGACCAGATCGCCGAGATCGGCGACCGCGACCCGGCTCTGGCCGCTGAGTTGAAGCAGTTCCGCGACGAGGAACTGGCCCACCATGACCACGCCATCGAACACGGCAGCCGCGAAGCGCCGGCGTATCGGCTGCTGTCCGGCGTGATCAAGGTCGGCTGCAAGGCGGCGATCAAGATCAGCGAACGGGTTTAGCCTTCTTTCGTCATCCTCCGGCAAGCCGCGCAGCGGCGCAGACCGGGGGACCCAGCGGCGCGCGTGAGCGCGAACCTGTAAAGGCGCGGTTTTCAGCCTGGTGCGATGGACTGATCGCCTTCGGCGCCGCTGGGTCCCCCGGTTCCGCTTCGCGGCCCGGAGGATGACGAAATCAGAAGATCTCGAACAATCCCGCAGCCCCCATGCCGCCGCCGATGCACATGGTGACGACGCCGTATTTGGCGCCGCGACGCTTGCCCTCGATCAGGACGTGGCCGGTCATGCGGGCGCCGGACATGCCGTAGGGGTGGCCGATGGAGATGGCGCCGCCCGAGACGTTCAGACGGTCGTCGGGAATGCCCAGCGTGTCCTGACAATACAGAACCTGGGCGGCAAAGGCCTCGTTCAGCTCCCAGATGCCGATGTCGTCCATCGTGAGGCCGTGGCGCTTCAGCAGTTTGGGCACGGCATAGACCGGGCCGATGCCCATTTCGTCCGGTTCGCAGCCGGCGACGGCCATGCCGCGGTAGGCGCCGAGCGGTTGCAGATTGCGCTTCACCGCCTCGCCGGCCTCCATGACGACGCAGGCCGAGGCGCCGTCCGACAGTTGCGAGGCGTTGCCGGCGGTGATGAACTCGCCCGTCTGGATCTCCTCGCCGCCGCCGAAGACGGGCTTCAGCGCCTTCAGCCCTTCCAGCGTCGTGTCTGGACGGTTGCCCTCGTCCTTGGACAGGGTGACCTCTTTCGATGAGGTCTGGCCGGTGGCCTTGTCCATCACCAGCATGGTGGTGGTCATGGGCACGATCTCGGCGTCGAACTGACCGGCGTCCTGGGCGGCGGCGGTGCGCTGCTGGGATTTCAGCGCATATTCGTCCTGGCGGTCGCGGCTGACGCCGTAGCGGCGCGACACCACCTCGGCCGTCTCCAGCATCGACATATAGATGTGGGGCGACAGCTTCAGCAGCGCCTCGTCCTTCATCCGGTACAGGTTCATATTCTGGTTCTGGACCAGGGAGATGCTTTCCAGCCCGCCGCCGACCGCCATCTTCTGCTGATCGAAGACGACCTGTTTCGCCGCCGTGGCGATACCCATCAGGCCCGAGGCGCACTGACGGTCCAGGCTCATGCCCGGAACGGAAGAGGGCAGGCCGGCGGCGAGCGCGATCTGGCGCGCGACGTTGGTGCCGGTCGAACCCTGCTGCAGGGCCGCCCCCATGATCACGTCCTCGATCTCGGCCGGATCGACGCCGGCGCGCTGGACCGCGTGCTCGACCGCATGGGCGCCGAGCTGCTGCGCCTGGGTGTCGTTGAAGGCGCCGCGATAGGCGCGCCCGATGGGGGTGCGGGCGGTGGAGACGATGACGGCTTCGCGCATGGGCTTTCCTCCTGGGGCTATCGCCCTTTGGGCTACCTAAGCCCATTCTTGTTTGGCCTATCGCGCTTGGCGCTGCTTGAGGCCGTTCCTGTTTGGCCTACGCGCGTTCGCGCTGCTTGAGGCCGGTTTCCTCTGACGCGAAGTTAGGCGCCTCACGTCGCGTCAACGCAAGGCGCCTTATTTTGTCAGCCGCCGTGCGCCTTCTGCGCCTTGGTCAGTTCGATCATGCCTTGGGCGGCGCCCATCTCTGGGACGATCTCGCCGGCGCGGTCCGAAATGGCGTCGAAGCGGGCGGCGACCTGTTCGGGGGCGTTGTCGCCGGTGACGAAGTCGCCTTGCGTCAGGGTGACATAGGCGCGCTCGAATCCGCCGGCGCCGGCGGCCAGGATGGCGCGGCTCGGCGCATCCTGGCTGACCAGGTAAAGCAGGCCGGGCGTGACCAGGGCCGGGGCCAGCGCCTCAAGCGGCAGGGCGGCGCCCAGATCCTCGGTCATGCGGGTGTGGGCGGTGGGCGCCAGGCAGTTGACGCGGATGTCGTTCTTGGCCCCCTCGATCGACAGGGTCTGCATCAGACCGACCAGCGCCATCTTGGCCGCGCCATAGTTCGACTGGCCGAAGTTGCCGTACAGGCCCGAGGACGAGGTCGTCATCACGATCCGGCCGTAGTTCTGCCCGCGCATGATATCCCACACCGCCTTGGTGCAGTTGACCGCGCCCATTAGGTGGACATCGACGACGAAGCGGAAATCCTCGATCTCCATCTTGGCGAAGGTCTTGTCGCGCAGAACGCCGGCGTTGTTCACCAGGATGTCGATCCGGCCCCATTTCGCCATGGCCTGATCGACCATGGTCTGGACCGCGGCGAAGTCCGTCACCGAGGCCGCATTGGCCATGGCCTCGCCGCCGGCCGCCTCGATTTCCGCCACGACCGATTCCGCCGCTGTCGCCGACCCGCCCGAACCGTCGCGCGCCCCGCCCAAGTCGTTGACGACCACCTTGGCCCCGCGCGCCGCCAGAGCGAGCGCGTGTTCGCGCCCCAAGCCGCCCCCGGCCCCCGTTACGATCGCCACCTGTCCGTCAAACCGCATCGCCATAATCGTTTCCCTTCGCAGGCGCCCAATGTGTTGAAACGGCGCCACAGTCGACACAATCGTAGCTCAAGCGCGGAACCGTGCGCCAGCCACGCCGTTCGGTCCCGTGAATGCTGTGCTATTGCGCAGCTTCGCGCATTCACACAGTGAGGAAGCTATGAAGCTCAAACTTCTCGCCTCCGTTGCCGCCGCCGGACTGTTCGCAGCCGGCGCCGCATCGGCGGAACCCAATGGTTGGTATGGCGCCATCGACGCCGGCTACCACATGATCGACGATATCAACGCTGAATCGTCCACGACCGGCGCC
>NZ_JZRG01000001.1:0-26764 GCF_000964075.1 Brevundimonas sp. KM4 | reverse complement strand
CCACCAAACCGAGGGAGGATCAGTCAGGGCGTCCTCGGCGTCGGGTTCACACCTGACAACGCCCGGGGCGACGGATTCGGTCCGGCGCCGGAAAAGACCGCTGACAGCTTTTCGTCAGTTCGGCAGACGGATCGACCCGTGCGGCATGACGGTCATCACCGCCCAGAGGCCGACCAGCACCACGGGCGAGGCGATCAACGCCCGCCGACAGCGATGCGCCAGATAAAGAGCCTCGCCGATCACGATCGACACCAGCATTTGCGTTTCCCCCGAAACGATAACCGACACTTCTATGACGTCGCCGATAGACATGTCCCTCAATGAGACGGAAAGCCTTTCGGTCGCCGCCGCTCCGCAGGCCTCGCGGTCGCTGGACCTCGATGGCGTAAATGCGCAATCTCGCAGGCATGGGATCTGTCGCGCGCCTGTTCCGTCTGCATTTGTCGCTATGGCTCGGGCTGCTGGTCCTGGCGGCCGTCGCGGTGCTGGCGCCGACCAGCCTCGGCTGGCCGATGCGACTGGCGGCCGGCTGGGACGCGGGCGTGGCGACCTTCCTCATTGCGACCTTTGCGCGGATATTCAGGGCGCGTTCGCAAGAGGCGATGCGACGCCGCGCGGCGGAACTGGATCAGGCGGGCGTTCTGGTTCTGCCGCTCAGCATGGCGGCGGCCGTAGCCAGCGTCGTGGTCCTGGTCCTCGCCATGGTGGCCAGCGACGGCAAGCCGACGGTCGGGCAGGCGGTGTTCTCAGTGTGCACCGTCGGCCTGTCGTGGCTGTATGTGCACATCATCTTCGCCCTGCATTACGCCCACGGCTTCTACGCCCCGCGTGACGACGGCAAGGGCGATCAGGGCGGGCTGATCTTTCCGGGCGAGGAGGACGCGGACTACTGGGATTTCCTGCACTTCGCCCTGATCATCGGCGTGGCGAACCAGACGGCCGATGTGCAGATTTCCAGCCGCAAGCTGCGCGGCCTGGCGACGTTTCACAGCCTGATCGCCTGGTTCTTCAACGCCGTCATCCTGGCGCTGACCGTCAATCTGGCCGCCACCCTGCTGTAGGGCATGAGTGTCGCACGATCACATGCGACCGCGCGTGAGCGTGACCAAAAGAGCTGATTTGAAAGGATGGCCAGTCTCCCTCTTCCTCGAAATATCGATGGAAGAGGGAGTCTGATGGTGGAGCTTAGCGGAGTCGAACCGCTGACCTCTTGCATGCCATGCAAGCGCTCTACCAGCTGAGCTAAAGCCCCGGACCTGTCGGTCTGGATCGCCCGGTTCATCTTGCGATGGCCCCCGGCGAGGCGGCGGAAACTAGGTCAGGCTTTTTCTGCGATCAAGCCCGTTTCGAGATTTATTTTCACCGCGTTCCCAAGGGTGAAAATACGCAGGTTTTTCAAACCGGAAGGATTGAAAGGCCTGCTGTCCCGCCGCGTCTCCCTAACGGGAAATGCGGCGGGTGCAACAAGTTTCTGAGCCTATCCACAGGCCTCGATTAGGTCGGGCCTCAAGTCGCGCGAAGCGCGATAGGCCCAAAAAAGATCAGTCGTCGTCGCGCGACGGCTTGGCGATCTCGTCGTCGATCGAGTCGTCGTCTTCGTCTTCGATGAACGGCACGGAGTCGTCATCGTCGTCAGCCAGCAGATCGTCGTCGCCGTCGGTCGAGCCCATGCCGGCTTCTTCCGAGGCGTCGGCCGGGGAGTCTTCGTCCTCGTCGTCCGGCGTCAGGATCGGCTCGTGGCCTTCCTCGTCGATTTCCGGCGTCTTGACGTCGTCTTCCTCATCCTCGTCGCCGTCGACCTTCTTGTCCGTGACCTGATCGTCCGTGTCCTCATCGTCGGACGGATAACCGGGACGGGCGCGGCGGCTGCGCAGCTTCATCGCCTCTTCGGGATCGAAGTCGGTTCCGCATTTGGGGCAGTGCGCGGGGCGACGGTTCAGGTCGTAAAACTTCGCCTGGCAGTTGGGGCAGACCTGTTTGGCGCCCAGTTCGGGATTGGCCACGTTTGGATGCTTTCAACGGGTTGAATTCGGGGCGGTCCCTTGCCACCCCTTTGACCCGCTGTCAAAAGCTGTCTTTCGCGCCGCCCGCGCGGCCCTTCGCACAATACAGCCTGAAGCGGGTGATCATGCCGTCCCAACTGACTTCGCGCCGCACATCCGCCCTGACCGGAAAGGTCCGCGCGCCGGGCGACAAGTCGATGTCGCACCGGTCGATGATCCTGGGTGGAATGGCGTCCGGCGTGACCGAGGTCGAGGGTCTCCTTGAGGGCGACGACGTCCTGGCCACCGCCCGCGCGGTCGAGGCCTTCGGCGCCAAGGTCGAGCGGCTCGGTGATGGGACATGGCGGATCGAGGGGGCGGGCGGCTTTAAGACGCCTTTGTCGGTGATCGACTGCGGCAACGCCGGAACCGGGGTGCGCCTGCTGATGGGGGCGGCGGCGGGCTATCCGCTGACGGCGAGCTTCGACGGCGACGGCTCGCTGAGAAAGCGGCCGATGAAGCGGGTCACGGGACCGCTGGCCGACATGGGCGCGGCGTTCGATTGGAAGGCGGCAGAGGATCGGCTTCCGGTGGCCCTGACCGGCGGCGCGCTGAAGGCCATCGACTATGTGCAGACGGTGGCCTCGGCCCAGGTGAAGTCGGCCATCCTGCTGGCGGGGCTGAACGCCGAGGGCGTCACCTCGGTGGTCGAGCCGGAAAAGAGCCGGGACCACACCGAGCGGATGCTGCGGGCCTTCGGCGCCGAGGTGGACGTCGAGGAGAGGGGCGAGGGCTGGAAGGTGACGTTGAAGGGCGGTCAGGCCTTGACCGGGACGGTCGTCGCCGTGCCGGGCGATCCGTCCTCGGCGGCGTTTCCCCTGGCGGCGGGGCTGATCGTTCCGGGATCTGAGGTCACGGTCGAGGGGGTGATGCTGAACCCGCTTCGCACCGGCCTGTTCGACACTTGGATCGAGATGGGCGCCGACCTGACCATCACCAACCGGCGTGAGGCCGGGGGCGAAGAGGTCGGCGACATCACCGCCCGCCATTCGTCCTTGAAGGGCGTGGTCGTGCCTGAGGATCGGGCCGCCTCGATGATCGACGAATATCCGATCCTGGCGGCGACGGCGGCCTTTGCGAACGGCGTCACCGTCATGCGCGGCGTGGGCGAGATGCGGGTCAAGGAAAGCGACCGGATCTCGCTGATGGTCGAGGGGCTGCGCGCCTGCGGCGTTCAGGTCGAGGAGGAGCCGGAAGGCTTCATCGTCACCGGCGCCGGCCAGGGCAGGTCGGTGCGCGGCGGCGGCCTGGTCCACACCGCCCACGACCACCGCATCGCCATGAGCCATCTGGTCCTGGGCCTGACCGCCGAACAGCCGGTCTCGGTCGACGAGCCCGGCATGATCGCAACCAGCTTCCCCGGCTTCGTCGAGATGATCAACGGGCTGGGCGGGCGGATCGCGTGAAGTCCGCGCGCGACGTCCTCGGTCGAGGCATCGCGGTCCTCGGTCTTCTGACCTGTCTGGGCGGAGCTGGCTGGACGGCTTGGATCGTCTGGCAAGGGGTGACGACAGGCCGGGTCTCGGGCAAGCATGGCGCCGTGCATCTGAGGGCCGAGGGCGACGCCTTCTTCTATTCGACTGTGGCGCTGAACGGCGTCGCCTGTCTGGTGTGGCTGGGTCTGGCGGCCTCAGCGGTCGTGGTGCTGGCGCGTTGGAAGGCATGGTCGTGAACCGGCCGGGGCCGTCGGGCTGGATCAAGCCGATCCTGACGCTGGCGATCGCGATTCTGATCGGCTGGTTCTGCGTGATCGGCGCCCGAGAGATCGTCCAAAGCCTGGATGCCGGGGTGCTGAACAACCGAAAGGAACCGGACGTGCTGTTGGCCGACCGACCCCTGCTGTTCTGGAGCGTCTTCGGCTTCTATGTGGCGTCGGTCGTGACGGGTGTGGGGCTTGCAGTTTTGCTGGCTGGCCTTGCAA
This sequence comes from Brevundimonas sp. KM4, assembly GCF_000964075.1. Taxonomy (NCBI): domain Bacteria; kingdom Pseudomonadati; phylum Pseudomonadota; class Alphaproteobacteria; order Caulobacterales; family Caulobacteraceae; genus Brevundimonas; species Brevundimonas sp. KM4. Next base: position 22,801 of record NZ_JZRG01000001.1, on the reverse strand, counting down.
TTCGTGACTTGGTCGGACGCCGGGACTGAGGGCTTCGGCTGGATTGGTCGGGCGATCCTCGCTATCAGGTTCCGCCTCCCGTGCGTTTGGGATCGAGATTGAAATGCGCCACGCGCTGCGGAGACCTGCTTGACCCTGATCATCGCCGTCGACGGACCGGCCGCCTCTGGCAAGGGGACCATCGCCGCGCGCCTGGCCCACACCTATGGCCTGCCGCATCTGGATACGGGGCTGCTGTATCGGGCCGTGGGCGCAAAGGTGCTGGCGGACGGCGGATCTCTGGATGACGAGGCTGCGGCCACGCAGGCGGCGCGAGGGCTGGATGCGGCGGGCCTGTCGGACGATCCGCGCCTGACGACGGGCGAGGCGGGCGAGGCCGCCAGCCGTGTCGCCAGCTTCGCCGGCGTGCGGGCGGCTCTGCTGGAACTGCAGCAGGCGTTCGCGGCCCAGGCGGGCGGCGCGGTTCTCGACGGACGCGACATCGGCACGGTGATTGCGCCGAACGCTCAGGCCAAATTGTTTGTCACCGCGACGCCCGAAGTGCGGGCCACGCGCCGCTGGAAGCAGCTGACGGCGCGCGGATCGGACATCGCCTTCGACGCCATGCTGGCCGACATTCAGCGCCGCGACGAGCGCGACGCCGGGCGCGGGGCGGCCCCGATGGTCCAGGCCGACGACGCGGTCTTGCTGGATACGACCGATCTGGGTATAGAGGCCGCCTTCGATGCGGCCCGCCGTATCGTCGAGGCGGCGCGCGCGAAACACGGTCTCTGACCTATCTCGCAAATCCAACGCTCCCACCCTCGGCCTCCGCGGGCGTTTTGATCGTTCTGAACGGTCTCGCATCCCGACGACCTGATTCCATCTTTTCCCATCGCCCCGCGCGCCGCCTTTCGCTGCGTCAGGGGTCCACCTCGCGCGAGATCGTCCCTCGGTCACGCGCCACAGCCCCACTGGAAACACCAGAGCTTCATGTCTGATACTCTCAACCCCACGCGCGACGACTTCTCGGCGCTGCTCGACGAACAACTGTCGGGTCGCGACTTCGGCGAAGGCCAGGTCGTCCACGGCCGCGTCGTCGGCATCGAAAAAGACATCGTCATCATCGACGTTGGTCTGAAGACCGAAGGCCGCATCGCCATGCGCGAATTCGGCCAAGGCGACGACGGCGCCCTGCCCAAGGTCGGCGACAACGTCGAGGTTTATCTGGAGCGCGTCGAGAACGCCTTGGGCGAAGCCGTCATCAGCCGCGACAAGGCCCGTCGCGAAGAAGCCTGGACCCGTCTGGAAGTCGTGTTCGCCGAAGGCCAGCCGGTCAACGGCGCCATCGTCGGTCGCGTCAAAGGCGGCTTCACCGTCGATCTGGGTGGCGCCTCGGCCTTCCTGCCCGGTTCGCAAGTCGACATCCGCCCGGTCCGCGACGTCGGCCCGCTGATGGGCAAGGAACAACCCTTCGCCATCCTGAAGATGGACCGTCCGCGCGGCAACATCGTCGTGTCGCGTCGCGCCATCCTGGAAGAAGCCCGCGCCGAACAACGCACGGAACTGGTCGGTCAGCTGGCCGAGGGTGAAGTCCGCGAAGGCGTCGTCAAGAACATCACCGACTACGGCGCGTTCGTCGACCTGGGCGGCATCGACGGCCTGCTGCACGTCACCGACATGTCGTGGAAGCGCGTTTCGCACCCGTCGCAGGTTCTGGCCGTCGGCGACACCGTCAAGGTCCAGATCGTCAAGATCAACCCGGACACCCAGCGTATCTCGCTGGGCATGAAGCAACTGCAGTCGGACCCCTGGGACGGCGTGGAAGCCAAGTATCCGGTCGGCGCCAAGTACACGGGCCGCATCACCAATATCACCGACTACGGCGCCTTCGTGGAGCTGGAAGCCGGTGTCGAGGGCCTGGTGCACGTCTCGGAAATGTCCTGGACCAAGAAGAACGTCCACCCCGGCAAGATCGTCTCGACCTCGCAGGAAGTCGACGTCGTGGTTCTGGATGTCGACGCCTCCAAGCGCCGCATCTCGCTGGGCCTGAAGCAGGCTCAGGACAATCCGTGGGACGCCTTCGTCGCCAACAACCCGATCGGTTCGACCGTCGAGGGCGAAGTCAAGAACGCCACCGAGTTCGGCCTGTTCATCGGCCTGGACAACGACATCGACGGCATGGTGCACCTGTCCGACCTCGACTGGTCGGTGTCGGGTGAAGAAGCCATCCAGCGCTACCGCAAGGGCGAGATGGTCAAGGCCAAGGTCCTGGACGTCGACGTCGAGAAGGAACGCGTCTCGCTGGGCATCAAGCAGCTGGGCGGCGATCCGATCGGCGAGGGCGACACCTATCGTCGCGGCCAGCAGATCACCGTCACCGTGACGGCGATCGAGTCGGGCGGCATCGAGGTCAAGTTCGGTGAAGACGACGCGCCGGTCACGGCCTTCGTTCGCAAGTCGGACCTGTCGCGCGACCGCAACGAGCAACGTCCGGAACGCTTCGCCGTCGGCGACCGCGTCGACGCCATGATCACCGCCGTGGACAAGGCCTCGCGCCGCGTTTCGGTGTCGATCAAGGCGCTGGAAATGAAGGACGAGCAGGAAGCCATCGAACAGTTCGGATCATCCGATTCGGGCGCTTCGCTGGGCGACATCCTGGGCGCCGCGCTGAAGAACGCCGGCACCAAGGACTAAGCGCTCATTCAAAGAGCGTCAGGCGCTTCGCTCAAGCAGCGGAGCGCTGCGCGTTCTGCGATAGCGACGAAGAATGAGGGCGGCGGGAGCAATCCCGTCGCCCTTTTCTCTGTCTGGCACAATGCTGTGTGCACTTCCGGACATATTTCTTGCGAATGGCGCGCATCATTGTCGGATAAGGGCTTTTTACAAAGCCTGTCGAAGGTTAGGGTGCGGCTCTGGATCGACGGCAGGCGAGACGGCTTGTCTAAACGAGCTGGCGGGGGCGCAGATGATCAAGTCCGAACTGATCGAGAAGCTTGCAGCGGAAAACACCCACTTGACTCACGCCGAGGTGGAACGGCTGGTCAATGTGATCCTCAACACCATGACCTCGGCCCTGTCCGAAGGCGGCAGGGTCGAGCTGCGCGGTTTCGGCGCCCTGTCGGTGCGGTCGCGCCCGGCGCGTGCGGGCCGCAATCCGCGTACCGGCGAAACCGTCGAAGTGCCTGCCAAGGCCGTCCCCTTTTTCAAGAGCGGCAAGGAACTGCGCAAGCGGCTGAACGCCTCGGGCGACGCCTGATCTCACTTTCTCTAGGAAATCTCATGAGCCTGCTGTCGGAGTTTCGCGAGTTCGCGGTCAAGGGCAACGTCGTGGACCTGGCCGTCGGCGTGATCATCGGCGCGGCCTTCAACGGCATCGTCAAAAGCCTGGTCGATCAGGTGGTGATGCCGCCCATCGGCCTGCTGACCGGCGGCATCGATTTCTCGGAACTGGAATGGGTGCTCAGGGCCGAAAACCCGGCGACGGAAGCGATCGAGAAGGTGTCGATCCAATTTGGCGCCTTCCTGAACACTGTGATCCAGTTCCTGATCGTCGCCTGGGTCGTTTTCCTTGTGGTCAAGGGCATCAACGCCCTGCGTCGTCAGGAAGCCGCCAAGCCCGATCCGGCGCCGGCTGCGCCGACGGCGACCGAAGCCCTGCTGGCTGAGATCCGCGACGAGCTGAAGGCCCGCCCGAGGGTCTGATCAGGCCTTGGATGCGCGCCCGCCCAAGGTCGGGCGCGTGATCGCGGCGGCGGCCAAGGTTTTGGGCATCGGCGGCGTGCGCGAACAGATGCCGTAGTCGCCGTCGAAAGGGGTCGGCGCCCAGGCGGCCGCCAGCGCGGGGTCGTCGATGATGGCGTGGCAATGTCCCCAGCCGCCCTCGCGCCGCGCCGTCTTCGCCAGATCGCCCAACAGCGCCAGCAGGCGCGGCGTCACCATCTGCAGCCGCACCTTGGCGGCGCCCAGCGCGCGGGCGTTGTCGATCAGCGTTTGGGTCAGAAGCGGTATCGCTTCGGGCGCCGTCTCCAGCGCAATCAGATCGAGAATGTCCAGATAGGGCGGCTCGATCAGGCTGGTCTTGGTCATCTGCGCCATCGCCATCCCGACGATGCGGTTGTCGCTTACGCAGGCCAGCATGACCGGCGGCAGGGTCAGGTCGGGGTCCGCCAACCGCCAGCGCAGGATTTCCGGACTGCGGTCCGCCAGCAGACGCTCTTCTTGCGACAGCCGGTGCCAGAAGTCCGCATAGGGTGAGGCGTCCGACAAATCGCGCAGCACCGTCACCCCAGCCGGCAGCACCATCGGCGTCTGGCGAAACACGCGCCCGTTCATCAGCCGTTCGCCCAGACGCGCGGCGGTCTCGGCGGAGGTGCGGCCCAGCAGAAGGCGCAGACCCCGACCCTGGCCGCAGGCCAGACGGTCGGTGATCCAAGACAGCTTCAGCCCGTGCGTGTCGGCCGGCCAAGGCTTCATGTCGAACAGGCCATACAGCGGCGCCGAGCGCGCATTGGCGTTGAAGGTGTAGCGGGCGAACAGGCCTCGCTGTTTCAGAAACGTGCGGATTAGCGGCCGGCTGGCGCCCTTCTGGCTGGGCGGCACGATGATCGAAAAACCGGTGGCGCCGAAGTGGTCCTGGGCGCCTTGGCGAAATCGCTGGATGAAGTTGCCCAGCATGGCGACGGCGTTGTCATCCGCGTCGGCCACGACCCATCCCGCGGGCGCGCCCAGCGCCAACCGCGCCGGATTGGCCTCCAGCCAGCGCCATCCGGCCGGCGACCGCTCGGGCCAGCCGACCTGACGATGCAGCCGGTTCAGCGCCTCATGGTCGAGAGCGGCAATCGGTCTGACAGACATCTGGCGCGCCTTCCCATTATGAAACCGTGTGCGTTTCTGACGAACGCACCAGCAGGATATGCGCCACCAGGCATTACCCAGGGTTGTTTTTCGCCTTTCTCGCGCGTCGTCCGACTGCCCCCGCGACAGCCTTAACACTTGTTCGGATTCGCCCGCTGTGCTGGGTATGCGCCTTTCGCGCGCCCGATAAGCGGCGCGGCAGTTGGGAGTGAGCCGTTGATGACGGATTTGGGGAAGGCGCGACTTACACGACGCGTGAAGACGATTAGGGGGACGCGCGCATGAACATCGTCGTCGCCCTTGGACTGATCATCACCTTCGCCACGGGCGTGCCGGTGCTGATGCAGATCCTCAAGAACCACCCGCGCGGACTGATCATCCTGTTCTTCGCCGAGATGTGGGAGCGTTTCTCCTACTACGGCATGCGCGGCATCCTAATCTTCTTCCTGACGCAACACTTCCTGTTCGACGACGCCATGGCGGGGTCGACCTACGGCTCCTACACCTCGCTGGTCTATCTGCTGCCCCTGCTGGGCGGCATCATGGCCGACCGCTTCATCGGTACGCGTAAGGCCGTCGCCTTCGGCGCCCTGCTGCTGGTCGCCGGTCACGGCATGATGGCCTTCGAAGGTCGTCCCGCGACCGAAACCCTGACCTATGCCGGTCAGACCTATCAGATCGACGCCGAAGGCCGCGGCGCGGCGCGTGAAGTGTCGATCGTCGTCAATGGCCAGAAATACGCCTTCGAGGCAGCCGAGAACGGCCTGGCGATCGAGGGCCTGCCCGCCGCGTCGCCGCTGCCGGCCGTGCTGCCGACCGGCGAATACAAGATCGACGCGACCCGCGACATGGCGGGCGTGAACGTCTTCTATTTGGCGGTGTCCTTCATCATCATGGGCGTCGGCTTCCTGAAGCCCAACATCTCGACCATCGTCGGACAGCTCTATCCGCAGGGCGATCCGCGGCGGGATTCCGGCTTCACGCTCTACTACTACGGCATCAATCTCGGCGCCTTCTGGGCGGCGGTGCTGTGCGGCCTTTTGGGTCAGACCGTCGGCTGGTGGGCAGGCTTTGGTCTGGCCGGCGTCGGCATGGCGCTGGGCTGGATCGTGTTCGTGCTGGGCAAACCCCTGCTGCAAGGCAAGGGCGAGCCTCCGGCCGAAGCCAATCTGAGCAAGCCGATGCTGGGTCCCATCAACCGCGAGTGGTCGATCTACCTGCTCAGCATCCTGGGCGTCGGCGTCGTCTGGTTCATGGTTCAGCGCAACGCCCTGGTGGGTTGGGTCTTGGGCGCCGCCACCGTCGCGTCGCTGCTGTTCATCCTCTACGTCATCGTCAAGGTTTGCGAGAACAAGGCGCAGCGTGAGCGGATGATGCTGGCCCTGGTGCTGATCTTCGGCTCGGTCGTCTTCTTCACCCTGTTCGAACAGGCCGGCACCTCGCTGAACCTGTTCGCCGACCGCAACGTCGATCTCAGCATCACCCCGCAGGCGTTCCAGCTGCTGGGCGTCACCGTCGGCACCCCGGCCCAGATCGCCGCCGCCGGTCTCAGCACATCGGGTCCTTGGATCGACGCCACCATCACGGCGGCCCAGACCCAGTCGTTCAATGCGGGCTTCATCCTGATCTTCGCACCGATCATGGCCGCGCTCTGGTCCTTCCTGGGCAAGCGCAACCTGGACCCCAACCCCACGCTGAAGTTCGGCCTCGGCCTGCTTCAGGTCGGACTGGGCTTCATGATCGTGGTGTGGGGCGCCGGCATGGCCAACTCGGCCTTCCAGATGCCGCTGCTGCTGCTGGGTCTGCTCTATCTGTTCCACACGACCGGCGAGCTCTTCCTGTCGCCGGTGGGCCTGTCGGAAATCACCAAACTGTCCGTCGCCAAGGTGGTCAGCTTCATGATGGCCGTCTGGTTCCTGGCCAGCTCCATCGCCCAATATGTCGGCGGCTGGATCGCCGGCCTGGCGGGCACGGAAACGGTGGGTGGCCAGGTGTTGAACCCGGCCCTTGCGCTGCAGACCTCGCTTGAAGTGTTCAAGCTGCTGGGCCTGTGGGGCATGGGCATCGGCGTGGCCTTCATCGTCGTCAGCCACTTCATCAAGGGCTGGTCGCACGGCGCCAACGACGGTGATGATCACCCTGGTCCTGTGCTGAACGATCGCGGTCAGGAAGACGGCAACGTCGCCCGTCCTGCGGCCTCGACGCCCAGCCACTGATCGACGCCTGATCAAGGAAAAGCCCCGGCGGAGCGATCCGCCGGGGCTTTTTGCTGCGTGAAGCGCGACCTTAGAAGGTCTTGCGGACCCGCAGGGAGACGAAGGTGCGCGGGTCGATGGAGCGCTCCTCGACGAAGGCGACGGTGCGCGGATTGCGCGTGGCGTAAACCGTGCGCTGCTGGGTGAAGTCGTCCCACAGGTTCAACTGGGCGCGCAGCGACAGGGTCGGGCTGGGCTTGTATTCGACAAAGGCCTCCAGATAGTCCGCGCCGCGCCAGGCGAAGGTCTGGTCGGGGTCATAGGTCGCCTGGCCCAGACGCGGCAGCCAGTTGATCCCCCACTGGGTCTTCCACGAGGGGATGTCCTGCTGGAAGCCGACATTGGCCTGGCTGGGACGCACACCCGAGATGCGGCGGTCCCCGCCTGTGGTCGGGTCGGTGACGCTGGTCTTGTTCCAGTCGTTTTGGAAGGTGAAGCGGGCGCCCGAAATCCCGACCTTGTCCAGCGGCACCACCACGTTCAGCGACAGCTGATCCAGCGTTCCGTCGCCGATGTTGCCGGTCGCCGACAGGCCGCCGGGCAAGGGCAGGCGGTCGATCACATCGATGATGCGGTCGTGGCGATAGCCGATCGAGACAACGCCCTCGCCCCAAAAGCGGCGCTCATAGGACAGCTCGGAAATCCAGCGCTGTTCCGGCTCCAGATCGACGTTGCCGCCGAACACCGTGCCGTCGCTCAGTTCAGCCGAGGCGGCGAAGTCGCCGAAGTCCAGCTGACCCAGCTCCCGTTCGAAGCGGAATCGCAGCTGGTTGTTCGCCATCGGCGTCCAGGTCGCCAGCAGGCGCGGCTTGGCGAAGAAGAAGCTCTTTTCCTGGTCCGCATCGCCCGACTGGCTGATGGTGGAGGCTTCCAGCCGCACGCCGCCTTCCAGCGTCAGTTTCGGATTGATCCGCCAGGTCGCCTTGCTGAAGGCTTCACCGCGCGTCTCCTCGACCTTGACCGAGGCGCTGGGCAGGGGCACGCCGACGCCGCCGATGGTGAAGGCCTGGTTCACGTCCAGCATATTATAGGCGATCTCGGCGCCGGCCTCGATCGTCAGGGCAGGCGAGCGTTCGTGACGCACCAGGGCGCGCAGGATGGATTCCGACGAGTCGCCGTTGGATTTGAACTGCTGCTCCGGCGCCGCCGTCCCGTTGAGTGTCTCGTTGCTGCCCGACACGCTGTCGAAGCTTGAGAACTCGTGGATCAGACGCGTCTCCAGGGTCCAGCGCGGGTTCAGGGTGCGGGTCCAGGTCAGGCCCAGTTCGCCGGAATCGCCGTCTTCGGCATAGTCGCTGCGCCGCAGGGAGGTGGGCGACGAAAGCTCGGTCCAGTTCTGATAGTCGTTCAGACCATAGCGGGCGGTGCCTTCCAGCTTTCCGCCGAACACCGGGCCGGTGTAGTTGCCGCGAATGCTCTGACCGCCGCCCCAGCCGTCGTTTTCAAAACGCTCGTCGCGGATGACGTCGCCGGCGGCATTGCGACGGATCGACCGGCCGACGCCGTTGGAATCGCTGGATCCCATGCCGTCCGACAGGGTCACGCCCCAGCTGCGATCGCCCTTGGTCTGCGTGAACTGATAGGAGCCGCCATAGATGTCATGGCCGCCTTCGAACAGCATGGCGTTCCAGGTCAGGATCGACTGGCGGCTGTCGGTCGTCTTCAGGATGACGTTCACGACGACGGAATAGCCCTGCATGTCGATGCCCGGCGCGCCGCCCCGGATCAGTTCGATACGCTCGACCTGATTGGCCAGGGTCCGGCCCAGGACGTTCGAACCGGAGTCGTTCTTTGAGGCGGGGCGGTTGTTGTTGATCAGCACATTGCCGACCGCCCCTTCAAAGCCGCGCGCGCCAGATCCGTTGTCGATGGAGAAGCCGGGGACGCGGTTGACCATGTCGAGCGCCGTATTGGGGCGCTGGGCGGCGAAGAAGTCCGGCGTGAAGACCAGCACGCCGCGCTGGCTGGCGTCGGTCAGGGGCGCCTGGCTGGTCGGGCCGGTCGGCACGGGGGCCTCGGCGACTTGGGGCTTGTCGCCGGCGAAAGCGGCGCTGGCGGTGAAAAGCAGGGCGGTGCTGGCCAGCAGCAGGGTCTTTGTCATTGGTCTTCCCCTCGGGTGTTGGCGAGAGGTGTGCCGATCCGGCGCGTTCATCTCCAGTTACAAGGCCGCAAGGTGGATTAAATCGACGACATCATTACAGCGATTTCATTACACCAGCGACAGTAATGAAGTTTACAGCGATGTAATGATCAGACGCTCTTCTTCTCTATTGCTTCTACTTGCCGCGATGGCGCTGACGACCGCGCCTGCCGTCGCGCAGGATGCGCCTTCGGACGCCGTAGAGGATATCGTCGTCACCGCCCGCCGGATCGAGGCGCCGATGTGGGAGGTGCGGCGCGGCGACAGCGTCCTGATCCTGGTCGGGTCGATCGACGGTTTGCCAAGAAAGATGGAGTGGCGCACCGACGCGCTCATCTCTGCGGTTGATCGTGCGGACCGCGTTCTGTTTCCGGTCGAGGGGCGGGCGTCGCTGGCCGATGTGGGCCGGCTGATCTGGCGGTTTCGGACGCTGACCCGTTTGCCGAACGGGCGCACCAGCGCCGACTATCTGTCCCCGGACCTTGAGGCCCGGGTCGAACGCCTGACAGGCGAAGGCCCGACCCGCGACAGCATGCTGATCCTGTCGGGCGATCTGATGGAACTGGGCGGCTACAGCAGCGGAGGGCGTCCGGTGTCCGGCCTGGTCCGTCAGGCGACGCGCGCCAATCGCACGCCCGCTGAGCCCGTGGGCATCTTCAGGGGGGACGAACTGATCGAAAAGGTTCTGACGACGCCGCCGGAACGCTATCTCGACTGCATCGACGCCGCGGCGACAGCGGCGGAAGCCGGGGTCGAGGCGGGCGCGCAACGTGCGGAGAACTGGCGTCTTCGCCGGATCCCGGCGGTGTTGGACTCGCCCCTGGAAAAAGCGGCGACGGCCTGTTCCTACTGGTCGGTGATGGCCCAGGCGGACGATCTGCGTCGGATATGGAACACGGCGGCGGACAAGGCGCTGGCAGAGGACGGCGTCACCGTCGCCATCGCGCCTTTGCGGCTATTGGCCGAGCTGAACGGCGTATTGGATCGGCTGGAGGCGGAGGGGCTGGAACCGATCGGTCCCGAATGGCGCCCCTCCGCCTCCGCGCAATCGGCGCGGTAGAGCTTACTTGCGTTCCGGAACGGCGTCGCGGGCGGCTTCGCCGATGTTGTCGGCGGCGTTGCCGACGCTCTCGGCGGCGCCGGCGATGGCGTTGTCCTTCACCGCGTCGCTGCGGTTCATGTTCATCAGGAAGTAGCCGATCACCAGAACGGCCAGCAGGCCGACGATCAGGGCGACAATGGCGCCCATGCCGCTGCCGCGACGCTCGACGACGGTGGTGGGCGCCGCGCTGGTTTCAGTGATGCGTTCAACCCGGCCGTCGGGATGTTGGACTTCGCGTTCGGTAGGCATGGTGTTTCCTCTCCAGTGTGGCGGGGAAACACCCTTTGCAGCGATACGGTTCCGCTCGCTCAGACGGCGGTGCCGCCGACCGTCAGGCCGCCGATCTTGAGGCTAGGCTGGCCGATGCCGACGGGCACGCCCTGTCCGGCCTTGCCGCAGACGCCGACGCCCGGATCGAAGGCGAAGTCGTCGCCGACCATCTGGATCTTGGTCAGGGCCGTGGCCCCGTCGCCGATCAGGGTCGCGCCGCGCACCGGGGCCGTGATCACCCCGTCCTCGATCAGATAGGCCTCGTTGCACTGGAACACGAACTTGCCGTTGGTGATGTCCACCTGACCGCCCGAGAAGTTGGCGGCGTAGAGGCCGCGCTTCGTATTGGCGATCATGTCGGCCTTGGAATCCCGGCCGCCCTCCATGAAGGTGTTGGTCATGCGCGGCATGGGCATGTGGGCGAAGGACTGGCGCCGGCCATTGCCGGTCGCGGCGACGCCCAGCTGACGCGCCGACAGCCGGTCGTGCATCAACCCGACCATGATTCCGTCCTCGATCAGGACCGTGCGCGAGGTGGGCGTGCCCTCGTCATCGACCGACAGCGAACCGCGCCGTCCGGCGATCGAGCCGTCATCGACCACGGTGACGCCGGGGGCGGCGACGCGCTGGCCCATCATTCCGTTGAAGACCGACGAGCCCTTGCGGTGGAAGTCGCCCTCGAAGCCGTGGCCGATGGCCTCGTGCAGCAGCACGCCGGGCCACCCGGCGCCCAGGACCACGTCCATCTCGCCCGCCGGGCAATCGACGGCGTCCAGATTGACAAGGGCCTGACGCAAGGCCTCGTCGACCTGGGCCTGCCAGCGTTCGGGCGCGACCCAGGCCTCGAACCCTGCCCGGCCGCCGGCGCCGGACGAAGCGCTCTCGCGACGGCCGTTCTGTTCGACGGTGACCGAGACGTTCAGCCGGACGAGGGGACGGACATCGCGCACGGCCCGTTCGTCGGCGCGCAGGATTTCGATGGCCCGACGTTCGCCGATCAGAGAGGCGGACACCTGAACCACACGCGGATCACGGGCACGCGCCCAGGCGTCGATCTCGGCCAGCAAGGCGATCTTGTCGGAGAAGACGGGCGAGGCGAGGGGATCGACCTCGCCATACAGTTTCTGATTGGTGGCGCGGGGGCCTTCGGCGACCCGGGCCTCATGCCCCTGTTTGGCCAAGGCCGCGCTGTCGGCGGCGCGACGCAGGGCGGCGGTCGAGATCTCGTTGGCGTGGGCATAGCCGGCCGTCTCGCCCGCCACGACCCGCAGGCCGAAGCCCTCGGTGGCGTCATAGGCGGCGGACTTCAGCCGGCCGTCGTCGAACACCAGGCTCTCGCTCTCGGACCGCTCCAGGAACAGTTCGCCGTCGTCGGCGCCGGCCAAGGCCGTCTTCAGGATCGACAGGGCTTCATCGGTGTCGACGCCGGCGGCGTCGAGGATGGGCGGCGGGGAGGCGTGAACGGTCATGGCCTGTAGGTAGGGGCTGAAGGCCGTTTCGTCACCTGCCCCGGCGCGCGAAACCGCCGATCAGTCCAGCGGCTGAGGCCGCGTCACCACCGGACCGTCGGGATCGCTGCTCGACGGGCGTGCCGCGGTCGGGGCGGGCGTCGGGGCCGTCGGCACGATCACCAGCGGCTCGGTCGTGACCGTCGGCGCCGGCGTGGACGGCGCCGGGGTGGTGGTCGTGGGCGCACGCGTCGTCGGTTGCGGGGCGGCGGCGGGCGTCTGGGCCGGGGTGTGCGTGCGGGGGGCGGCCGTCGTTGAACGCGGCGTCGTCGTTGCCGGCGTGGAAGCGGCAGGCGCGGGGGGCGTCGTTGTGGTCGTCGAGGCGGGAGCGGGCTGTTCGGTCGCGACGACAGGGGCGGCGTCGGCAGGAATCGTATCGGCCGGCGGGGCGGTCAGAGGCGCATCAGCGGCGACGGCGGGCGTGGGTGTCGCCGGGGTCGAGGCGGGACGCATCGCGAACCACAGGCCCCCTCCGGCGATCAGCAGGGCGACCGCCCCGACCCCGACATAGAGCGGCAGGCGCGAGGCCTTGGCGGGGGCACGGGCGAAGCTGGGCGTGATCGGCGCAGCGGCAGGCGCGATGGCGGGTCTGGTCGCGACCGCTGGGGCGGCGGCGACGGGTTCGGCCGCGACAGATTTCGGCGCGGGGGCCGGCGTCGTCTCGGGCGCGGGCAGGGGGCGCACGGTCAGATCGGGTTGAACGGCCGGCGCCGGCTGCGGCCTGGGCTGCGGCGGCGTCGGAGCCTGGGGTTGAGGCTGGGCTTGGGCCGGGCGCGCCGTCGGGATCAGCGAACCGCCCAGGATGCTTGCCCCCTGCGGACGGGGCGCGGGACGCGGCGCCGGATTGGCGGGCGTCGTCTGACCCTTGGCCGGCGCGACGCCGGAGGCCAGGCTCTGGGTGTGGATCGAGGCCTGCTGCTGTTGCGGCGTGGGCTTGCGCGGCGGCGGATTGGGAATTCTGTCCAGCGGATTGGGCGCGACCGGCACCGGCCCGACGTGGAAGGTCGTCGCGGGCATACGCCCCCAGGTAACCGGCTTGCGGGCGAAGGGCTGGGGCGGGGTCTTCTGGTCGTCGGACATGGTCTTCTCAATCGCTGGCGATCTGGCCCGTTTCGTGACGGATCAGTTCTTGAGCCGGTAGCCGGTCTTGAACATCCACATGACGATGCCCAGGCAGACGGCGAAGAAGCCCAGGGTGGCGGCGACGCTGACGCCGATGGCCACATCGCCTTGACCATAGAAGGCCCAGCGGAAGCCCGAGATCAGATAGACCACAGGGTTGAACAGGGTCACCGTGCGCCAACCGTCCGGCAGCATGTCGATCGAATAGAAGGCGCCGCCCAGGAAGGTTAGGGGCGTCACGACCAGCATCGGGATCATCTGAAGCTGCTCAAACCCATTGGCCCAGACGCCGATGATGAAGCCGAACAGGCTGAAGGTCACCGAAATCAGGATCAAAAAGGCCATCATCCACACTGGATGCAGGATCTGCAGCGGCACGAAGAAGGCCGCCGTCGCCAGGATGATCAGGCCCAGCACCGCCGACTTGGTCGCCGCCGCGCCGACATAGGCGAGCACGATCTCCAGCGACGACACCGGCGCCGACAGGATCTCGTAGATCGTCCCGGTGAATTTGGGGAAGTAGATGCCGAATGAGGCGTTGAAGATCGACTGTGTGAACAGGCTGAGCATGATCAGTCCGGGCACGATGAAGGCGCCGTAGGGTACGCCGTCCACCTGCTGCATCCGGCTGCCGATGGCGCCGCCGAAGACGACGAAATACAAGGCCGTGGTGATCACCGGCGTGACCACGCTCTGCCACAGGGTGCGCAGCGCACGCGCCATCTCGAAGCGATAGATGGCCCAGACGCCGTATCCGTTGAAGGTCATGCCGCGGCTCCGTTCTGGTGGACCAGGCTGACGAAGATGTCTTCCAGCGAGCTCTGGCGGGTGTTCAGGTCCTTGAAGCCGATGTTCAGCGCCTCAAGCCGGCGGATCAGCGACGGCACGCCCGTATCGTCGGCGTTGGCGTCGAAACTGTATTCCAGCTCTCCGCCTTCGTTTTTCAGGCTCAAATCCCAGTCTGACAGGTCGGCGGGCAGGGCGGCCAACGGCTCGATCAGGTTCAGCGTCAGGGTCTTCTTGCCCAGCTTCTTCATCAGGGCCGACTTTTCCTCGAGCAGGATCAGCTCGCCCTTCAGGATCACGCCCACCCGATCGGCCATCTCCTCGGCCTCCTCGATGTAGTGGGTGGTCAGGATGATGGTGACGCCGCGCTCGCGCAGCTTCCTGACCATCGCCCACATGTCGCGGCGCAGCTCGACATCGACCCCGGCGGTCGGCTCGTCCAGGAACAGGATGTCCGGCTCGTGGCTCAGGGCCTTGGCGATCATCACCCGCCGCTTCATCCCGCCCGACAGGGTCATGATCTTGGCGTCGCGCTTGTCCCACAGCGACAGGTCCTTCAGCACGCCCTCGACGAAGGCGGGGTTCGGCGCCTTGCCGAACAGGCCCCGACTGAAGGTGACGGTGGCCAGCACGGTCTCGAAGGCGTCGGTGGTCAGCTCCTGCGGCACCAGACCGATCTTGGTGCGGGCGGCGCGGAAATCGGACTGGATGTCATGGCCGTCGGCGACCACCGTCCCGGTCGTGGGCGTGACGATGCCGCAGACGATGGAGATCAGCGTGGTCTTGCCCGCGCCGTTCGGACCCAGCAGGGCGAAAATCTCGCCCTTGTCGATCGTCAGGTCGATGCGCTTCAGCGCCTGATGCCCCGACTTGTAGGTCTTGGTCAGGCCGTCGATCTCGATTACGGGCATGGGCTTTCCTTTCCGGCGCGCGCGGCGGCGCGGGCCGGGTGTGGCGGCAATATGGCGTGCCTGACGCCCGACTCAAGTGGCGGCGGCGCTCAATGGGCGCCAAGTCGTTGTTAACCCGATTGTCGCACGGTGCTGGCTTGAGTTGAGTTTTGGCAGGAGCTTTCGTGCCGTCCCTGTCCGCCGCCCACCACGCCGCTCTGACGGCGATCGTCGAGGCCTGTCCCGACGCATCGCTGGGGATGCTGGGCGCGGCCGTGGCGGCGCTGAAGGGCGACAAGGCGCTCGAACTGTCAAACATCGTCGCCGCAGAGGCGCGCGATCGCGCCCGTCGCGGCACGGCCTTTGCGCCCCTGCTGCCGCTCTTTCAGCCGCGTGCCGACGGCGTGCCGGCCCTGGTCTTTCCGCCTCGGGTCCTGAAACGGGTCTGGCGCGAGGCGGTCAAGGGCGAGGAGGATTTCCTGCCACTGCTGGACGGCGCCGTCGCCGTGGACGGCGAATGGACCCTGGCCGCCGACCGCCTGTGCGCCAAGGCGGCCGCCGTGCTGCGCGACCGGCCGCGCGACGTCTGGCCGGAGTTTCAGCGCCCCGCCGACGACCAGCCCCCATCCACTCCGGTCGAATTGGCCGGCTGTTTCGACCTGACGCCTCTGGCCCGCAGCGCCCTGCCGCGCCTGCCCGTCTGGCTGGAACGCCCCGACGACAACCAACTGGCGGGACTTCGGCTGCTGATCCAGGACTGTCTGGCGATGTCGCCGGAGGGCGGGCGGCGCATGATCGACATCCTGTTCGCCCATGTGGCGGACGCCGAGCGGATGCTGCGGGTCGTGACGCGGACCAGCCGCCTCGCCGACCGTGAAATCACCCTCAGCCATTCCGAGATGGGCGTCTTCGTCGAGCGGCTGCTCACCTCCGTTCAGGCGCGGGTGCAGAAGATCGCCGGCGTGGTCCGTTCGTCGCTGGGCGAGACCGCGATGCTGGGCGTGGTGGACGACGTCAACTGGTGCGCCGGCGTGCTGGCCGAGATGGACCTCAGCCTGCAGGTGCGGCCCGATTCCAGTTGGGGCAAGGCGGCGCGGATGGCGCGGGTCCAGGTGTCGGGCCAGCTTTCCGGCCTGATGAAGTCCGCCTCCAGCGCCGTCCACGCCGCCTTGCCGTTGAAGCGTCAGGTCATCACCGGCCGCATGACGCGGATGTCGCCCTGGCTGGAGGCGCCGGCCGAAGGCGAACCGATCGAGGCGGCGGCGGCCCTGCTGGCGGCGGTGGCGGCCCTGCGCGGTGCGGCCGTCACCTTCGGCTGCGAAGCCGATCGCTCGGGATTGAGGGCCGACCTGACCGACTATCTCTCCACCTGGTCCGACGAGGCGCTGAACAGTCTGTCGGACGGCGAGGCCGAAAATCCCGACCATGTGTTGCGCCTGATCGGGGTCGCGGCGCGGTTCCTGACCGTGATCGAGGCGCTGGAGGCGGCGCGCGCGGTCCGGCGACGCGCGGCTTCGGCGGAAATGGCGCGGCTGGGCTGAAACGACGCCTCGCCCGACGTTCGCGGATGGGTTAGACGGCGAGGATGATCGTCTTCTGGATAATGACGGGACTGGCGGCGGCCCTGGCCGCCCTGCTGGTGCTGACCGGCGCGCGACGCGGCGCCGATCCGGCGTCCGGCGCCGAAACCCAGGCCGGCTCGCGCGAGATCGAGGAACTGGATCGGTTGAAGGCGCGCGGCCTGCTGGACGAGGCGGCCTACGCCGGCGCGCGCGCCGAGGCGGGGCGGCGCCTTCTCGCCGTTTCGGCGACCACGACCCCGGCAGCCGGCGCTCGCGATCGGTTCTGGGTGCTGGGCGGGATCGGCGTGACCGTCGCGGCCGCTCTCGGCCTCTACGTGTTCACCGGCTCGCCCGGCCTGCCGGATCAGGCCTATGAGCGACGTGTCGATGATTGGGCGGCCAATCTGGATCGGCTGGAGCCGGCGCAACTGGCGGCGGTGACTGCCCGGGTCGTTCAGGAGCGGCCCAAGGATCGGCAGGCGCTGGCCATGCTGGGCGCGGCCCGCTTCGCCGCCGGCGATCCGCTGGGCGCCGCCTCCGCCTTTCGCCGCCTGATCGCCCTGGATCCCCGTGACGCCCAGGCCTGGGCGCGGCTGGGCGAAAGCCTGGTCGTCGCCAATGACAACCAGATCGGCGGCGACGCCGAGGCCGCCTTCCGCGAGGCCTTGAAACTGGACCCCGACCAACTCGGCGCGCGCTTCTTCCTGGGCGAGGCCGCGTTGCGGCGGGGCGACGCCGCCGGGGCGCGCACCCTGTGGACGCCCCTGATCGCCGCGCTCGACCCGGCCGATCCGCGCCGTCTGGATCTGGAACGGCGACTGCCGAAGGGCGGCGCGCAATGACGCGTTGGTCCTGCGCGACGACGGCGGTATATGCCGCCGGTCCGTCCCTGAAATCCGGAATGTCCGTCGCATGAGCTGGCTGCCCAAATCGCCCAAGGCGCGTCGCCGCCTGTGGGTCGTCGCCGCCGTGGCGCCGATCCTGGCGCTGGCGGTCGGCCTGTCGTTATGGGCGATGCAGGACAGCGTGACCTTCTTCTATTCGCCGTCCGAGGCCACCGCCGACAAGGCGCCGGAGGGGCGCAATATCCGCCTGGGCGGTCTGGTCGAGGCCGGCAGCGTGCGAAAGACCGGCGACGGCGTGGTCGCCTTCGTCGTCACCGACAACGCCGCCACGACCCGCGTCGTCTATCACGGCGACCTGCCCGACCTGTTCCGCGAAGGGCAGGGGATCGTGGCGCAAGGGGCCTTCGGCGCCGATCGCACCTTCCACGCCAGTCAGGTCCTGGCCAAGCACGACGAGAACTATATGCCACGCGAGGTCGCCGAGCGTCTGAAGGAAAAGGGCGAATGGCGGCCTGAGACGGCGCCGGCCGCGACCAAGTCCGTCCCCCTATGATCGCCGAGCTTGGGGCCTTCGCCCTGGCGCTGGCGCTGGCGCTGTCGATCCTGCAGACGGGGCTTTCGGCGGCCGGGCGCGCGCGTCGCAGCCCGGTCCTGGCCGGGGCCGCCCAGGGCGCGGCTTTGGCGGCGGCGGCGGCGGTCGCGCTCAGTTTCGCAGCCCTGATCTACGCCTTCGTCGTGTCGGACTTTTCAGTCTCCAACGTCGCGGCCAACAGCCACACCGACAAGCCGATGCTCTACAAGGTCGCCGGCGCCTGGGGCAGCCACGAAGGCTCGCTTCTGCTGTGGTGTCTGGTGCTGACCGTCTTCGGCGGGGCGCTGGCGCGGGCGCGCGGCCTGCCGTTCGGGCTGAAGGCCTCGGCCGTGGCGGTGCAGGGTGCGCTGGGCTCGCTGTTCCTGGCCTTCGCCGTCTTCACCTCCAGCCCCTTCACCCGCCTGGACCCCGCGCCGTTCCAGGGCGCGTCGCTGAACCCGCTGCTGCAGGACCCGGCCCTGGCCGTGCATCCGCCGCTGCTCTACGCCGGCTATGTCGGGTTCTCGGTCTGCTTCTCCCTGGCCGTCGCAGCCCTGATCGAGGGCCGGGCGCAAACCGCTTTCTGGCCCGCCTGGGGACGCTGGGTCCGACCCTGGGCGCTGGCCAGCTGGGCCTTCCTGACCGTCGGCATCACCCTGGGCTCCTTCTGGGCCTATTATGAGTTGGGCTGGGGCGGCTGGTGGTTCTGGGACCCGGTCGAGAACGCCTCCTTCATGCCCTGGCTTGCGGGCGCCGCCCTGTTGCACAGCGCGGTCGTGACCGAGCGGCGCGGCGCGCTGGCTGGCTGGACCGTGTTTCTGGCCCTGCTGGCCTTCACCTTCTCCATGCTGGGCGCCTTTTTGGTGCGTTCGGGCGTGCTGACGTCCGTCCACGCCTTCGCCGTCGATCCCCAGCGCGGGCTGATGCTGCTGGCCATTCTCGGGATCACGGCCGGCGCCGCCTTCGCCCTCTTCGCCTGGCGCGCGCCCCAGCTGAAGGGCGGGGGCCTGTTCGCGCCGGTCAGCCGCGAGGGGGCGCTGGTGCTGAACAACCTGTTTCTGACGGCGGCGGCGGCGACCGTGCTGCTGGGCACCCTCTATCCGCTGATCCTGGAAGCGGCGTCCGGCGCGACCATCTCGGTCGGCCCGCCCTATTTCGCCGCCACCTTCACCCCGCTGATGATGGTCGCCTTCCTGCTCCTGCCGGCCGGCCCGCTGCTGGCCTGGAAGCGGGGCGACCTGCCCGGCGCGATGCAGCGCCTGGCGGTCGCGGGGGGTCTGGCGATCGTCGGCGCCCTGGCGGCCTACGCCCTGTGGGAGCCCAGGAAGGCCTTCGCCGCCGCCGGCATCGGCCTGGGCCTGTGGCTCATCCTGGGATCGCTGTCGGAAGTCGCCGAGCGCGCCCGCCTGTTCCGCGCCGCGATGGCCGAGACGCTGCGCCGACTGAAAGGGCTGCCGCTGGGCGCCTGGGGCATGACCCTGGCGCATCTGGGTCTGGGCGTCTTCATCCTGGGGGCGGTGGTCGAGACGGGTTTCAAGGCCGAGGCCGCCCGCGCCGTCTCGCTGGGCCAGAGCGTGTCCGCCGGGCCTTGGACCGTCACGCTTGACGACGTGCGCGTCGTCGAGGGACCGAACTATCTGGCCGAGCAGGGCCGACTGACCGTGCGCGCCACGAACGATCAGGGCCGCGCCAGCACCGTGACGGCCGAGCGCCGCTTCTTCCCCGCCGGCGGTCAGACCACCACCGAGGTCGGGCTCGATTTCCGAGGACTGGACGACGTCTATGTCGTGATCGGCGAACGGGCGGGCAGTCCCGAACAGCCGGCCTGGGTCGTGCGTCTTTATTGGAATCCCTGGGCGCGACTGATCTTCCTGGGGCCGATGATCATGGCCTTGGGCGGGGTGCTGTCGTTGCTTGATCGTCGTCTCAGGCTCGGGATCGGCGCGCGCCGGCGCAAGACCGCATGAGGCGCCTGGCGATCCTGCTGGCCGCGCCGGTCCTGGCGCTGATGCTGACGGCGGCCGAACCGCCCGCCGCTCCCGACCGGCCCTTGTCCGATGCGACGCAAGAAGCTCGCGCCCAGGCCCTGTTCAAGGACGTGCGCTGCGTCGTCTGCCAGCATGAGGCCATCGCCGACAGCCCGGCGGGCGTCGCCGGCGACATGCGCCGCCTGATCCGCGAGGAGATCGCCGCCGGCGCGTCTGATCAGGCCGTGCGCGACGATCTGGTGCGGCGCTTCGGCGACTATGTGCTGTTCACCCCGCCGGTCCGGGCGGGGACCTGGCTGCTGTGGTTCGGCCCGTTCGGTCTATTGCTGCTGGCCGTCGCCGTTCTGGCCCTGCGCGCACGCCGTCGTCCGGTCGAGACCGCTCCCCTGACGCCGGAAGAAGAACGCCGACTGGACGAAGTTCTACGAAATGAGAAGCTTCGCCGCGATCCTGACGCAACCTCGCCTCACGACGGGCGCTAGTCGAGATCAACGATCGGCGGTCGGGATTGGCGCAAAGCCGGTTCGGCCTATATCAATCGCGAAACCGGCGCCCGTCTGGCGCTGGACAAGAGGATCGCAAGGACCACGATGCTGAAGCGCAAGGAGTTCATTCTCGGGGCCGCGGCCGGCCTGACCCTGGCGGCGGCGGCGACCGCCGGCGGCGTCATCAACTGGCCCGGCGCGCACGCGGAACCGCAGGCGGTGAACCGGATCACCCCGGTCCCGGCCAACGGCGACGCCTTCACGCCCCCGCCGGGCGCGCCCAGCAGCTTCGCGACCATCTTCGACCAGGTCTCGCCCGCCGTCGTTCAGATCGACGTGACGGTCAAGGTGGACCAGCCTCAGGGCGGCGCCTTCCAGATCCCCGGCCTGCCGTTCCAGTTCGTGCCGCCGCAAGGCCGCGGCGGTCAGGGCAATGATGAGCCGCAGACGACACAGGGCGCCGGTTCGGGCTTCTTCATCTCGCAGGACGGCTTCATCGTCACCAACAACCACGTCGTCGCCGACGCGACTGAGATCAAGGTCAAGATGTCGGACGGTCGCGAGCTGCCGGCCCGCCTGATCGGCCGCGATCCAGGCACCGACCTGGCGGTGATCAAGGTCGAGGGCAACGACTTCAAATACGTCAGCTTCGAAGAGACGGCCGAGCCGCGCGTGGGCGACTGGGTCATCGCCATCGGCAACCCCTTCGGCCTGGGCGGCACCGCCACGGCGGGCATCGTATCGGCCAAGGCCCGCGACATCGATCCGTCGGGCTACAACGACTACATCCAGATCGACGCCGCCATCAACCGGGGCAACTCGGGCGGCCCGACCTTCGACATCCACGGCCGCGTCATCGGCGTGAACTCGGCCATCTATTCGCCCACCGGCGGATCGGTCGGCATCGGCTTCGCCATTCCGGCGGACACCGCCAAGACGATCACCGAACGCCTGATGCGCGGTCAGTCGATCGAGCGCGGCTATGTGGGCCTGGGTCTGCGCACCCTCAGCCCCGACGGTTGGGAAGCCCTGGGTCAGCCCAAGGACTTCAAGGGCGCTCTGATCGAAAGCGTGACCGAGGACGGCCCCGCCTCGCGCGCCGGCGTCCAGATCGGCGACCTTCTGGTCGGCGTGAACGGGCAAGCGGTGGCCAACAGCCAGGAAGCCACCCGTCGGGTCGGCGCGGCCAAGCCGGGCGATACCATTCGCCTGGAAGTGATCCGCGACGGTCGTCGCCAGACCCTGAACGTGCGCTCGGGCACCCGTCCTTCGGAAGAGGAGCTTGCCGCATCGGAAGAGGGCGGAAGCGCCAACCCCGGCCAGAGCCAGCCTGGACAGGGTGACACGATCGAAGGGCTCGGCGTCACCGCGATTACGCCGGCCGCGCGTTCGCGGTTCAGCCTGCCGGCCAGCGTCAACGGCGTCGTGATCACCAACGTCGAACAGGGTTCGGCTGCGGCGCGTCTCGGCTTCCAGCCGGGCTTCGTCATCACTCGCGCCAATGATCGCAACATTACGTCCGCCGCCGATCTGCGCGCGGCGGTTGCGGCGGCCAAACAGGCGGGTCGCCCCAGCATCCTGCTGTTTGTACGCACACCTCAGGGCACCAGCCCGGTGCCGTTGAAGTTCGCTGCCGGCGAATGATCGGCATTCTGACCAAGCCTTAACTCGTCAATCGCCGCCGATGCGCTACCATCGGCGGCGATTTTGATTCCGGGAGGGGTTTCGATGCGGATTCTGGTGGTCGAGGATGACGCCGAGGCGGCGACCGCCATGGTGCGGGGCCTGTCCGAAGCCGGACATGAGGTCACCCACGCCGTGGACGGCGCCTTTGGCCTGCTGGAGTCGCAAAAGGGTGGCTACGACGTCTATGTGGTGGATCGGATGATGCCGCGCCTGGACGGCGTCGGCATGGTCGAGACGGTGCGCAAGGGCGGCGATCAGACGCCGGTCCTGTTCCTGTCGGCCCTGGGCGAGGTCGAGGACCGGGTCACGGGCCTGAAGGCCGGCGCCGACGACTATCTGGTCAAGCCCTACGCCTTCGCCGAACTGATCGCGCGGGTCGAGGCCCTGGCCCGTCGTCGCGAGACCGGCGGAGTGCAGACCGTGCTCAAGGTCGGCGACCTGGAAATGAACCTGATCGGCCGCACCGTGCATCGCGGCACGACCGAGATCGATCTTCAGCCGCGCGAGTTCCAGCTGCTGGAGTTCCTGATGCGCCACGCCGGCCAGTCGGTGACCCGCACCATGCTGCTGGAAAAGGTCTGGGAATACCATTTCGACCCCCAGACCAACGTCATCGACGTCCACATCAGCCGCCTGCGCTCCAAGATCGACAAGGGCTTCGACCGCGCCATGCTGCAGACCGTGCGCGGGGCGGGATATCGGTTGGAGGCGTAACTTGAGATCCTCCCCCGCAATGCGGGGGAGGGGGACCGCCG